>JBBSJC010000263.1:0-10473 GCA_038257655.1 Polyangiales bacterium | reverse complement strand
GAGGCGATCTGGTTGTTTTGCGGCGGTCGCTAAGGTCAGTTGTCTACGTCGATGTCGCCCGCATAGACTTTCACCGTGGTGGTGTAGTCGTCGGCGAGGCTCTCTAAGCACGACTCGACGCCTGCGCAGCGCTCCCCGGCACACTGCTGAGAGGCGTTCAGGTAATCGTCTGAGAGCGTGATCGCGACCGGATCGCACTCGCTCCGAACCCGCTCGGCTGAGAGGCTCGAATCGCAATCAGCAAGCTTGTTGCCCAGACTCACGCACAAGCTTTGCGCGGCCTCACTGGATTGCTCGTCGCGGAACGCGCGGCGAATGCAGTCGGTCAGATCAGACGAGTCGTCCTGGTCTACCAAGCGATTGCACGTCAGGTCGGTGGTGCAGTCGGCCTTGATCTCGAAATAGGTGTCCGACCGAAACGACTCAGCCTTACAGCGATCTTGGCAACCGGTCTCGTCCGTGCCGTCGTCGCACATTTCGAAGTGGGCGCAGATCTCGTCGCACTTCTGGGAACGAAGGGACGCGGCGTCGCCATCGTCGCACGCGTAGGCCATGAAGATGAGTGCGCAGGCGGCCAAGCGCTGCGCGTTATCTCGAATGCTCAGCATGATGCAACTCCTCTAGCCTAGGCCGTAGCAAAAGACTTCGCCCTGCACAAAAAAGCTGCGGAGCGCGCGGCCTTTGCGGTGCACCTGGACGGCCTTGGCGGTTCCGACGTTGACGCCCAAGACGGCCGCGCTAGGATCGCGACGTTCGTAGCAAATAGCTGCGATGCGCGGGCATAGCTCAGTTGGTAGAGCGCTAGCTTCCCAAGCTGGATGTCGACGGTTCGAGTCCGTTTGCCCGCTCAAAGATCTGATTGTTTGTGATCGAAGCGGAGTGGTGGTGAAAGCCTCGCTCCGCTTCTTGCGTTGCGTGACGAGTCCACACTCAGACAGGTGACCTCGCGCGCGTTGACAAGGTTGTGACGGCGCAGTCGCGCACGGGCTCCCCACTGTGGACCGCGCGACAGGTGTAGACCGCCGAGCCCGCACCTTACCTTACCGATCCGAATGCGCCGACGCGTATTGTCCCGTGCGCCCACCCATGGGTCTGCATAACCGCACCGCTTTCCCGATCGTGGCTCGGGTAAACCGCCGCAACTGGGGCAAAGAGCGACTGGAACCCGTCCATAAGTGGGTGTGAGCGGGCAGCTGGGGTTCGGCACGCACGTTGCACTACCGCCGCCATACATAACGTGTTGCCGCTTGAGCGCGCGTTTCTAATCGAGGAGCAAACATGGAAAAGCCGTTCGCAACATCTCTCGTGCTAGGCACGATCTCGCTATTCGCTATGGCCTGCGGCACGGAGGCGGGCGACCGCATCGACAACCGCCTTGACTGTCGCCAGATCTGCGACCGCTACGAGGACTGCGCAGACTCCGATTACGACGTCGAGGAGTGCCGCGAGGATTGTCGCGACAATGCCAACGACGACGCGGATTTCGAGTCCAAGGTCGAGCGTTGCAGCGATTGTTTGGACGACGACAACTCCTGCACCGAGGAAGCCTTCAAGTGCGGAACGCAGTGCATCGGCATCGTTCCTTGAGCGTGCTCAGTCGAGCAGGGCTCTGACGTAATCGTGTTGCGACTCCGAGATGAATCCACCGTGAAAAGGCGCGCTGGCATTCATCAAGGAGTCGTTTTCGCGTTCGTGATCTAGGCCCAACGCGTGGCCAAGCTCGTGTGCTGCCACGATGCTCATGTAACGTGGCGATAGGTCCGACTGTAAGATAATCGAGGCCCGGCACCCTCGTCGAATCGTGGTTCCGTTTGCAGTTCCCGGCATCGCGGAGAAGGTAAGGTCCACGCGACCGCATTGGACGCCGGCGTCCGGCCCTATCGTGATCCGTATGACTTCACTGCCAAGCTCGTCGTGCCAGCGGTCTGCGGCAGTCACCACCGCCTGCAGTTGCGCTTCGGTCATGTGCGCGGTCGTGATGACGACATCAAGCGGCGCGTGATTCGGGCGCCAGCCCTCCTCCTTGCAGCTCGCAACTGCCAGCATCATCACGACTATCAGAGACCGCATCACAGCAGGGGATCGACAGTAACATCGCCCGTGCGCGCTTTGGGTACCTAGCTCAAGGCAGGCTTGACGGTTTGTCGCCCATTCTAGGTCGCCCTCGCACACGCGCGCAGATGCTTCTAAGGCATCGTGCGCGATGCCTTAGCGCGGGGCTGCTCTCGCGCGCCGTTTTCTCGAAAACTTAAGTGTAAGCGAGCGACCATGGGTGGATGACGAAGCAGACGGATGTGATCATCGTCGGTGCAGGCCACAACGGTCTGGTGGCAGCGCTGCTGCTGGCGCGAGCGGGACGTCAAGTGACGGTGCTCGAGGCGACAGCCATGATAGGGGGCGCATGCCGGACCGAGCAGCCCTTTGCGAAAGTGCCCGGGCTCAAGCATTCGACCGGCGCCTACTTGCTGGGTCTGATGCCACCTGAGCTGATGTCCACGTTAGGCATCGAGCTGCCCCTATTGCGACGCGATCCGCATTACTTTTTACCGACCGAGGATCAGGGCTACCTGCTGTTCGGTAGCGACCAGACGGCGTTTGAATCCCAGATGTTGCGTTTCTTTTCGGCACAGGATTTGGCCGCGCATCAGGCGCTACAGCAGGAGCTGAGCGCGCTGCGCGACGACGTGGCAGCAACCTGGCTCAGCGCTCCGTACAGCATCGAAGAGACCGCGGAGCGCTATGTGCGCCCGGCCCTGCGCGAAGCGTTCGTCTCACTGTGCCGCGGCAGCATCGGCGACTACCTCGCACGCTTCAACTTCAAGAGCGATCTGATTCAAGCGATGTATGCCGTAACCGATGGCTTCAGTGGACTTTTCGGAGGCTGGGACACACCTGGTACCGGGCATAACTTCCTTGTGCACAACATGTGTCGACTGCCGGATTCGAATGGCACATGGATGATGGTGCAGGGAGGTATGGGCACGGTCACCCAGACGCTGGCCCAGGCCGCGCGCGCAGCGGGGGCTAAGATCTTAGTGGATAGTCCCGTGCAAAAAATCATCGTCGAGCAGGGACAAGCTCGAGGTGTCCTGTTACGCGAAGATCGAGAGCTTCGTGCAGGATGTGTGGTCGTCAATGCAGACCCGTTTCGCATGCGCGAGCTGGTAGGCGCCGCGAGCTTCGATACGCAGTACAACACGCGCCTCGATCAGTATGTGCGGCCCGGTTCTACGCTGAAGCTGAACCTGGCGCTGCGTGATTTGCCCCGCTTCACCTGCTTACCAGAAGACAAGCGTCAGCATCAGACTACGATGCACCTGCTGCCCCAAGGGGCGGACGTGCTTGCGCAGATCAAGCATGGTCACGCGCAAGCGTTGTCCGGCAAGCTGCCCGACTTCCCCACGATCGAATGGTATCTGCAGACTACCCTCGATCCTTCCCTACAAGACGAAGCGGGACACCATAGCTCCGCGCTGTTCGTGCAGTGGGTACCCCTCGACATTGCAGGCTCGAGCTGGGAAGCCGAAGGGGAACGCTATGCGGACCATCTCCTTACGATTTGTGACCGCTTCGCACCGGGCACCTCGGATCTGGTCGTCGACCGGCTGCTACTGCATCCGCGCGCGATCGAAGAACGATTCGGCATTCGGCACGGGCACATCCACCACATCGATAATAGCTTCGGCTTCTCCGATCGCTTGCCCTATGCCACACCGATAGCCGGCCTCTTCAGCGCCAGCGCGGGTTGTCATCCCGCGGGCTCGGTGATCGGCGCCGCGGGTCACAACTGCGCCAGACACGTGCTCGCCCACACGTGACTGTACCCATCCTTGGGGCCACTCGTTCAACAGCTCGCTGGCAAGCGCGAGACCGAAAGCTGGCCCGATGCTGTAGAATGCACTCCAGCGTCGATCCGGGGCGGCGCGGTGTAAGGGGCAGCACCGATGAATGCAACAGCGATGCACATCCTGTATCCGCGTATGCGCAGCTATTTGGCGAAGCTGCCCGATGCGGAAAACAGCTACCCAGACTGTCAGATTCGCGCCGGACTCGTGAACATCAGCCTGGACATGCAACCGTTTCCGCTTCTTACTGAGACGCCCGCTTGGCTGCGAGAATTCGTGACGGAACGTCGACCCGCAACGAACCTGCTCTCTCTCGTGCGATGCAACGCTTGGGTCATGGCGACCGTCGACGGCGCATTCGGCGGCAACGTCGAGCGTTACCTTCGTTTCAATTATACCGTGAACCGTAGGTTCGCAGAGAACCGCATGTATGCGCTGATGTATCGCATGGTAACGCCCTCGTTCGTCATGCACACCTTGCCCACCGCGTTCCGGCATTTGATGCCCGGCGTGCAAGCGAGCTTGGAGGCGCGAGTCGGTGGTGGCTCCTTGGTGCTGCGCTTTCCAGACTACCTCTACAACGATGTGCTCTTACAGGGCTGGAGCGCAGCATTCCGAGCCATGGTGGAGAACGCCGGCGGACAGGATCCTGTCGCAAACCTTACTGATCAATCGAAGAGCTCCGCTCATTACGAGCTTAGCTGGACGTCCTGAGTAGAGCGTTGAGCCTCTCTGAAAGTTTCATCTGGCTCGATGTGAGCTTGGCCCTAGGCGCTCTTGCTTGGCTGCTGATCCGGCGCCTGCGCGGCACGCTGGCTCAGACCACCTGGTGGCAGTTTTGGCTCGGCTTCTGGCTTGGCATGAGCTGGGAGCTTGCGTTCTTTCTTGTAGGCCCGGCGTTCAGCGCTGATCCCCCTTACCGTCTCGCCGTCAGCTTCCCTTTCCATCCCGCGGCCCAACCCATCTTGCATTCCCTGTGGGACGCGGCGCTGTTTCTGGTAGGGGCAGCGCTCGTCCGCAAGCTGTGTCGTCCCCCTCACTTTGCCCGGCCGCGTCTGGCGGAGCTGGGCGTGCTGATCGCGTGGGGTCAGGCCCAGGAGCTGTGTGTCGAGCTCCTGGCGTCAGGCTCTGGGACGTGGACTTTCATCCCCCGCCCATGGAACCCTGCCCTATTCACATGGGGTGTCGGCCACGTGACCTTGGTGCCGCAACTGATCTGGCTCATCGCGCCGATCTTGTTTTACGCGGGCGCCATTTGGATCGAGGGCATCAGCCGACGCCAGGCGCCTCTCGGCCGGTTTCGTTGACGTACTCGGTGTAGCCACCGCCGTAGGTATGGACGCCGGTCGGATTGATCTCGAGCACACGATTGGAAATCGCACTTAAAAAGTAGCGATCGTGGGAGACGAACAACATCGTGCCGTCAAACTCGACCAATGCCTTGGTAAGCATCGCCTTGGTGTCGAGGTCCAAGTGGTTGGTAGGCTCATCGAGCACGAGGAAGTTCGGTGGATCGAACAACATGCCCGCGAGCACGACGCGCGCCTTTTCACCACCCGATAGGATACGACAACGCTTGTCAGCATCGTCTCCCGAGAAGCCGAAGGCGCCAGCCAAGGTCTTCAACGACGCTATCGATGCGCGGGGAAACTGGGCCTGCAGCGCTTCCATCACAGTGTCGTCGCCATCGATCAGGTCCATGGCGTGCTGGGCGAAGTAGCCAAGCTTCACACTGGCGCCGATCGTCACATTGCCCGCGTCAGCTTGGGCTGCGCCCACGATGAGCTTTAGTAAGGTGCTCTTGCCAGCTCCGTTGACACCCATCACGCACCAACGCTCACGCCTGCGGATCAAAAAGTCCAAACCATCGTAGATGGTGCGGGTCCCCCATGACTTTTTGACGGACTCGAGCCGTGCCACCTCCTCGCCGGAGCGCGGCGGCTTTTGGAAGTCGAACTCGACGACCTTACGCCGACGCGGTGCTTGCACGCGCTCGATCTTCTCTAGCTTTTTGACGCGCGATTGCACCTGGGCTGCGTGACTTGCCCGCGCCTTGAAGCGGGCGATGAAGGCCTCTTCCTTGGCGAGCATCGCTTGTTGCCGCGCAAATTGCGCTTCCTGCTGCATCTCGGCAATCGCGCGCTGGCGCAGGTAGAATTCGTAGTCGCCGGTATAAGTCGACAACTCGCCAGCATCAATGTCGACGATCTTAGTCACCAGCCGGTTCATGAACTCGCGATCATGGGAGGTTAGGATAAGCCCGCCCTCGAACTGGCGAAGGAATTGTTCGAGCCAGACGATCGACTCGATATCCAGATGGTTAGTCGGCTCATCGAGCAGCAGCGCATCGGGCCGCATGAGTAGAATCCGCGCCAGGGCGACGCGCATCTTCCAGCCGCCAGACAGCTTGCCGACGTCGTCATCGACGCTCTCGGGCGCAAAGCCCAGGCCAGATAGGATCTCCCGGGCCTGAGATTCGAGCGCGTACCCGCCGAGCGAATCGAAGCGCGCTTGCAGCTCGCCAAACTGGTCAACTAGCTTGTCTAGCTCATCGACGCGCGCTGGGTCCGCCATCGCGTGCTCGACCTCATGTAGTGCGTGGGCGACCGTCGCCACCTCGCCCGCGCCGGCCATGGTCTCCTCCACCACGCTGCGGCCTTTCATCTCGCCCACTTCCTGGTCGAAGTAGCCGACTGTGATGCCGCGATCGACGACGACGGTTCCGGAGTCAGGCTGATCCTCGCGCACGATCAAGCGAAAGATCGTGCTCTTGCCCGAACCGTTAGGTCCGACCAGGCCGACCTTTTCGCCCTTGAACAGGCTCATGGAGGCATCGAGAAAGAGTATCTGCTGACCGTGTTGCTTAGAGACCGCGTCGAGTCGAATCATGGCCGCAATATGGCTGCGATCGCGTCCGCCGCCAGCGACGCGCTCACGCTACGTGCATGGTCACACACAGCCTGCGATCAGAAGCCGGAGCCCGGCTGCGCCAGGAATCTGACTTCTTCGGGCGTGCTGGCGCGCCCCAGCTGTTTGTTGCGATGGGGAAAGCGACCAAAGCGGGCCACGATGTCGCGATGCCGCACGGCAAAGTCATGGTTGAGCGCGAGACGTTCTTTGAGCGGGCCCTGCGCCTCGCGCATGAAATCTGCGAAGCACCTCACGCACTCTTCCTGGATCGCAAGGTCCTCCGAGTGCATCAGGGGCAGGTACATGAACGCACGCTTGTCCCCCTGAAGCTGGCGATCTTGGCTGCGTTCGAGGGCCTGCAAAGCGGTACGCAAAGCGACGGGATCGGCGGCATAGGCAAGCAGCGTGTCGCGGAACATGTTCCGTGAAAACTGGTCGAGCACGATCACATAAGCTAGGCGCCCTTCAGCCGTCTCGAGCCACGTTTCGCACTCACCGCGCAGCACGGCGAGATGCAGATCAAAAAAGCGCTCGCGAATCTGGCGGTCGAAGGCGAGGTCTTTTTTGTACCAGCGTTCCGATACCTGCGGCGTCGAAAGCCCCGCAGGAGCGGCTCCAAACCAGAAGGTGAGTAGGTCCTGTATTGTAGGCATGAAGTGGTCTTACGGCCGCAGCGCGCCCGGATGCAAGAAGTGGCTGAACTTGGCCAGGCTTTTTAGTCGCACGCGTTAGCGCCCGCCGCGAAACAATCAGGTCGGACCGGCGTCGAGGCGTCCCGTCGGCGGTGATGAAAATTCGCAAGGATACTCGCTGTATCTGAAGAATTTTCAGCGCCGGTGGCGGGGATGCTTCGGCGTCGAGGCGATCTGATTGTTTTGCGGCGGGCGCTTAGGTCTCGGATTTGATTGCCGATTCCTGGTGTAACTCGCCTGCTCCATTGACGGGTCGCCTCGATGGTACTAGTTTTCGCATCGAAGTTGAAAGTCATTTTCAATACTACCTCCCGATCTCGAACGCGGCTGACGCTGCCTTTCGCGTGCGACCTGGACCACTGAAAAGAAGGGCCCTTCCATGAATCTATCGACGCGAAAGACCCGTGCGCTCGCCCTGTCGCTCGCCGTGCTGGGAGCTTCAGGCTGCAGCAACGGGACTGACAAACCCAAGGAAGAAAATGCGGCCGAACGTCGCGTGTTGCTGCGCAATCTCGGCGAGCAGGTCGTCCTGAGCTCGATCCGGGACTTCACGGTGCAGGCGAGCGGGCTCGCGCAGGCGAGCAAGGCCTATGCGGATTCGCTCGAGGAAGAGGAGCGAGCGGCCGCGCAGCAAGCGTGGAAAACGGCGATGGCAGCTTGGCAGCGTGTGGAGGTGCTTCAGGTGGGGCCCGCCACCAAGATCGGCATCGCACCAGGTGGACAGGGACTGCGCCAGGAGATCTACTCGTGGCCGGATACCAACGCTTGCGGCATCGATCGCGCGCTGGTCGCAAAAGCTTATGCCGACGAGGCTGACTTTCTCAAGACCACCTACCCTAGCGTGCGCGGCCTTGACACGATGGAGCAGCTGCTTTTCTCGAGCTCCGATGCCAGCGCTTGCCCCGCAAACAATTCCATTATCGCTTCGGGCGAGTGGGACGCCCTCGTCGCTTCCGACCTTGGCAAACGGCGCGCGGCCTATGCGAACGCCCTGGCCCAACTGGTGAATAAAGAAGCAAAGCGCCTCGAAGCGGCCTGGGAAAGTGACTTTCTTGATCAGCTCGCCACGGCGGGCGCGGGCAGTAAGTTGTTCGACACCACCCAAGACGCCCTCAATGCGGTCAGCGGTGCTCTCTTTTACGTAGACACCGAGACCAAGGACATGAAGCTCGCCGGCCCGCTTGGCATCAGCATGGTGTGTCCGCAGAAGCGTTGCCCGAGCGTGCTCGAGCATGAGCTGGCCCAAACGTCCAAGGAGTCGATCTTAGTCAACCTCGAGACGTTTCGAGATGCCTATCGAGGCCTGCCTCCGGCTGGTAAGCGCGGTCAAGAGATGTGGGGCTTCAAGGATCTCTTACTGTCGCTTTCCGCCGACGACTTGGCTTCGGACATGGACACCAGGATCGACAAAGCGATCGAAAGCGTCAAGGCGATCGACGGGCCGCTCGAAGCTGCGCTTTCCGAGGAGGGAGCGCCGGCCGCGCAAGCCGACAAGGCTTACATTGCCATTCAAGAGCTAAGTGATCTGTTCAAGACCCAGTTCATCGCCAAGCTTTCACTGAAACGGCCCATGTCTGCCGCTGATGACACCGATTAATCCCATGCTCGACCGTCTGCAAGAACGCCTGAACGCACCGCGGGATAGCGCTTCGCTGGCGGTGTTTCGCATGTTGTACGGTGTCTTGATGTCGGCCAGTGCCTTGCGTTTCATCGCCAATGGCCGGGTCGAGCGTTACTTCGGCGAGCGTACCTTCCTGTTCAAGTACTGGGGCTTTGGCTGGGTCGAGCATGGCCCCGTGTGGTCGATGTACGCGGCCTATGCGCTGCTGGCAGGGCTCGGCTTGTGCATCGCGCTCGGGCTGTTCTATCGCGTCGCTATCGTGCTGTTCTTTCTGCTGTTCAGCTACGTCGAGCTCACCGATGTTACCAACTACCTCAATCATTACTATCTCGTGAGCCTGCTCGCGCTGCTGATGAGCTTCATGCCCTTGCACGCGCGCTGGTCAGTGGACGCCTGGCGCAGGCCCGCGCTGACGCGTTTAGCGCTGCCCGCTTGGATGCTAAGCTTAGTCAGATTCCAAGTGGCCACCGTATACTTGGGCGCTGCGCTCGCCAAGCTCGGCAGCGACTGGCTCGTGCACGGGCAGCCGCTCAATCTGTGGCTGTCTGCCCACGCCGATTTGCCGTGGGTCGGCCCCTACTTGGGCTTGCCGGCAGTGGCGGTGCTCGCGAGCTGGGGCGGCTTTCTCCACGACTTACTCGTCGTGCCACTGTTGCTCTGGTCGCGCACGCGCGCCTACGCCTTTGCAGCGCTTGTGGGCTTCCACGCCCTGACCAGCACCTGGTTCAACATCGGTATCTTTCCGGTGTTGATGCCGCTGGCAGCGACGCTATTTTTTGCGCCCAACTGGCCGTTGCAGGCACGCGCGCGCCTGGCGCAAACCTTCGGCATCACCGCGCGAGCGGCGACGAATACAGGCACTGGCACGAGCACTGGCGTGAAGATGAATCGCCTGTCGCGGGCAGGCTGCGCGTTGCTCGTAGCTTACTGTGCATTTCAGGTCGTGATGCCCCTGCGCAGCCACTTCTACGGCGGCAACGTGTTGTGGCACGAGCAGGGCATGCGCTGGTCATGGCGGGTCATGTTGCGCGACAAACACGGCAGCATCAGCTACCGCGTGCGGCTTGAAAACGGACGAGAGGCACGCGTGCCACCGCGCCGCTATCTGACCTCCGATCAAGAGCGCGAGATGAGTGGGCAACCCGATCTCATCTTGCAGCTTGCCCATCACATCGCCGCTGACTTCGCACAGCGCGGTCTCAAACACGTTCAGGTGCGCGTCGATGCCCTCGTCAGTCTCAACGGCAGAGCACCCGTACCCATGATCGATCCGCAGGTGGACCTGGCGCAAATCGACGATGGCATCCGGACGGCCGGCTGGATTCTCTCACCACCCCGTGTCGCGCCAGTTCCCCTGGCACCGCGCGTGCGCTACGCATCGGTCGATCCATGAAGAAGTCGCTGT
>JBBSJC010000262.1:0-10482 GCA_038257655.1 Polyangiales bacterium | reverse complement strand
GTACGGCAGGTTCGTGCCCGACCCGAAGCCAATCTCGAGCACGTCGCCCGCGAGACCTTCCACAACCCTTTTGCGTAGAGGGCGGATCGGGGGCGTGTTCGTCGTGAGTTCCATGATGCGCGGAAGCACCCAACGTTCGTAAAAGCCCATGGTTTTCCTCTGTGTGCGGCGCACGCTGCGACGGGCCGCGAAAAGCAAGACTAGCTGAGAGAGCGTACTCGCTAGGGGCCCACGTGCGAACGCCTCGGCACGGCCGACGAGTATCGAGCGCGCTTCAGCTGGGCGCGTTGTCGAAGACGCGCAGCAGCGCCACCAGCAGCAGCGCGGCGGGCGGCATCATCAGTGGCGAGAGCAGGCCGACCACCACCGGTGCCAGGAAGAAGAAGCAGCGTAGGCTCCAGCTGTACAGCACGCCCGCTCGCTGCACGTAGGCGACCGCAATCGGCTCGCGGCGCGTCCGGTCTGAAGAGCCGACCGGCAGCGACATAATGAAGCCCGTGTGGTGGTAGTAGCGTGCGGCCATCGCGGAGCAGACGAAGGCCGAGAACAGCGTGCCCAGCAGCGCAAGCTCCAGGACCGAGCGGCTCGTCAGCGGGTGGAGGTCGAGCCGAACCGTGGTCAGGTCTATTTTGGAGGCCATCAGACTGACAGCTCCCATCGAGGTGAGCGCGGCCGTGGACGCGGTGATGGTGGCCGACATCAGCGAGTTGCGCAGCGTCTGGACCGCCAGCAACTCTGTGCCAGGGGTCCGCGAGAGGGCGCCCACCCAGTCTGCACGCAGCACACCGTGGGCCGAGCGCGCGGTCGCGCTGGGGTCGCGCCGGCCAGTGCGCCAGACGCGCAGCTCGTACGTCCCCAGGATCGCCACACCCAGGCCGATTGCGAGCCACGTTGGCCACGGTTCCATCACGTCAGGATGCCTTGCCGGCGCGGCGCACGCGAGCGCCAACTCGCCGCGTAGCCCGTACCCAGCGACAAGGCAGAGGAGACAAGAGTAAGGTTTGCAGACGAGGCGACCTGCACCGAGCTGTCAACATCAAGACTCCAAACCCAGCTCACGCAGCTTGCGCCAAAAGGTGGTGCGGCTCATGCCCAGGCTCTCGGCGGCCCGCCGCTTGTGCCCGCCCGCTCGCTCCAGCGCGCGCAACATGCGCCGCGCCTCGGGGTCTGTGGTGGCGGTGATCGGCGGCAGCTCGGGCACCTTGTGCCGCACAGCCTCGCGCCCAGGCTCACCCTGCACGATCTCGGGCGGCAGCTCGGCCTCCGTGATCACCGGACCACGTCCGATGGCGAAGGCGTACTCGAGGGCATTGGACAGCTCACGAACGTTGCCAGGCCAGTCGTAGGCATCGAGCGCGGCCAGCGCACCCTGGGTCAGCCGCTCGACCTTACGCTTGCCGCGCTCGTTGAAGCGAGCCACCAGGTGCTGGGCGATCAGCGCGACGTCGCCCTTGCGCTCGCGCAGCGACGGTAAGAAGAGCGGGATCACGCGGATGCGGTACATCAGGTCGGCGCGAAAGCGGCCCTGGGCCACCGCGTCGCGCAGCGATTGGTGGGTGGCCGAGACGAAGCGCACATCGATCGCAACGGGATCGCGCCCGCCCACGGGGATCACGCTGCGCTCCTCGAGCACACGCAGCAGCTTGGCCTGCAGCTCGAGCGGCAGCTCCGCGATCTCGTCGAGCAAGATGGTGCCGCCGTTCGCGCGCTGCATCAGACCAAGTGAGTCGCGGATGGCACCGGTGAAGGCGCCGCGCACGTGGCCGAACAGCTCGCTCTCGAGCAGCTGCGGAGGCAGCGCGGCGCAGTTGATGGCCACGAACGGTCCCGCCTTGCGATCGGACGCCGCGTGGATGGCGCGCGCCACCAGCTCCTTGCCGCTGCCCGTCTCGCCGCGCACCAGCACACTGGCGTCGCTCTGCGCCACGCGCTCGATGTCGTCGACCAGCGCCTTCATGCGCGGCGCCTGCGTGATGATGCCGTACTGCGCGAGCGCCCCCTCGTGTTGTCCGAGGTTGCTGGTGTCGTCGTCCACCAGGATCAGAAAACCGCGCAGCTTGTCGCCGCTGCGGAGCGGAACGGCGCGCACGTAGAAGGCGTGCTCGCGATCGTCGGGCAACACGCGCTGGATGCGCGACGACATGGCCTCGCCACGCGCGAGCGCCTCGGCCATGGTGCGCACCGTGCCGGCCCCGCAGATCTGCTTGGGTGCAGACACGCCGATGTCGAGCGGACCAAACACGCGACTCAGCCCGGGAGTTTTGCCCAGCACCCGTAGCTGCTCGTCGATGACGAACGCATGTCCCGCCACCTCGAGCAGCGCGAGCAGTAGCTGATGCGCCGGTTCGCCTCGCTCGCCAGCCACTACTGCCTGGCCTTGGCGCCTTCTTGAGCGCGCACCGCCAGCATGCCGCCGCGTAGGTTCATGACCTGCTCGAAGCCGCGCCGCGTGAGCAGCTGCGCGGCAGCCAGCGAGCGCCGCCCCGAGCGACAGATGAGCAGGATGGGCTGCTTCTTGTCCCACGCCTCCTGGGCTCGCTCCACGCTAGCCAGCGGTACCAGCTCGGCGCGCTCCAGGTGGCCGAGCTCGGCGTTCCACTCGTCCGGCTCGCGCACGTCGACCAGGTGCACGGCGGCCGGCAGCCCCGAAAGGTCCCCCGGGTCGATGTCACGTACGTGGGCCGCCGGCCGCTCCTGGTTGAGCGCGGCCGTGCCGCAGGTGCGATTCAGCGGCACCGCACGGTCGATCTGCGCCGGCTTGGGCAGATCCAGGTTGTTCATGATCTTCACGAAGTCAGCGAGCGACTTGTTGGCCACGCGCGGGTTCAGCCGCCGCTCCTCGCCGAGGGTGCTCTGAGCGTTACCCTTGTAGTCGTGGCCGGGCCAGACGAGGGTGTCGTCGGGCAGCGCGAACAGCACGCGGGTGATCGAGTCGTACAGCTGCGCAGGGTCGCCGTTCTGAAAGTCGGTGCGCCCGGTGCCCCGGATCAGCAGCGCGTCGCCGGTGAACACGTTGTTGCCGATGTGGAAGCTGACCGAGTCGTCGGTGTGGCCAGGTGTGGCGAGCACCTCGATCACCAGCCGGCCCAGCTCGAGGCGATCGCCGCCCTTCACGTGCACGTCGGCGCAGGCCGCACCGCCCACGCTGGAGATGGTCCTGGCCGAGGTGCGGCTGCGCAGCGTACCGCTGCCCGTCACGTGGTCCGCATGGACGTGCGTGTCGAGCGAGTAACGCAGCGTGAGGCCGAGCTCGCGCAGCAGCGTAAGGTCACGCTCGACCTGCTCGAGCACGGGATCGATCAGCAGCGCCTCCTTCGTCTCCTCATCGCCGATGAGATAGGTGTAGGTGGACGTTTCACGGTCGAATAACTGCCTGAATAACATGGCCTTGCTCTCCTTATATCGTTCAACATAAGCACGCCCCGCGCCAAACCACTCAGAATCCCAATTTTCGCGTTTTTCGTGCCGTTTTTTCGACACATCTGCGCTGGATCGTACCCCTAACGGAACGCCATGAAACATGGTGAAGGACGTTTCAGCGAAACGTTTCAACGGGCAGACGCGGAGGGGGCCCCATAAGCCGCACCAGGCTCACCTCGTCTTGGGTTCTCCCTTCAACGCTGCAGCCCCTGGGCACGCGGCCCCTCCACGGGCACGCGCCTGGTGCGCAGCTTCTGCAGCGCCTCGAAGCTCAGCATGCCGGTGGCCATGCTGGCGACGAACAGCAGCGCCGGCAGCGCACCGGTCCCGAGCGAGCTGAGACCAGGGCCCGGACAGTAGCCGGCAAGACCCCAGCCGATTCCGAACAGACCGGCGCCAATCACCAGCTTGGGCTCGATGTCGCGGCGCGTGGGCAAGTGAAACATGCTGTCCACCAGCGGCGCTGAACGGCGCGTCACCAGGCGATTGGCGACGAAGTACACCGCGATGGCGCCCATCATCACGAAGGCGAGACTCGGATCCCAGTCGCCCGCAAAATCGAGGAAGCCGACCACCTTGCTCGGCTGCGTCATGCCGGCCACCGCAAGGCCCACGGCAAACAGCAGACCCGACGCGAATGAGAGCAGCAGCTCGAGCACGCTGCGCGGTTTTTTCTCCGTCTGACTCATGACCGACCTCCAAACACGTGCAGGGCGAGGAACACGGTGAGCGCGCCGGTGGCCATGAAGGTCACGGTCGCGACCAGCGAGCGTGGTGAGAGTCGGCTGATGCCGCACACGCCGTGGCCGCTGGTGCAGCCGTTGCCCATGCGTGTGCCGACGCCCACCAGCAGCCCAGCCACCACGATGGTAGCGAGCGAACGATCGATGTGGACGGCAAACATGGCGGGTGCGATCTGAAACATCAGCGCGCCGCCGAGCACGAGGCCCAGCACGAATGAGAGACGCCAGCCGACGTCTCCCAGCTTGGGCAGCAAGAGGCCACCGAAGATGCCGCTGATGCCGGCGATGCGGCCCAGCCCGAACAGCATGAGCGCAGCAGCCAGGCCAATCAGAGCCCCGCCGAGCGCGGACGATAGGGGTGTGAAGGTCTCCATGATGTATTTCCTCGGGTTCAGGTGCAGAGGTGGCTCAAAAGATGGGCACGGCCAGCAGGGGGCACGGGACGCGACGCAGCACGCGCTCGGCATGGCTGCCCAGCAAGGCGTCGCGCAAGCTGTCGTGCCCGCGCGTGGCCATCACGATCAGGTCCACACGCTGACTCTCGGCGCGCTCCAGCAGCGCTCCCTCGATCGAGCCACGCGCGGCCTCGTAGTGGAAGGTGATGCCCGCGCGTTTCGGTAGGGAGGGGCTCGGCGCAGCGGCTCCGTTCTTGACGTGCAACAGCTCGACGTTCACCTCGCTAGCGCTGACCAGGTCGGCGAGCCACACGGCATGCATCATTCCTACCTCGGTGGCCTCCGCGTCACCAGCCGCCACCAGGATGCGCTGCAGCGTGACGCCTCCCGACTCTTCGGAGACGAACGGGCGGCAGCCGTGGGGTAGCAGCAGCGCGGGCGCCCGCACATGCAGTGCGACCGACTCCGCAACGCTGCCAAGCATGGCGCGCACCAGCCCTTCCCGGCTCGAGGTTGCACCGATCAGCAGCTGCGGCTGCACCTTCTTGATCGCGCGCACCAGCGTGTCCACCGGGTCGTCGCAGCAGTTTTCGACGACGCGCTCGTGCTGCATCTGCAGCTTGCGCTCATCACCCGCCAGCGAACCGCTCGGCAGCAGCCGCCAGCGTGTCAGCAGCTCCACCGCCTGCGGGATGCGAGACAGCGCAGACTCGTCGTCATTGACGTGCAGCGACAGCAGCTTGCTCTCACTGCGCAGCGCCAGGGCCACCGCGTGCACGAACGCGCTGCGCTCCTCTTCGCGCAGGTCGGTCGTGTGGGCGATGGTCAGCCCGCGCACTCGCATTGCTTGTGTCTGGTCTTGCATGACTAACTCCATGATCGGCCGCCGTTCGAGAAGGCTACAAAGCAGCGCTCGTGCCACGTCGTGGCCCGGCAAAAAGCATCTGAATTCGACACGTTCAGAAATCTTGTGAAACAACATGAAACATCAGCACGCGGACGTTTCATCGCCTGCAACGTGCTGTGGTGCGTCAAATGCCGGTCAGACAAGATCGGATGGTGGTCGTTGACCTCAGCTTACAGACCGAACGCTTGCTCAAGCTGCGCGGCCGACATGGCGCCCGCGCTCTGCTTAACGAGCTTGCCCTCACGGTAAAACTGTAAGGTGGGGATGCTCCGGATTTGGAAGCGCGCGGCGAGCTCCGGGGCGGCCTCGGTGTCCACCTTGGCAACGAGGAGCTTACCCTGGTGTCGCTTGGCCAGCTTTTCGAGCTCAGGGGCCACTGCTCGGCACGGCCCGCACCATGCGGCCCAAAAGTCGACGAGCACGGGTAACCCCTGCGAAGTCAGCTCATCGAACTCTGCAGACGACTCGATGCTCAGGGGCCGATCCGCGGGCGAAAGCTGAGCTTTGCACTGGCCACAGCGCGACACATCCCGCAGACGAGAAGACGGAACTCGGTTTTTGGCCGCGCAGGTAGGACAGCTCAATATCATGCCCCAGAACCTAACCACCCCAGGCAGCGCAGCAAGGGCTCGCGGCTCGCCGGGCACGCAGCTCAAACATGCCTCGTAGGCCTCCGCCGAGGTGTTGCGAGCTGCGCATCGCTCGCGAGCTGACGCGCTCGTGCGGCGTGAGGTCAGCCGGTGACGCGACGCTCGGCCCTAACCAGGCACTTTGGGCAGCTCGATGCGTTCATCGGGAGCTGTGTGCACCAGCGTGACGTGCACGAAGGCTTGTATCTCGCAGTCAGGCGCGAGCGTCTGCGCAAGCTCGGCGAGGCGCTCAGCACCCGCTGGCGATAGGCTGCCTGTGGCGCTCAACGCGTCCCGCAGTGAGACAAGATGGTGCGCGTCGAGCTCAAGCTGAAGGCTTAGCGCCTTGTTCGAAAAACGGGTGGCCTTCGTGATGGCACCACCGCCTTGAGACACGGCCTCTTTGACGCGCTGAAGAGCCTGCGCTGGCAGCTCATGCATGACGAGCTCAAGGGTCACTACGCTCGGAGCCATGCCATCAGTTGTAGCAGCGCTGCACGGTGACGGGGCTCGTACGTGCGCGCGCAGGAACAACTGTCTTTCGACGAAACCAATCAGGAACGGGCCGGACCAGGCGGGTGGCTGACGCAGCATCTCTTTGCACCCCCGATGAGACAAAGGAGGATAGCCTAGACGAGCAGCAGGACAGGAGGCGAGCTTCGTTCACGCAGCATTGGCGCGAGCGAGGCGGTCTCCCGCGCTACAGACCATCGTGCCAGTGCGGATGACCTGAGGCTTTGTTACCCATGCGCGCGAGATGGTGCAGCGCGTCGAGTCCGACGTCGACGACCCGAGCCTCGGCGGCGACCTTACTTTGTTCGTCGATGAACTCGTTTCTGGGGCGACTGGCGAATACAGCGCATACGCACCCAGCACGAAACCCGCGCAGGCTCGCCAACGTCAGTAGACACGAGGCCTCCATCTCGAGGTTCTTGACGCCTTGGCGCGCCAGTCGGTCGAGCTTCTGCGGGTCAATCGGAAGAAATCCAGGCACGATGCGCCCTTGCGCCCCGTAGAAACCCGGCGCCGTACCAGTGACGCCCACGTGAAAGGGAACCTTACGTTCGTCTGCAGCGCGCACCAATGCGACCTGTGCTTCGGCATGGGCAAGGGCGGGATACCCTTCCTCTACGTAGTCTAGGGCGGTAACCTTCGTGGGGATGCTCGCATCTTTGTTGATGGCGTAAAAAGAGCTGGGTACGAAGCACGCGTAGCGAAGCCATGCAGGCTGCGTAGCCCGCGGCGGGGTTTCGGGACAGGACGGATTGGGCGCATCGAGCGCTCAGTCGACGGGAAATTGCGCGATGCTCGCGCGCACGGCTTCGGCGGCGTGCCTCAGCTTCACCGTTTCCTCGAGCGACAGCACGGGTGAGAGCCTGCGTGTGATGCCGCCCCGTCCGACGACGACCGGCATCGACAAGCACACGTCCTTCACGCCTTGACAATCGTTCAGCCAAATCGAGAGTGGCATGGTGTGTCGCTTGTCTAGGCTGATGCTCTCGACGACCATGGCGACGGCGAGCGCGATCGCGTGGCTGGTATACCCTTTCACCTGAAACACTTCCTCCGCGGAGCGCAGGGTCTCGGCATGGAGAGCAGCGTCACGTGCTGGGTCCTGCAACCTTTCGCCGCCTGCCACCGCCATGCATGTGACGGGGAATTGGTGCGGCCCGTGCTCGCCCAAGACGTAGGCGCGCAGGTCATGCGGATGGATGTTCTCCTCTTCGGACAGCAGCTGGCGAAAACGTGCGCTGTCGATCAGCGTTCCAGTGCCCATGACACGCTCCGGCGGGAAACCGGAGAGTTTGAGGGCATGGTAGGTGAGCAGGTCTACCGGGTTGGTCACGATCAACAGAATCGCGTTCGGGCTGAGCTTTGCGAGTGTGGGGACGTGTTCGGAGAAAAGGGCGGTGTTGACGGCAGCGAGATCGGAGCGTGTGCGAACGGCGGTCTTCGGCCGCGCAGAGGCGCACAGCACGATGATGTCGGACTGGGCGGTCGCTTCGAGCCAACCGGCACGGATGCGCGGGGGCCGGACCGTCAGGGCGCTCGCGTGTGCTAGATCGGCTGCCTCGGCGCGGGCCCGTTCCACGTCGCGATTGGCGAGTACCAGCTCTTCGACCAGCCCCTTGGCGAGCAACGCGAACGCCGCAGCCACACCCGTTCTTCCCGTTCCAACGATGGAGACACGCACGCGCGATCAGATAACACGGCGCGGGGCATCCGGCTTTCGCTCAGAACGAAAGCGCCGCCTTTGCCACCCAGGGAACGGTGCTGCTCCCCGGCGACACGAGGCCCTCAGCGTTGCGCGACGTCGCCGTGAAAGGAATCTGACCACGGCACAATCGACGCATCGCGCCTATTGAACGATGAAGTGCTTGAGCCACTCGAGCAGCGCCGTCGGGAGCAGCTCGGGTCGCGGTAAAAGCGCGTAGTGCCCCGCACCAAAGATGCGCGGCAGGTAGCTTGCGGCCTGACGATCCACGGTCAGACAGAACGGGAAGATGCCCTGAAGTCTCGCCTCCACCACGGCCTGCTGCATATCTTCGATGCCGTACCGACCTTCGTACTCGTCGACGTCGTTGGGCTTACCATCGGAAAGCAGCAGTAGCAGACGATGGCGCGCGGGCTTCTGCATCAGCAACGTCGAGGCGTGGCGCAGCGCAGCGCCGGCACGGGTGTAGGACTCGGGCTCGAGCGCTGCGATGCGGAGCGCCACCTCCTGGCCGTAGCGCTCGTCGAAAGACTTAAGGGTCCGCACCGTAACGGCGCGCGCGCTTTCGCCGGAAAAGGCCAGCACTGAGAAAGGATCCTGCATCTCGGCGAGCGCGCTGCAGACGTAAGAGAGCCTCCTTCTCCACGTCGATCACACGGCGCTTGGCTGACACCCAGCCATCGGTGGAGCCGCTGACGTCGACCAACAGTAAGATCGCAGCATCGCGCCGCGCCGCGCGCTGCGTCTGATAAATCGCCTGGCGCGTGGGCTGCCCTGCATACAGATCGGCTTGCATTTCGATATACGCCTCCAGATCGAGCTCATCACCATCTTCCTGTCTGCGCAATCGGGTTCTGCGCGCGCGCAGCATTTGAAAACGACGACGAATGCCATCGATCATCGCCGCGTGTTCGCTCAGTGTCTTGTCTACCCAGGCCTCAGATCCGCGCTCAGCCGGCAGCAAGCGAACGCAAGCCCCGGGGTCGCGATAGCTCTGACTTCGATAGTCCCACTCTGGGTAGACGAGCGCAGCCGTGGGGGGCGCCGCTTGCATGGAACTTTTGCTCAACGACGCGTCGAGGTCATCTTCGGATAGTAAGACTTCCTTGGCACCGCCCGGGGTTCGCACCAGCCGCGCTTGCGCAAGCTCAGAGACGGAGTCTGCATATTCCTCCGCGCCTGCCTGCTGGTCGCGATCGCTCGGTCGCTGCATGCCCAGTGGGTCTTCGGCATGTTCGTGGGGTTGGCTGGTTTGGATCATCCATGCCCCTTGTCGCGAGTCGTCTTCGCCCTCGTTTTCCTGTCGCACATCGGGACGGCGCGTAAGACGTGCGCTGCGCGGCGCCCGCTTTGAAAGCAGCTCGGGCTCGCCCGCCGCAGCTTCGTCCAATCCGGCTATGGTGCTGGGCGCGCGCAAGTCGCCGGTCCATTCGTCGAGGAACAGAAGGCTACCCTGAGCCCACGATATGCCTGGCGCGCAGCGTATAAGATCCGCTGCGATCTTAGTAGCCTGATGCAGCACCACGGCGGGGGTGATCGCCCCGCTATGCGAAGGCGGTAGCTCGCTGCAACCCGGTTCCATCATCCGCCGCGCCAGGCGCTCGAGCGGCAAGCGCGGCGCTGCAAAGTCGGCAAGTGGGGGCCGTGCGGCGAGTGCTTCGGCGCGCTGGGTAGCGAGCTCAGCGGCAAGCCCAGGCAAGCTCTGTGCAAGCTCCCGGTCGACCGCAAGCGCCTCAAGCAGAAGAAAGACACTGCGCACTAACGGATCGTCAATCCTCAACGCACGCGCTGCTGCACCGCGCTGGGCTCGTGCCGCTTGCGTAAGCGCCATGCAGCGGAAGTAACGTAGGGCGGCCGCAGGCTCGCGCGCTCCGGCGTCGCGTGGCAGCCAAATCGAGGTGCCATCGGTCGCCGGCACCGCCCGAAGCTGTGCTGGCGCGGGCTTACGGTCAAAGAGCTTGGTCAGAAAGGTGAGGCGTGCGGGGGGTTGAGCTATCCGCAAGCGCGGGCTTATGCTGAACACCGCCAGGACCAACAGGTCAAGGCGTGGAGCGACGTCCGAGAGCGCCAGCACCTCTTGCGCTTCGTTGCGACGATGACCCTTCCACAGCGCACGCGCGAAGACGGTCGCATGCCGTGCCGCATCGGTAATGACGTCCTCCGCTTCAGGCAT
>JBBSJC010000261.1:0-10519 GCA_038257655.1 Polyangiales bacterium | reverse complement strand
TGTAGCGGTCACTGGATAAATCGCGAATCTGTCCGCCGCACAGAACGCAATCTGCACGCCTGGGCACCGGATGTTTGCGCAGCTTTCCGGCTAGCGCGTCGTAGCTGTACAGAACACTCGCGGCGTTGGTCCCGCCGCGCAGAATTTGGAGTGCAAGTGCCGCCTGAATCGCAGCCATTGCGCCTACCACGGGCCCTATCACGCCAGCGACGGCGCAGGTTTCCGGCGCGCCGCGCGGGATGTCCTCGAAAATACAGCGCACGCACGCGCCCTTAATCGGTGTCGAGGCAAGAGCCCAACCACTGAAGCGCACCGCTCCTGCTTGAACAGCAGGAACACGCGCAAGCTTGGCCGCATCGGCGACGAGAAATTTCGTCGCGAAGTTGTCAGCACCCTCGAGCACAAGATCGTGCCCTGCGAGAAGCTCGAAGGCGTTACCCGGATAGAATCGGTCAACCACCTTGTCGATCGTGAGTGTCGCGCCTTGTCCTGCCAAGCGCGACAATGCGTTGGCCGCCGCCTCGACCTTGAGCTCGCCTTCGTCAGCCGCCGTGTAAAGCGTCTGCCGCTGCAGGTTGGAAGCGTCTACCCGATCATCGTCGACGAGCGTCAGACGCCTGACGCCACTTTGCACGAGTATGCGCAGGGCAGGGCAGCCTAGGCCACCGAGGCCCACGACGAGCACGCGCGCGCTCGCTAGCGCGGTCTGTGGCTCTACCTCACTCGTTGCGGCGAGAGTTGCCATGGGATTACTTGAAGTACTCATCCAAGCTGAAATAGCGCTCGCCTGTGTCACAGAGCACGGTCACCACGTGGTGTCCGGCGCCGAGCTCGACTGCGACATCGACGGCGGCGCGCACGTTCGCACCTGCGCTGATGCCGACGAGCAGTCCTTCTTCTTTGGCGAGCCGACTCTTCATGTCGTAGGCCGCGCGATCGCTTACCTGTCGAATTTCGTCGACGACCTTACCGTTGTAGTTGCCGGGGATGAAGCCCGCCCCGATGCCCTGAATCTTGGTGGGCCCCGGCTCGCCGCCCGATAACACCGGGCTTGCTTCGGGTTCCACAGCGATCACGCGCAGCTTCGGATGGACGCTACGCATCACCTCGCCGACACCACTGACGGTGCCGCCGGTGCCGACTGCCGCAATGAACGCCGACGGCGCATCGCTCCCGAGGGCAGTCATGATCTCTTGGGCCGTATGCTCGCGATGGGCCATGGGGTTAGCCGGGTTGTCGAACTGCCCGGGCATGTAGGCCTTACGATCTCTTACGATCTCTAAGGCCGCTTCGATGGCGCCTTCCATCGTGCGCTCGGCAGGCGTGAGCACGATTTCCACACCATATGCTTCGAGCAACGCGCGCCGCTCGAGCGACATGCTCTCAGGCATGGTGAGCACAAGCTTGAACCCCTTGCGCGCGCACACCAACGCAAGGCCGATGCCTGTATTTCCGCTTGTCGGCTCGACGATCGTGTCGCCCGGTTTGATCCGACCTTCCTGTTCGGCGCGCTCGACCATCGCGAGCGCGATCCGGTCTTTCACCGAACCACCTGGGTTCAAGTGCTCGCATTTGGCCCACACCGTAGCCGCACCCTCAGGCACGACGTTGCGCAGTCGCACTAACGGGGTGTTGCCGATCAGCGAAAGCACGTTCTCGTAAACAGGTGCGGTCATGGGCGTCGACTCTAGATCACGTACACGTAGCCGCCAGCGCTGCTGCGCCGGACGCCTTGGTTTTGGGCGCGATCACACAGCTCTTCGAGCGTCATCGCATCGAAGCAGGCTGAGATACGCTGGGAGAGGTCACGAAACGCAAGCTCCGTCACGGCGATGCTCGCCCCATCTCCGCCCTCATTGGCGTCTTCTGCGGGGTCGTAAACAGTGATGGGGCCTTCGAGGGCGCGAATCACATCGCCCACCGAGACCTCGCGGACTGCACGTGCGAGCTGATAGCCGCCGCGCGGGCCCCGCTTGGACGAGACGAGCGACGCGCGCCGCAAATCCTGAAAGATCTGCTCGAGAAAGCGCGCTGGGATGCCCTGGCGCTCGGCGATGTCTTTGATCTGAGCGCTGCCGCCATCGCCGTGGAATGCGAGATCGAACAAGGCACGCACGCCATAGCGGCTTTTGTTCGACAGTTTCACGTTCCTGACCTCGGCTCAATCCTTACCTAACGCATCGGGTATGTCAAGAATGCAAGGGTGCCCCGCGCTGTGCGCTTGCGAAACGCGTCCACGTTGCGGCTTAGCCCGTATGGGCGCTATCGTTGGGGCTGCACGCTTGGGGGGTCTGTGCGGCGCTGTCCGCTTTGTCAGTCACGGTACACGATGGACGCTCGGGTATGCCCCATGGACGGGACGCAGCTCGAAGACGCCCCCGATCCCCTTGTCGGTCGCACGATCGGCGGTCGCTACCTGGTTTGTGAGCTGATCGGCACCGGCGGCATGGGTACTGTCTATCGCGGGCGCCATCAGCTCGTCGGCCGCGATGTCGCGCTCAAGTTCCTGGCACCCCGCTACGCGCGGGATCCCGCTGCGCGCGAGCGCTTCTTACGCGAAGCGCGGGCCGCCAATCGCATCGACCACGAGCACATCATCGACATCACGGATTTCGGCGAAACTTCCGACAATCTCGTGTTCTTGGTCATGGAGTACCTGGACGGTGAGCCTCTGAGTCAGCTGATCGAAAACGGACCGATCGAGCCCAAACGCGCGCTCGAAATCGCCTTTCAGCTCGCGACGGCCTTGGCACGAGCCCACGAGCTGGACGTCATCCATCGCGACATCAAGCCCGATAACGTATTTGTGCTGCAGCGGCGTGGCGGCGATTTCGTTAAGCTTCTTGACTTTGGCCTGGCCAAAGTGATGGGAGAACACCGTCTGACTGCTTCGGGCAAGGTGTTCGGTACACCTGAGTATTTATCGCCAGAGCAGGCGCGCGGGGAGCAACTGACCGGTGCTGCCGATCAGTACTCGTTGGGTTGCGTGATGTACGAGATGCTAACGGGGCAGCTGCCTTTTGATGGGCCGAGCCCTGAGGTCGTGCTCAAGCACCTTCAGACTGACCCCTTGCCGCCTTCGCGGCTCCGTCCCTCGCTACCCGCTATCGACAAGCTCGATGCGATCGTCCTGCGTTTGCTCGCTAAGCATCCCAGTGGGCGCTTCACCGATGCCTATCACTTGGCGGAGGAGCTGCGCTCGGTACTCGACTTGCTGCACGCCAGTAACCGCTCGAGCAAGGCACCGCGCCGTTCGGGCATGATGCATGTGGCAACGCCCGAGTCCCAGGCTACGCAGCCTTGGCTCGATGCTGCCGAAGAGACCTGGGCGCAGCGACTTGCCGTCTACCAGTCGCTTCTTCCCAGGGCCTACCCAGCGGGCAACTCGCCCCTCGATGCGCGCGCGGCCGTGACCGAGATGACGCAGTTCGTTGACAGCGCGCGCGACCTGCGCAGCCGGCTCAGCGAAAACGTGCTGCGCGCCAAAGAACAAGAAGACAGCATGCGCGCCGCCCGTCTGCGCGTGGGCCACGCTGTCGATCAGCTGGGCCAAGATGAGTCCCGCGTAGCGCGCAGGATCGCGGATTGTCGTAGCGCGCTACAGCAGGCCGAAGAGCGCTTAGACGAGCTTGCCCAACCGGTGCAGGCAGTCTGGCGTGAGTTGCCCTCGGGTCGCGCACCGGATGCGCGCCTATCGCGCCAGTTGGCCGATCTATTCCGTCAGCTTGGTGGGGGCGCAAGCCTTTGGCTCGATGGCGAGGCTCAGCTGTCCGTGCAACGTGCGCGCCTTGCCACGGCCGAACGCGAGCGCGAAGACTTGCGCTTCCAAATAGCGCAGCTCAAGGGCCGGCTTGGAATCGTGAATGCTGAGGGCGAGAATGAGCTCGGGCTGATGCGGGAGCAGGCGGAATCGGTCGAAGCCGACCTGTCGCGAACCATCGAGGGGCTGGCGCGCGCCGCCGAGCCGTTGGTGCGTGTGTTGAGTGCCGTTCCCGGATTGCGGGAGCTTCTTGTGGCCGCGTCTGTGCCGCCGCCCCCGGGCTCGCAGGCAGCAGGACGGCGCTGAATGATCAGGGCGAGCAAGCGTCCGTGTGATGGGTTCTGGAAACCAGTCAGGGGGCGGCGCCATGCGCCAGACCCACGAGGTGGACGATGTCTGTGATGATTCGAGTCGTGTTGTGTATGTGTGTCGCGCTAACGGGGCTGCCCGCCCGTGCTCGAGCGCAGCCAAATGCACCCACCACCGATGAATCTGGCAAACGTGGTGAGGAAGCCTTCAAAAAGGCCATCGAACGCCTCAAATCCCCCGATCCTGCGGTACGCGCCCAATCCGCCGATGAGATGGGGCGCCGTGGTTACCGCATGCGTAAGGAGATCTCCGACATCCTGCGGCCGATCATGCTCACCGATCCAGAGGCAACGGTGCGTGCCGCAGCAGGGCGCGCGCTCGGCCGACTTGGGGTGCGTGAGGCCGTGCCCGATCTTGTGCGCGCTCTGCGTGATCGCAGCGCGGATGTGCGCGTTGTGGCAGCGGCAGCGTTGTGGCGCTTGCCTGATGCGACGGCGGTCTCGGCACTGCTCGAGCGCTGCACCGACCCAGAGCCCGCGGTTCGCGAATGGTCAGCACTCGCCCTTGGTGTAGTCGGAGACAAGCGCGCGACCGCTCAGCTGATCACGATGTTGTCCGACAGTGAGCGCGCTGTACGCTTGGCGGCAGTGCGGGGGCTCGGGCGCGTCGGCGATCCCGAAGGAATCAAACCGCTGCTCGCCTATTTGTCGAAAGCCGAGCGTGACAACGAAGAGAAAGAGGAGATCGTCAACTCGATCGCGAGCATCAAAGGACCCGAAAAGGTCAATGCGCTTGTCCAGCTACTTAATGCGGCCAACAAGGATTCGGCCCAACAGGTGCGCGTGATCATGGCGCTCGGTCAGGTGGGCGACGCGCTGGTCATTCCGCGTCTGCGCCGTCAGACTGCAGACAATGAGCCCGCAGCCGTGCGCACCGCCGCGCTCGAAGCGATCAAGAACGTCCAGGAACGCCTCAAGGCCAAGCCCGGCGACGCCAAGCCGTAGCATTCGCCCTGTGATGGCCAGCCTCGCGTGGGGCGCGCTCCTGCTGTGCATGAGCCTTCTTGCGGCCCCTATTGCGCAGGCAGACGATGCAATCGATCGAGAGCTCGAGCGTGTCCTACGCGGGCGAGGTGCTTCGAGCGTCAGCGTGCTCGGGCGCTTCTTCTTGTTCGAAGGGCAGGCTCAAGCAATGGCTCAGACCACCTCTGCCCGTGGTTGCGTGGGGTTTGTGGTCATCGGTACCGGTGAAGTGCGGGATGTCGACGTGGCATTGCATACGGTCTCGGGCCTGCCGCTCGATCAGGACGTCTCGACGGCCTCTTACGCTTACGTACGCGCGTGCACCGACCGCGACGTACCGCTCGTGTTGAGCGCCACTCTGTATGCCGGGCGCGGAGAGCTTACTATCTTGCGTGTCGAGTCAGCGCCGCGCGAGCTGGGCCAGTTGCCAGCATCAATTCCGCTGGCGGTCATGCCCGGTGGCAGACTGGAACCCGCTCAAGCGATCGGGGATATCCCCGAGGAAGGCGAAGTCTCGGCGATGCTGTCCGGCGAAGAAGCGCGTTTGGCCGAACGCGGGTACATCGCAGCCGGGGCACCTGAGGTGCTCGACGTCCAGGGTGGACTCACGACGACGTCGGCGTCGTGGCTAGCGGGTCACTGCTATCGGGTCGTCGCCCACGTACCGTACCTGCCCGGTTTAACGCTCGAAGTGGACGACGGCAGCAACGCGCCTCGCCTGGCTCGTGAGCCGAATCGTGACGCCGTGGAGCTTGCGTATTGCGCGCAACGTAGCGGGGCGCATCGGATTCGTTTGCGCGTGCGTACGAATCGTGGTGTCGCCGTGCTGCGGACGTTTGAGCATCCTGGTGCGAAGCTTGCCGCGAGCCCCGCTGCAAAGCACCCAGAGCTCGCGCTAGGTGCTGCCGAAGTGGCCCATCAGCTGGTGGCGCGTGGCCTGATTAGCGAGCACCTTGGAGATGCATGGGTGGAGACGGGGGACCCCGCACGCTTTTCGGCGATGCTGACCGCAGGCGAGTGCTACGCAGCCGCCGCCGTATCCGCACGCGTAAGCCCCGTCGATTTGCGCTTGGTGGGGCCCAAAGGGCACATCCTGTCCCGGACCGAGGGGCGCAACGGGGTCGCCCTTGCTTACGCTTGTGCGACGGAAACAGGCTCTTACCAGATCGTGCTCACCAGTCGTGGACGCGAGCAGCGCGTGGCTGCGTGGTTAGGTGTTCCGAGGCCTTTGCCGGCGGGAGCGGCACCATGATGCGTTCGCTGAGTTCCATGCGTTCCATGCGTTCCATGTTTTCGCTGCGTACGATGCCTGCGATGAGTTTGATGCATTCGATGCATCGCATACTCGCGCTTGCTCTGCTGATGACGTGCACCGCGTGCGCCGGCCGCCAGCAGAGCAACCCGCTGAATGCATCCACACCAACTGCAGTGCCCGCGCCCAATATGTTGAGTGAACGAATGCGGAGCGTGTCTGTCAGCATGGAGAACGAGGGGTTTCGCCCTGGCTCCGACGTGGCAATCGGGTTTTTACCCAACGGAGACCGCCGAGCGGAGAAGCTCGCGCTACCGGCAAACACGTGCGTGGCGCTAGTCGCGCTCGCATCTGCGGGCATGATCGATTTGGATGCGGGGCTGTATTCCGGCGAGGGTGAAGCGTTACTCGAGGATGACAACGCAGACGCTCGACCGGTGTTGTCACTTTGCACCGGCGACCACGCACGAGAAGTTTACTACACCCTGCACGCGTATCAGGGTGGCGGAGCTTTCGTTGCACGTTCGTTCGTGCGCGCACAGCGACCTGACGATCGCAGCTTTCCGGCTCAGGTCGGGGCGCCGAGCGGAGCTTGGGTTGGAATCGCGAATCGACTGCTTGCGCGAGGCTTTACGGAAGAGGGCGCGCCACTGGCACTCGAGCTTGGCGCGGGAGATGCGTTGCGTGTCGCGCTGCACGCGGAAGCTGCCCACTGTTACGCGCTGGTGGCCGAAGTGGACCCTGCGCTCGTAGGGACATCGCTGCGCGTGATGGACCTAGCCGGGCTGGAGCTGGCGCGTGCCTACGACGATTCCGGGCCGCTTGCTTTGCAGTTTTGTGCGGCAAAGACTCAGGATTTGGCGCTCATGTTCGGTGCCACCGGGGGGCACGGTGGCGTGCGCCTTTCGCGCTATCGTGCGACTGAGGAGACGGCTGGCGGTCGCGGCGCCCTCTGGTTAGGCGAGCCGCGCCACTGACGTAACTGCGTGTGTCTGCGCCCCCACGTTCGCGAATTCCTATGCGCGTGGCGCGGCGGCTTCGCTGCGAGGCGTGCTCTTTTTCGGGTCCTTTGCGCCTGAGCCGTTGTCGACCTCTTCGGGCTTGCGCTGATGCAAACGCGCGCGAGCGAGGATCGCTTCGCACAGGTCGCCGAACTCGTAGCCTGCTCCCTTGGCAATCTTCGGTAAGAGCGAGGTCTTTGTCATGCCGGGTAGGGTGTTCACCTCGAGCACGTACTCGTTCTCGCCCTCGGTCACGAGCATGTCGACGCGCGTGGCGCCGCATACGTCGAGCGCTTGGACTGCGCGCTCTGCCAAGTTGAGGACGCCTTTGTAGCGAGTCGGCGAAAGGCGCGCGGGAAAGTGATACTCGCTGCCACCGGACTGATACTTACTCTTGTAGTCGTAGAAGCTGCCCTTCGGCACAATCTCGATCGCCCCGAGCGCGCGGCCATCGAGCACGCCGACGTGCACCTCGCGCCCAGCTACGAAACGTTCGACGAGCACGTGATCATCAAAGCGTAGGGCTTCTTCGCAACGTGCGCGCAGCTCGGTAAGCCCTTCAGCGCGGCCCGCGCCGACGCTGGAGCCCTGACAACGTGGTTTCACGAAGACAGGGAAGCCGAAGGAGCCGTGTACTTCTTCCAACTCATCGAGCTTGTCCCCGCGCACGGTGTAGTAAGGCGGCGTGGGCACGTTGTAGAGACGAAACATCTGCTTCGCCTTGAGCTTGTCCATGGCCAGCGCGCTCGCCATCACGCCTGAGCCCGTGTACGGAATGCCGAGCAGCTCGAGTAGTCCCTGCACGCAGCCGTCTTCGCCGTAGGTGCCGTGGAGGGCAAGGAAAGCCACGTCGATCGGCTGATCGCGAAGCGTGCGATCGAGCTCGCGATCGACGAACACCTTGGTCACGTTATAGCCGCGCTCAGCGAGCGCCTCGTAGATGCCTTCACCGGTGCGCAGGGAAACGTCGCGCTCGGCGCTCACGCCCCCCATCAGGATTCCGACTCGTTTTGTCTTCACTCAGCCGTCTCCTTGCAGGTTGTCGAGAGCAGTGTTTCGAGACACACAAGCGAGACTCGGGCCAATCGATCCTGAGTCCTAATTTCAAGCAGTTGCGGTTACTCGACCGACTTTAGTGCGGCGGCGTTGACACGCCTGTGAGAACCCCATGACACCGGGTTATCAGGGACCGAGATCGGGGGTCAAGGAAGTGGCCTTCGATCGGCTGCGACCCCAGATGTGACCCAGGCCAATCGGACGCGCAATGAATCGTTGGGCCACGTTTGGTTCTGACTGGTGCGTAGGATGAAGGCGTGACATGGCGTCACGTGTGCCGCAGGTGAGACAAGCAGGGAAAGCAGCAGGCGCCGCAACCGCGGGCGCAACGCAGGCCAAGCCGAGGGCGCGTAGCCTGCGCGAAGACGCTTTAAACCTGCCCAATCTGCTCACGATGCTTCGGATCGTCATGATCCCGGCCGTGATGTTTCTGCTCTGGGACGGCACGCCCGTCATGAATTTCTGGGCCGGCTGGGTGTACACGCTAGCCACGATCACCGACGCGCTCGATGGTTACCTCGCACGCAAGCAGGGACTTGTCAGCGTCCTCGGTAAGTTCCTGGACCCGCTGGCCGACAAGCTGATTGTGATGGCGACGCTCGTGCTGATGGTGGGGATGGGGCGTGTGCCGGCCTGGGTGGTGGTCGTGATTCTCGCGCGGGAGCTTTCGATCAGCATGCTGCGCACCATCGCCGTCACCGAAGGCGTCGTGATCGCCGCAGGCGACGGCGGCAAAGCCAAAACCGCCCTGCAGATGGTGGCGGTGCTGTTTTTGATGCTCCACCACCGCTACAAGGTCGACTTCTGGTTCACGGAACAGTACGTCGACTTCAATCTTGCGGGTTTGTGGCTGCTCTACCTGAGTGTGTTTTTCGCCGTCACGAGCGCCGGCGAGTACGCCAAGCTCTTCATCGAGGCGGTCGAAGCCAAAGAGAAGCGACTGGCTGGTACTGACGCGGCAGCGATGGAAGCGACGGGCGCTACGGATGCAGGCGATTGAGCATGCGTGGGAACGGGATGGTCTCGCGCACGTGCTCGAGTCCACAGATCCACGCCACCGTACGCTCGATGCCCAAGCCAAAGCCTGAATGCGGGAAGGACCCGTAGCGACGTAAATCGAGGTACCAACTGAAGGCGTCCGCCGGCAGCTTGTGCTCTGCGATACCGCGTTCGAGAGTTGCCAGATCATCTTCGCGCTGACCGCCGCCGATGATCTCGCCATAACCCTCAGGTGCGAGCACATCCATGTTGAGCGCAACGCTCGGATCGTCGGGATCGCGTTTGAAGTAGAAGGCTTTGAGCGCCATCGGATAGTGGGTGACAATCACCGGTCGATCGAAGCTGCTCGAGATCGCGGTCTCATCGGGTGCCCCGAAGTCGTCGCCGCAGTTGAACTCGATGCCCTTGCCGCGCAGGATATCGACAGCCTCTTTGTACTTGATGCGTGGAAACGGCTTCTTCACCAGCGCCAGGTGCGATAGATCGCGCTCCAGAACGGCAAGCTCAGGTCCGCGCTTGGCCAGCACTTGTTGCACGATGGCGCACAGGAAATCTTCGGCCAGATCCTGATCGCCCGCCAAATCCATGAAGGCGACCTCGGGTTCCACCATCCAGAATTCGGCGAGGTGTCGGCGTGTTTTGGACTTCTCCGCGCGAAAGGTCGGGCCAAAGACGTAGACCTTACCAAAGGCCGCCGCGGCCGCTTCGCCGTAGAGCTGACCTGACTGTGTGAGATACGCGGGCTCGCCGTGATAATCCGTTTCGAACAGCGTGCTTGTGCCCTCACAGGCGTTGGGCGTGAAGATCGGACCATCGACGAGCGTGAAGCCGTTGCCGTCAAAGTAGTTGCGCACGGCCATGATGATTTCGTGACGAATGCGCATGATCGCGTGCTGTCTGCGCGAGCGCAGCCACAGGTGGCGATGGTCCATCAAAAAATCGGTGCCGTGCTCCTTGGGCGAAATCGGGAAATCTTGGCTGGGCAGCGCGTAGATCTCGAGGTCTTTTACGCCGATCTCGAACTCGCCCGCGTGTTTCGGATGCGCCTTGACCGTGCCGGTGATCTTTAGTGAAGCTTCTTGACGAAGCTGCGCGGCACGCTCGAACACTTCCGGTGTCA
>JBBSJC010000260.1:0-10540 GCA_038257655.1 Polyangiales bacterium | reverse complement strand
CTGGCGCGTGCGCGACCTGGGGACACTGGCGCGCGAGCTTCCGGCACCATGGCTGGAGTTGTTGCGGCGCATGCTGAGCCTGGAGCCCGAAGTCAGACCCTCCGACGCGATGCGCCTGCTCGCTCAGCTTCATGCGTTGGGCCGCCGGCTGCATCTCGGTGTCCCGCGCAGTGCGGCCCTGTATGCCACGGGCCGGGTTGCTGCAACCACGCTCGAGCTCGGTGCTCGCTCGCTGTCGTTGCCGTTTATCGGCCATGCAGCTCTACGCGACAAACTGGTGCGCGCGCTCGATGCCCCGGGCGTAATTGGTGTTCTTGGCCCGCCAGGGTCCGGTCGTACGCGGCTGACCCGCGAAGCGCTACGCAGCGTACAGCTTGCCTGCGCGCAGCGAGGAAGCCCGACGCCCACGTTGTTGTCGGACCTGCACGCTACCGAACACATCGAGGTGGCGCGAGCCGTCGTGCATCAGTCTGCTGCGCAGTCTGAGCATGTCGAGCTCGCTGGCCGAGCCGTGGCTGCATGGAAACGGCTGGGACGTTCGCTGTCGGTGGTGCTCGAGCTGGACAACGCTCAAGTCGATATAGCCAATGAGATTGACGTTATACGACTCGGGCCGCTCGCCGAAGACGCGGAACGGACCTTGTTGTGCGAAGTACTCGGACGCGAGCTGCCAGACGACGTCTACGCCGCAGCCCACGCCGCTTCTGCGGGCTACGCCGGTCGTTTGTGCGTGCTGCTTAGTCAGGGGCTGAGCCAAGGGAGGTCACTGCTCGTGCCCGATGAGTGGGCAGACCTTACTATCGCCGATGCCAGCCTCGGTTGCTTGAGCGCCGATGCTCTGCGCCTTGCGCGCTTGCTCGCGCTGTCCGCGAGCCATCTTTCAATCGAGGCTGCGTGCCGGCTTGTCGGCAGTGGCGCACGGGTCAGCCAGGCCCAGCATGAGCTGCGCGCACGAGGTTTGTTGGTCGAGACAGAACATGGTGCGCTCGGCCTGCAGGTGGACGTGGCGCGTCGCGTGCGTTCAAAGCTCGGTGCTGAAGCGCCGCGCCTGGCACAGGAGCTTGTCACTGAGCTCTCTGAGTCGCACCAGGCGCAGGCGATCTGGCTTCGAGTGTTCAGTGGCGAGAGGGCGCTTGCAGAAGCTGCGCTACTCGCTGAAGCCGCCCGCATTCGGCTTCGTGGTGAGCCCCATGCGGCCTGTGCGTTGTTGCTCGAAGCGCTGCAGAGCTTGAATGTTGAGCCATTGCGCCTCGCGCTCGCCGATGTGCAGCGCGCACTCGGGCGCTACGCGGATGCTGCGCTCACGCTACGCCATTGCACGGGAAGCGCCGCGGCGTTGCTCGGCGCCGAGGTCGCGCGTCTGCGGGGCGAGCTGCCACAGGCTTTGGCCTACCTGACTGTGTGTGCTCAGGACCAGGAGCCCGTGCTGCAGGAGCGGGCAGCCGCACTGCGCGCGCGTTTGTCGTTTGATGACGGAGATGTCGAGCGCGCGCGGCAGCAGGTCGAGCGCCTGCCGGCAGATCTGCTTGCTCGTTTGCGCGTGCGCGAGGTGCGTGCGCTGCTTGCGCTTCGACGCGGTGAGGTCGCAAGCGAACAGACGGCGCGCTTGCTCAGCGAAGCCCGGCAGCTTGGTGACGCGCGCAGTCTGTCTCGGGCGCTGATGCTGTCGTCTCAAAGTAGCGTGCGGCTCGGTCATTTTGCGCAGGCGGCCGATCTGCTCAGAGAAGCCTTGGCGCGCTCTCGTGATGCAGGCGAGGCCCATGAAGCCGCGACGATTGCGCTAAATTTGGGACTCGTCGAGCTCGACGCGGGGGAGCTTGGCGCGGCGCTCCGCACGCTGCGTCAAGGCGCCGCCTCGCTGATTTTGCTGGGCCGTGACGGAGAGCTCGCGCGCGCGCTGTACAACCTGGGAAATGCGGCTTGGTTGGTCGGGGACATGGCGCTCGCTGAAGCCTCGTTCTCAGAGGCTCGAGAGCGTGCCGCCTCAGGCCAAGATCAAGCGTTGCGCGCATACCTTACCATCGCGGAGTCAGAGCTCGCACTGCACCATGGCGAGCTCGAGCCGGCGTATGCGCGTTTAGCTGCGGAGCTTGCCTGCCAAAGCGCAGACGCCTCGGGGGTGTGTCGCATGCTGGCCTGTCGCGTGGTGTGTGCTGCCGTGACCTTGTCGCGTCCAGCGCTCGCCGAGGCTGCGCTCGAGACAGCGCTTGCCGCCGAGAGCGAGCTCGATGTCACGCTAGGAGCGGAGCTTGCCGTCGCCCGTGCGCGTATGTTGCTGGCACGCGGTGATGCGCAGGGCGCCGAGTCGATCGTACGGCTCGCGCTCGCACAACAGGACATGCTGCCCTACGAGGCGCGTCTGCGCCTGCTGTTCGCTGGCGTGGACGCGGCGCGCGCCGGAGGCTTTGCTGCGCGAGCTGATGAGCGGGCTGTGGTCTGTCGTGCGCTACTCGAACGCGCGCTCGCAAGCCTCGAGCCCGACGCGCGTGCTCTGTTTCGTGCCTTACCCGCCCATGCCCGCGCACTAGGACAGGGCGCACCGCCCGTAGCTTCTATGCCCGGCCTGCCGACGCCTGTCGAACATGACGCTTCGGCGCGGCGTTTGCTGAGCTTTGGATATCGGCTCTTCGAAGCTTCAAGTGACCAGCGGCTTGCGCGTATGGTCGCCCAGATCGCGCTCGAACTCGTGCAGGCTGAACGAGCGCTCGTCATTGCACAAGCCTCAGACGGATCGGCGCACGTGCTCGCCAGTGCCTCACTGGGCTCGGCGGAGACCTTACCGTTTTCGCGCTCGATCGTGGAACGGGTGTGGGCCGAGATGACGACGCTTGTCACGGTCGATGCACAATTCGATGCGCGGCTCGATGCTGCCCAGAGTGTGCACTCGTTAGGCGTGCGCTCGGTTGTCGCAGTGCCGATCCGCGCGTTCGGCGGACGCGCTCTGATCTATCTCGACGACCGTCTGCGTGCCGGCGCTTTTGGTGCGTACGAGCGCGAGCAGTTGGCTGACTTTTCGCAGCTGGTCGCGGCAGCTGCCCGCGTAGTCTCAAGTGTGAAGGGCGAGCGTCGAGCCGCACGTCAGGCGCAACAAAAGGTCAGGGCGCTGGAAGCTCAGCTCGTGCAACGGGACACGCCTATCGCAGGCGCTCCACTGATTGGCGGCAGTCGCGTACTGATGAGCGCGCTGCATCTGGCTCAGCGGGTGGCGAGCTCGAGCACCCCGGTGTTGATTCAAGGCGAAAGTGGCACCGGTAAGGAGCTGTTCGCGCGCTTTGTTCACAACCGAAGCGAACGGAGCGCCAGACCCTTCGTGGTTGAGAGCTGCGCTGCGCTGCCGGAAAATTTGCTCGAGAGCGCTCTGTTCGGTCACGAGCGCGGCGCGTTCACAGGCGCGGATCGCGCGCGCGCCGGTCTGTTCGAGCTTGCGCACACGGGCACGCTGTTTCTTGACGAAGTGGCGGAGATGAGCCCCGCCGTGCAGGCAAAGCTATTGCGTGTGTTGCAGGATGGGGAGGTGCGGCCAGTCGGAAGCGAGAAAACCCGGCAGGTTGATGTGCGCATTCTGACTGCAACCCACCGCAATCTCGCTGAGCTCGTGCAGGCGGGAGCGTTCCGCGAGGATTTGTTCTATCGGGTGTCGGTGATCACGATCGACGTGCCGCCCCTGCGAGATCGACTGGAAGATATTCCGCTGCTAGTCGCGCACTTCTTGGCGCGCCACGGGCAAGACGCCGACGTGCGGATCAAACCCCATGCGCTGGAAGCACTGCAGCACCGTGCCTGGCCCGGCAACGTACGCCAGCTCGAGAACGAAATTCAGCGGGCGCTGGCGCTCTCAGACGGGCTCATCGGCGTCGAGCATCTGAGTGTCGCGAGTGGGGAGCCGGCGTCGGTCGGGCTTGATCTGCGCAGTCATACGGATGCCTTACAGCGACAGCTCGTACGTCGCGCGCTCGAAGAGGCACGAGGCAACCAGACACGTGCTGCGGCACTGTTGGGCATCTCGCGCTTTGGCTTACAGAAGATGCTCAAGCGCCTGGGCTTGTGATCCGCGCCGGCGATTGAGATCAGCCGAAGTGATCAAAGCCGCCTGCGCTGACACTCAACAGGGAGCCGTCGGCGTCGACGAGGAACACGTTGCTTGCGCCTACTTTCATCACGCCGATACGCGTAGCCCAGGCGCTTACGTCTGCATCGACCGCCGCCGTAAAGAGAAGCTCGTAGTCTTCGCCACCGGCCACCAACGTCGGCACGAAGTCGAGCTTGAGTGTGTGGGCGAGCGACTCGAGCTCGGCAAGACGCGGGATGCGCGCCAGCTCGATACGGGCGCTCAGCTGGGAGGCGCGACAAAGATGCCGGGCATCCTGCAACAAGCCATCACTTATATCGATGGCACTGGACGCGATGTGCCCCAGCGCTTCGGACACGTCGAGGCGCGCGCGGGGGGCTAAAAAGGCGTCGATACACGGCTGTATCGCAGGGTCTTGCCTACCCGCGAACAACGCGTGCATGCCGAGCGCGGCGCCGCCGATCTTACCCGTCACGAACAGACCATCGCCTTCGCGAGCAGATGAGCGCAGGACCGCGCGTTGATGCGGCTCGCCGAGTAGGGTAGTCGTCACGCTAAGGTCGCTGCCACGGGCAAGATTTCCTCCGATCACCGGACAGGCACAGACGTCCGCCGCCCGCGCGATGCCGCCCACCAACTGATCGAGCTCTGCGTCCGTGAGCGATGCGGGCAGCACGAGTGCGCTCAGCGCTGCCAGCGCCTTGGCGCCCATGGCGGCGATGTCACTGGCCGCTGCCATGAACGAGCGAAAGCCGATCGCATCGAGCGACATGCAATCGCGGCGAAAGTGCACGCCTTGCACGGCGCTGTCGACGGTCCACACGCGCGCGCCGCTTGCCTGCGCGAGCACGGCACAGTCATCACCGATCCCCACCTCGATTCCAGCCGCGATTCCGCTGGGTTTTCTCGCGGCCGGGCCCGCTGTTGAGGAAGGCGCGAGCAGTGCGCGAATCCGCTCGATTCTCTGATGTTCGGTGGCCACGAGCGCAGCGTAGCAGCTGCCACTCTGGCTGGAGACCGCCGCCTATTGTTCGAGCTCCGTGAGCGTGACGTAGAACGCGGAGCCGCGGCCGAGGGCACTTTCAAGCCGTATCCTGCCGCCGTGGGCATCGACAAGCTTCTTGACGATCGACAGTCCGAGACCCGTGCCGCCGTGCTCGCGCGTGACACTACCGTCGACTTGATAGAACTGGTTGAATACGCGCTGATGCTCGCCTTCTGCGATGCCGATGCCGGTGTCGCGCACCACGAACTCAAGGGCACGCTGCTCTGCCACCATCAGGACAAAGCCCGCGCTGTCGTCCGTCTCATCTGCGGCGACGTCGATGCAGTGGGCTTCAAGTGTGACCGTGCCGCCCTTAGGCGTGAACTTGATCGCATTGTCGGTGAGATTCTGCAGCACCTGCCGCAGTCGCGCTTCGTCGCCTGAGACCCGCGGCAGGCCGCTATCGACCTTTTGCTGGAGCGTGATGCCCTTTTTAGCGGCCACAGGAGCACAGGTGCGCGCGACTTCTTCGACGAGCTTTTGCGGATCGACCGACTCTTGCCGGAGATAAACCTGACCTTGTTCGAACTTCGACATGTCGAGCAGGGTGGTGATTAGCTCAAGCAGATGATCGCCTTTCGTGCGGATCGTCTCTACGAACCCGTTTTGCTCACCGGTCAGCTCGCCCGCCATGCCGCTCGCGAGCATCTCGGAATAGCCGATGATCGACGTGAGTGGCGTGCGCAGCTCATGGCTTACCGTCGCTAGGAAGTTGGACTTGAGGCGGTCAAGCTCCTTGAGCTTGTCGTAGGCCTGCTGCAGACGTTGGGTCTTTTCGGCGAGCTCGCGAAAATTCGCGCGCACGCTCGCCAGGTGCATGTTGCTCGTCAGATAGGCGCGATGGCCGCTGAACAGAATCAGGTCGAGCACGCCCGACAAATGCGCGGTGATCTTCTCTGCTGTTTCGCGGCGCACGCGCGGCATTTCGTTCAAGTGTTCTCGGGCAAGCTCGGCATCGAGTTGCGGATCGATGACAAGCAACGACCTCGGTACTTCCTTGGTCTCCGCGGGAATGTACGGACCTATCACCAAGCGTCCGAGACGACGGCCGTCGTAGTGAATCGGCACGACGCGATACACAGCGCCCGTAAAACAAGCGTGCACAACCTCCGTGTCCGGAGCGATGCGCCGCACCTCACCGACCAGCTGGCTGCAGGCCGCGCGACCTTGATCAAGGCCGTTCAAGTAGCTGCAGATGGCGCGCTGCTGATGCACGTCGGCCAGCAATGAACCTTCGTTTGAGAACACGCGGATCGGCAGCCCGAACAGGTCGAAGAACGAGCGACAGACCTCACCGAGGGCCTCGCGATCGACGAGATCCTCGATGCGCTGCGCGTCTGCCATTTGCAGCTCGACCGCGCGCGACTCGTTCACGGCGACACACCCCCTGTAGACTGCTTTTCGTCGCTCAGGCCCAGGCGCTGGGTGAGACTGCGCATGACCTCTTCGGGATCGAGCTGGAACTTGGACTTGAGTTGATGGTCGCTCTCGAGCTTTTCCCAGGTCGCACGCATCAGACCGACGAACGTCTCGAGCACCCCGACGCCGCGCGTGGCAACGGCTTTGTAGACCGGCTCTTTGCCTTTGGCTGCCAAGACATCGATCTCTTCGTCCGGGCGCACGTCGGGCAGGTCACGCTTGTTGAATTGGATGATCAACGGGATCTTGGATTGGTCAAGACCATTGTCTTTCAGGTTTTGTTTGAGATTGACGAACGCGGCGGCGTTGGCCTTGGTTTCTGCGCGTTGGGAGTCTGCGATGAAGGCGACGCCATCGGCGCCTTGCAGAACGAGTCTGCGCGTGGCGTTGTGGATCACCTGGCCTGGTACAGTGAACAGTTTGAGCCGCACATTGAGGCTCGAGCCGGCGGTGAAGGTCAGCGGAAGAAGATCGAAAAACAAGGTGCGATCATCCCGCGTGTCGAGCGTCATCAGACGACCGCGGCCTTCTGTCGCGACAAGCTGGTGCAAAGCCTGAAGGTTGGTGGTTTTGCCGCTCAGCGCAGGTCCGTAATAGACGAGCTTGATCGTCACTTCGCGCGCCGCGAAATCCAGCTGCAAGACATCCCCCAACTCACGACAACTGCAGACAACAGCAGGGTAAGCCTATCGCTAGTGCCAACCGCGACGCAATAGTGCGAGCACGCCGTAGACGAGCAGGATTCCTGAGATGGCTAACGACACCCAGCCCATCAGCTTCAGGCTGCGGGGCACCTCAGGTGTTGTGCGTGCAAGGTGCATACTCTGCATGGCGGCCGCTAACACGGCATCGGCACCGCGTCTGGCCTGTTCTGCGCGCGCAGGGTCTTTCTCGCGCACGACACGATAACGACTGCCAGCCTCGGAGAGCGCTCCCTGAGCGGCGCAAAACGCGATGAACTTGCGGTGCGCCGCAGGGTCGGCCCAGCGGGCTTCAACGTCCCTCCACACGCGCTCGAACGGGTCGTCACGCCGGGTCTCGACCACAATCGAAAGCGTATCAAGGTTCCCCAGTCGCTTACCACAGACGCCCGCTGCTTGGGCCGAGCCCGTCAGATCAGGCTGGGTGCGCGCGCGCTCACCGCCCGGGCGCTCGCTGCCCAACTGCCCGGGCCGAACGTTCCAAGTGACCGGATTAACTAGATTTTTTCTGCATTCTAAAGCGAGGGGCCCTGATGCGCTCGGCCCGAGCTCCGGCTTCCCGTCTGGTCAAGCTCGCCTTTTTTTGGGCTTGGTGTGCGTGGGTGTGTGACGAAATTGGCCAGAATTAACGGCAGGTTAGACCTGAGCGATAAGTTGACGTACCAAGTCCCGCCTTGTTAAGTGGCAAGAAGTGGTATGTTGCGGATCGCCAGGGGTGTCTGGTGGATCGAACGGGATGGCAGCGTGTTTCGCGGACGTTACGAGCACACGATTGATGGCAAGGGGCGCACGTCCCTGCCCGCCCGTTTTCGGGAGGTCCTTTCGGGCCAGGGCGAATCGCGTCTGGTCGTAACCACGGGGCTTGAGCCGTGTCTCGTGGCCTATCCGATGCGGGAGTGGGAAGCCTTTGAGGAGAGGCTCGCGAAGTTGCCGAGCTTCGATTCGAGCGTGGCCATGCTGAAGCGCATCTACGTCTCCGGTGCCATCGAGTGTGATCTCGACAAACTCGGCCGCGTGCTGTTGCCAAGCTCGCTGCGCGACCACGCGGGGCTTACACGCGAGCTGTTGTGGGCTGGTATGGGACGTCACGTAGAGATTTGGGATAAGCCGCGCTTCGATGGGCTACAGCGCGCCGCGCTCGAGGACGCGGGCAAGCGCGATGACATGGCCAAGCGCCTGGCGGAGCTCGGTCTATGAGCGAGTTTGTTCACGAAACGGTGCTTCTGCAAGAGACGGTCGATGGCGTAGCGCCCCTGTCCGGCGGGCTGTACGTCGACGCCACGCTCGGCGGCGGCGGGCATACCGAGGCGCTACTCGAAGCGAGTGCGCCAGATGGTAAGGTGTACGGCATCGATCGCGATCCCAATGCGCTGGCTGCAGCGCGCAAGCGGCTCGCGCCTTATGGCGAGCGCGTCGTGTTCTTGCATGGAAAGTTTGGTGACTTGAGCGGTCTTCTGGAGAGCGTCGGCGTCTCACAGGTGCAAGGGCTGATAGCGGATCTGGGCGTGAGCTCGCCTCAGCTTGACCATGCGGAGCGCGGGTTTTCGTTCTCGCGCCCAGGGCCTCTCGACATGCGCATGGACCCGACCGCGGGCGAGCCTCTATCCGAGCTGCTCAACTCGTGGAGCACCGAAGAGCTGGCCGACATTCTTTACGAGTACGGCGAAGAGCGTGCATCACGGGCGATCGCCCGCTCGATCAAAGCCGCGCTCGAGCTCGGGGAGCTGCTGACAACGGAAGACCTGAGGCGCACGGTGGTTCGTGTGCTCGGACCGCGCAAGGGCGGCGCCGATCCTGCGACGCGCACGTTTCAGGCGCTGCGCATGGCGGTCAACGCCGAGACGGACGAGCTCGACACCTTGTTGCGAATGTTGCCCGAGCTGTTGGCAGACGGCGGTCGCGCGGCGGTGATCTCGTTTCACTCGGGTGAAGACCGTAAGGTCAAGTATGCCTTTCGCGATGATCCCCGGCTCAAGCCGCTGACTAAGCGTCCGCTCGAGGCAGGCGATGCCGAAAGCGACCTCAACCCACGTGCACGTAGCGCCAAGTTGCGCGTCGCAGAGCGCCTACCGCGCGAGGAGCTCCCATGAAACAGAACATGCTCGCGTTGTGGGCGGTTGCGGTGTTGTCGACGGGCGCCGCTTTTGTGACGTACCTGGCAGTGCGCTTCGAGAATGTGCGGCTGGGCTACGCGCTCGACGAGGCGACGCGCGATCAGCGTAAGCTTGCCGAAACGCTGCGCATGCTTTCGCTCGAGGCTCAGACCCTGCGCGAGCATGAGCGCGTCGAGACCATCGCCCATCGTACCCTCGGCATGATCCCTGCCGATCGTGCGCGCGTGGTGTCGGTGGAGGGCTCCCAGACTATCGCCGCCGGGAGAGCCCGATGAACAAACCTAAGCACGATGATCAAACGAGGATCACGTTCGAGCTTCAGCGCCGGCGTCGTGGCCTTGTCATCCGCGTCAGCCTGCTCACGATCTTACTGTTTCTGGGTGCGGCTAAGGTTTTGCACCGTGCCTATCAAATTCAGGTACAGCGTCCCCAGGATTACGCCCGTCACTACCGGGAGGAAATCGAAGTCGAGCAGAAGCGCGGTAACATCTATGACCGACATGGTGCCGAGCTCGCGGTAAGTATCGACCTCGACAGCTTCTTTGCGGATCCGGTAACCTTGCGTCAACACAAGCTCGACCCGGTGATCGTCGTGGCATCGTTGGCCCCAATTCTCGGCATCGACGCAGCTCAGCTGGCCGGGAAGCTCGACTCGAAAAAGCGCTTCATCTGGATCAAGCGACGCGTCTCGCCCAGCCAGTCCCAGGCCGTTCGCGCGCTCGGGTTTGCGGGCAAGGGCATAGGCGCACGCAAGGAGCCGCGACGTTACTATCCCAATCTCACCACGGCATCCCACGTGCTCGGTTTTACCGATGAGCAGGGGCACGGGGTCGAGGGGCTAGAGCGACGTTTCGAGTCGCGCCTGCGCGGGGCGACGGACAACGTGTCCGCGATTATCGATGCGCGCGGTGGTGTGCTGTTCTCTGCGGAGCTGCTCGACCATGCGAGCGCGCGCGGCCAGGACCTGACCCTTACGCTCGATCGCGAGGTGCAGATCCTGACGGAACGCGAGCTGGAGCTCGGCGTGCGTGCGGTAGAAGCGCGCGCAGGCAGCGTCGTGGTGATGAATCCCACGACCGGGGAAGTTCTGGCGATGGCCAACTATCCCAGCTTCAACCCGAACGACCCCGGTGCAGCGGACGCGGCAAATCGTCGCAATCGTGCAGTCACCGATCGCTACGAGCCAGGCTCT
>JBBSJC010000259.1:0-10544 GCA_038257655.1 Polyangiales bacterium | reverse complement strand
GCTGCATGCGCTCGACTTCTTCATCCTGCACGGCGCCAACCAGATTGATCCGGATGCGCTGCTCGACGCCCGTCAGCACATCACGGGCTCGCACCTGCAGGGTGCCATCGGCATCCATCAAGAAGGTGACTTCGATCTGAGTCTTGCCCCGCGCGACGGGACGCAATCCGAGAAGCTCCACAGCACCGAGCTCCTGGTTTTCAACGAGCTTGCGCGACTCGCCCTGGCAAACCTTGGCCCGCACGGCTTCCTGGAAGTCTTGGCTCGTGGTGAAGGTACGACTCTGTTCTACGGGGATCGCCGCATTGCGTTCGATGATGACTTCGGTGAAACCAGCCACGGTTTCGATGCGTAGGGACTGGGGAGTGACATCGAGCAGAAGCGGCGCTCCGCCCTGCGGCAGTGCGAAGCTATCCGCTTCTTGCGGACGCAACGACGGCATGCGGCTATCGCCGAACTGGCCTACTTGCATCCCGCCCAGGGGCGCCCCCAAGGCTTCCATGTTGGGCACATCCAGATCAGGCAACGACAGGCTTACCCCGTCATCCTGCAGGTCGGGCAGCGCTAAGACCGGCACGGCCCCGCCAGCGGAACCGCCCGGCAGGGGCGGCGGGGCAGCCCGGAGCGGCAACGCCGGCAGCCCACCTGCCGCACGTGCACCCGGCGCGGGTGGAGGCAGTGGTCGCTTGGGCTGAAAGGCGGGCCCCGCCGGCGCTTTGCGCTCCTCTGCTTTGCCCGGAGCCGGCGCCGCAATGCGCTTGAGCGCGACGCGACCTATCGCTGTGCCCGCAGCCACTGGTTGCTTTTCGGCCGTACCCGCCAGCGCGGCACCCTGAATCGCGGCACCTTGGGCAACGACGAGGTCGGGATCGATATTCGCGAGGGGCTCGCGCCCGAAATACTCCTTCACCATGGCGCGCACGGCCGGCATGCGCGTACCGCCGCCGACGAGGATCACTTGGTCAAGCTGCGTGGGTCGCATGCCAGCCAGGCGCAGTGCCTCCTCACACACATCGAAGGTACGGGCCATCAGTGGGCGACAGAGTTCTTCGAGCCGCGAGCGGCCAATGTGGAACTTGAGGCTGAGGCCAGCGCCACCTTCGCCATAGCCGAGCTCTTCAACCGTAAGGTCCACATCCTGCGTCACGGAAAGCTGACACTTGGCCCATTCCGCCGCAGCGCGCAGCCGCTCATAGGCTTGCGCATCGTTGCGCACGTCGTAGCGATGCTGCGCGAGAAAGGCGTTCACCATCTCGTCGGCAACGAGCACGTCGAGATCATCGCCGCCAAGAAACGTGTCACCCGCCGTGGCGACCACCTCGAATACGTCGCCTGCGAGCTCAAGGATAGTGACGTCGAAGGTGCCGCCGCCAAGGTCGTAAACCGCCACGCGCTCCCGGGTTTTGCCGCCACCGCAACCGTAAGCCAGCGCAGCGGCTGTCGGCTCGTTCAAGATGCGCAATACATCGAGCCCCGCCACGCGACCGGCCGCTTTAGTCGCGCTGCGCTGCAGCTCGTTGAAGTTCGCTGGCACCGTGATGACAGCGCGGCGACAGGGGGCTTTGAGCGCCTCCTCCGCTTGGGCGCGTACGCCTCGCAGCACGAACGCACTGATTTCAGGCAGTGTGTAGGTCTCGCCGCGCGCTACGACGAGCGCTCCGCCGGTGGGGCCTTCCTCGAACGAAAACGGCAAGCGCGCGGTCGCACGACGCACTTCTTCGCTCTTGAATGGGCGCCCGATCAGCCGCTTGACCGAATAGATCGTGTTCGGTGCGTCGACCAGCCTGCGCTCGCGGGCCGGATAGCCGGCGAGCACGTCGCCACTCGGGTGAAACGACACCACCGACGGGAAAAGCTTATTGCCCTCCGCATCGGGCAGCACCTGCACCCGACCATCCACCGCGGCAGCGACGACCGAGTTGGTCGTGCCTAAATCAATCCCTAGAACGGGATTCCCCATAGCTGCCAATGGTACCACGGTCGCAAAAGCGGCCGTCTACGTTCCTGACGGGAAACGGGAAGGACGTAAATCGAAGCGTGTCGACAACCCGATTCGGTCGGCGCGCCCTGTGACCGCCATGACAGGAACGAGGCATCCAGCCAAGCCGCTAGGCCTCGGGCTCGCCCTCGGGGGATTCCGACCCATCGTTCTCGGGAAGGACCGGCGCAACAGCAGCACCATCGACCGGGTCATCGACCGCGGACTCGACCAGCGAACCATCCGGCGCGGTGGTCACTTCGTCCTCTTCCTCGCGTGCGATCGGCTCCACATCGACGACCTTTTCGCTTTCGCCGAGCCTGATCACACGCACGCCCTGGGTATTGCGACCGGTCTCGCGAATCTCCGCGCAGCGGGTACGAATCACGACGCCCGCATCGGTCACGCACATCAGCTGATCTTCGACGCGCACTAGACACAGACGCACGAGGTCGCCGTTTCGTTCGCTCATGTCCATGGCGATGATGCCAAGACCGCCACGCCCCTGCAGACGCCACTCGCCCACCGGCGTGCGTTTGCCAAAGCCGCGCTCGCTGACGGTGAGCACTTGTTGCTCGTCGCTCTCGATCACGTCCATCCCGACGACCCGATCGCCCTCACGCAGCTCGATGCCCTTTACGCCCATCGTGTCGCGGCCGGTGGCGCGCACATCTTCGATATCGAAGCGGATCGACATGCCCTTGGCAGTACCGATCACCACGTGTTGGTCCTTTTGGATCGTGCGCGCCGCGAGCAGCTTGTCGCCCTCTTCGATCGCCACGCCGATGATACCGGAGGTGCGGATGTTCGAGTAAGCATCGAGCGAGGTACGCTTGACCTTACCATTCTTGGTGCAGGTCAATAGGTCCGCCCCCTCCACGAATTCGCGGATCGGCACCACCGCGGCGACGCCTTCACCCGGCTCCATGCCGACGAAGTTCACGATCGCGCGTCCACGTGATGCGCGCGCTCCCGGCGGGATCTCGTAGATCTTTTTGTGGTAGACCTTACCCTTGTCGCTGAAGAACAAGATGTGCGAGTGGTTGCGCGCCACGAACAGCTTGGTGACGAAATCCTCTTCTTTCGTCTCCATGCCCCGTGAGCCACGACCGCCGCGACCTTGCTCGCGATACTCGCTGACCGGCACGCGCTTGATGTAGCCCGCGTGGCTGACAGTCACGACGACGTCTTCGTCGGCGATCAAGTCTTCGATGCTGATGTCGCCGTCGGCCGGCACGATCTCGGTGCGACGCTCGTCGCCGTAGCGGGCACGGATTTCATGCAGCTCGCCGCTTATCACGCTCATCAACAGCTCGTCGCTGGCGAGGATCGCCTTGAGCTTGGCGATAAGATCGGACAGCTCACCATACTCGCGGGCCAAGCGCTCGCGCTCGAGGCCGGTGAGACGCGACAGGCGCATCTCGAGGATCGCCTTGGCCTGGCGCTCGCTCAGGTAGTACTCGCCGCGCATACGCGCCGCTTCGATTTCGGACTCGGGACGACCTGCGCGACGCACGAACTCTTCGAGGCCGGCGAGCGGTAACTTCATCAAGGCAGCGCGCGCTGTCTCTGAATCGGGCGACTGACGAATCGTGCGAATGACGACGTCGACCTCGGTCGTCGCCATGCCCAAGCCTTCGATGATCTCGCGCTGCCCCTCAGCCTCGCGCAATTCGAAGCGCGTGCGGCGTGTGACAACCTCGCGCCGATGCACGATGAAGTGCTCGAGCATCGCCTTGAGACCGAGTACCTGCGGCCGGCCTGCGACAATCGCTAACTGAATCACGCCAAACGTGCTCTGCAGCGGCGTCATTTGGTAGAGCTTGTTGAGCACGATCTGGCCCATCGCGTCGCGCTTGAGCTCGATCACGATACGCATGCCGTCGCGATCGCTTTCGTCACGCAAGTCGCTGATGCCCTCGATGCGCTTCTCTTTGACGAGCTCCACGATCTTCTTGAGCAGCTCGCTTTTGTTCACCTGGTAGGGGATCTCGTTGATCACGATGTGCTCGCGATCGCCCTTACCCGCCATCGGCTCGATGATTGCGCGAGCGCGCATCAGAATGCGACCGCGACCGGTCTCGAGCGCCTGACGAATGCCGCGTGTGCCGGAGATGAAGCCGGCCGTGGGAAAGTCGGGGCCCTTCACACCGACGCGCCCCTTGGCCTCGTCGTCCAGCATCAGCTCCTGGGTCGTGACGTCCGGGTTCTCGATGATCCGTAAGGTGGCGTCGATGATCTCGCGCAGGTTGTGCGGCGGCACGTTGGTGGCCATGCCGACCGCGATCCCGCCCGAGCCGTTTATCAGCAGATTGGGAACGCGCGAGGGCAAGACGAGCGGCTCGCGCTCGCTTTCATCGAAGTTAGGCCCGAATTCGACGGTATCTTTGTCTAAGTCCGCAAGTAGCTCGCTTGCCAAACGGTCGAGGCGCACCTCGGTGTAACGCATGGCCGCGGGGGGGTCGCCATCGACCGAGCCAAAGTTGCCCTGCCCGTCGACGAGCGGGTAACGCATCGCGAAGTCTTGCGCCATGCGTACGAGCGCGTCGTAAACCGACTGATCGCCGTGCGGATGGTACTTACCGAGTACGTCACCGACGATGCGCGCGGACTTCTTGTGGGCGGTGTTATGCGAGACTTTGTTCTCGTGCATCGAGAACATGATTCGTCGATGAACCGGCTTGAGGCCGTCGCGCACATCGGGGATAGCGCGGCCGATAATGACGCTCATCGCGTAGTCCAAATAGGACGTACGCAGCTCGTCTTCGATCGCGACCAGGACCTTGGTAGATTCAGCCATAATTTGCGGGTGGACCCTACCACATCAGACCCTATTTCGCACCGCTTCGGAGCCTGCTAGGCTGAGCCGATGGCACGACGATCATTCCTGTCCGCGTTTGCAGGTCTCAGCCTGCTCGCGGCGCCCCTCGGAATGACCGGTTACGCCGTATGTCTCGGGGTCGGCTCGATCGTCGTCGGGCTCACGGCCGCTTGCAACACGACGCCCACCCTGCCCTTGCCCCCGCCGCTTATCAACGTGGGTACGCCGAATACGCAGGGTTTGATCACGGTCCGCGGTGAGGTCTTGCCGCTAGCCTACGTGTCGGTGTTCAACGAACGCACCGAGACGGGCTTGATCGTGCGCGCGGATCGGGCGGGCGATTTCGAAATCGAGATCGAAGCCGAGGTGGGCGACCTGATCAGCGTGTGGTCCGAGATCGATGGCGAGCTCAGCGAGCGCAAGCACGCCAACGTGCCGCCTCCGCGCTGAAGCCCGCAGTAGCTTGAGCAGAAGTTGGCCTGCGCGCACGCTGATGCCAACGAGTGTGCTGCCTAGCTAACCGGTCGGCTTTCCCTTAGCTGATTCGGCAAGAAAACTCGTCACAGCGACGTAGCTGGTGTCCCTACCCAACCCATGAGGACCCCGATGCCTAAGCAATCACGAATGACCTGCCTGAATCTTTTGCTGCTGAGCAGCGTGGCTTTCTCAGCCTCAGCGTGTTCGGATTCCAAGGAAGGAGGCAATGCCAGCAACGGCGGCATCGGAGAAAAGTGGAAGGGCGCCTGCGTGGCCACCTTCACTCAAGACTACGAAGTCATCGATCCATTTGGAGACCCGGAGCTCACGGTCAAAAAAGGCGCTCAGTATCTGATCGGATCAACCGACTTCGGCGAAGTTGAGCTGATCGAAGTGACAGCGGACGGGCCTGCGACCTTCTCCATCGAACCGGAGGGTGACAATTCTGAGAACCTTCCCTTTACTTCCGATTGCGATCTAGAGACCGCAGAAGAACACCGTGGCGTGTTCGCCGATGTGACCGTGTACTCCGACAAAGCCCTGACAAAGAAGCTGTGCGAGCTCAAGAATGGCGATCAGCGGCCCGCCGGTGACCAGGGGTTCGGGTACGGCTCGGATTTTGATTTCGATGCCGAAGAGCTGGTGTATGAAGTACGACTGGGAGCCCTATCGGCGCTCTGTGACGGTAACGAACAGGGTTTCATCGGCGTTCCCAGCGTGCAGATCCGCGACACGACCACCAGTTTGGTCCCGCTTCAGACGTTCCTCAAGCCGGGCGCATAGCAGGCAGAAGAGAACGCGGAGCACCTCGAGCAAGGCCGCGGCCTAGCGCGGATTTTTTGACGATTTAGCGCACCTAGTCCTACATCGTAGAGACCGCCTGCCGAGTCCCTCGTGCACCGTGCGGCAATGGGGTGTAGATGGACACGGCGATGCGAGATCTGGATCAGCTCCGCGAGCGTGGGGATGAGTCGACGGGACGCAAGGTCGGACTGTTCGCGATGGCGGCGGTGCTGTCGGTGGCGGCGGTTTTCGCCATGGGCATCATGATCGGCCGTGGCGATGCGACGGAAGAGGCCGCGCCCAGCGATCCGCTGGCTCAGCTGACGCTTGCGCCGGCGGCGGAAGCCCGCGACAGCGAGGATCTCGAAATGAAGCCGGAGTCGCTGTCGTTTCCGAGCACGCTGGTGGATCGCGAAGATCCCGCGGTGGAAGCCACGGTGCGCGCCGCCGCCGAGGAGCATGCCGCGTTGACCGGGCTACCGAGCGCCACTGGCTCGGGCTCTGCGCAGCTTGCGCCGGCCCACGAAGCACTGCCGCCAGCGATCGTCGAGCAGCCGGCGTTTCCCGCGAGCCGTGAGGCGACGGACGACAGCGCGCGGATGGAGCGCGTGGCCAAACACGATCCGTTGATTGCCAACGCGCTCTCGCCGGCCGCGCCGGCCGAGCTTGCGCCGCATGGACGTGAAGGTGCGTACACGTTGCAGGTGGTGTCGTACGAGTCAGCAGATCAGGCCGAGCGCTTTGCTAAGAATCTGCGCACCCGCAATCACAAATCGTTCGTCATGCAAGCAGAAGTGCCGGGCCGCGGCCGCTTCTTTCGTGTGCGCGTCGGGCCGTTCGACACCCGCAAGGCTGCCCTCGACTATCAAGCAAGCTTCGAGCGCGACGAACACATGCACACGATCGTTGTTGGCCAGACGAAAGAATAGCGTTTCCGTTTAGAATGGCTGCATGGACGAGCAGACACTCCATGCACTGTTAGCCAAGGGGGTCCAGCACAAGGCTAGCGACGTCTTACTGAAGGTGGGCCAACCACCCGGCTTTCGCGTTGGCGGCGACCTTCACTACATGCAGGCCGATAAACTCAAGGCGACTCAGACCCAGCGCCTTGCGGAAATCGTGCTCACGCAATCGCGCTGGACCGGGCCTGTGACGGACCTGCGGGAGTTTGACTGCTCGTATTCTGTGCCGGGCGTGGGGCGTTATCGCTGCAACGTCTTTCGCCAACGCGGCTCGATCGCGCTTGCCCTGCGCGCGATTCCCATCGTGATCCCCACCTTTGAGCAACTGCAGCTGCCGCAGGCTGTACGCAACTTTGCCGAGCTCGACCGAGGCCTTGTGTTGGTGGTGGGTGCCACGGGCAGCGGCAAGTCTTCGACCTTGGCTTCCGTGATCGGTGCCATGAATCAGACGCGCCGTTTACACATCGTCACGATCGAGGACCCGGTCGAGTTCATTCATCAAGATGCGCTGTCTTCGATCTCGCAGCGCGAAGTAGGACAAGACACGGTCTCCTTCGCTAGCGCTTTGCGCGCGGCGCTGCGTCAGGATCCCGACACGATTCTAGTCGGCGAAATTCGCGACGAAGAAACCATGGACATCGCACTGCGCGCCTCGGAAACCGGTCACTTGGTGCTGTCGACCCTGCACACGCAGGATGTGACGCGCACTGTCGCACGCGTGTTATCCCTGTGTGGAAACCTCGACCCGCAGGAGACGCGTGAACGTTTCGCCGATGCGTTGAAGGGCATTTGTGCGCAACGCTTGGTGCCCAAGCTCGAAGGCGGCATGACGGCTGTCTGCGAGGTGCTCGTCAACACCGGCACCGCGCGCGAGTCGATTCGCAAGCCAGAAGGAAACCTGCCCCTCAAGGACGTGATGGAACGTGGCGTGCACCCTTACGGTATGCAGACCTTCGAGATGCACCTCAAAGAGATGGTGCGCGCCGGCCGCATCAGCGTAGAGACCGCCCGCGCCGCGCTCACCTAGCGCTCGCGACGAGTGGCCGCACGAGGCAAAGCCCGCAGCTACTTGCGCGCGAGCTTGTCCGACTGCTGCTTTGGCGCGTCGATCAAGTAATAGTGCAGCGCTTCACGGGCCACGAACGATGCCTTGATGCGCCACTTGGGTGAGTTCACGATCAGCGCTGCGATAGCGATCGTGGGCTTGTCTGCAGGCGCGAAGCCGACGTACCAGGTGTAACCGCGATAGGGCCGCTCTTTGCTCAAGGTGCCCGTCTTGCCCGCGACGGAAATCCCCGGCAGAAACGGATTGCCGCGAGCATCGTAGAACGTCTTACGCGCCGTGCCCTGGGTGACCGTGGTCCGCATCATGCGCGCGAGCTGCTCGGCCGTGCGGCGTTCGATCACGGCCCGATGCAGCGTGGGCTCGGTCCGTGCCAGCGCTTGGCCATTGGCATCGACGATGTGATCGACGATGTGGGGTCGCATCATGCGTCCCTGATTTGCGACCGTGGCTGCGATCATCGCACCGTGTAGCGGTGACATATTGGAGTGCCAAAAACCGGCGGCGGTGCGCGCAAACTCGATGGGCTCCGCAGGAACATCGAGTCGACTCGGCTCGGTTTTGACGTCGAACGGTAAGGTCTGCCCGAACCCGAAGGCACTCGCATATCGGACAAGCTTGTGGGCATCGAGGTGTTTGAGTGCGAGCTTGCCAAACACCACGTTGACAGATGAGCCGAGGGCACTTGAGAGCGATACGCAGGCGCTGTCGAGGCGTGGGTTGTCGGTGAGCTCACTGCGGGTGAGCGCGCTGTAGCCGCCGTGGTAGCAAGTCTTGGCATCTGGCTGTACGCCGTGATCGAGCAGGGCCGCGCTCGTGATCAGCTTGAACACCGACGCCGACGGTGCCGAGGCATCGAGCACTTGGTCGCGCATGCCAGGCTGGGCGCTCGAGTGGCTCACGTACGCGAGCAACCTACCCGTGGCAGGCTCTACCGCGACGACGCCGCCAAAGGGCACATCGTAGCGATCGAGGATCCGCGACACGAAGTTATCAAGCCCTGCGTGCAACGTCAGAACAGCGCTGCGATCATGGGCGAGCGGTGAGCGCAACGCCCCATCGGGTGTCGGGCTACGCACAAGCGGATCGAGCTCCGCCAACAGCTGATCGCGCGTCAAGGGCTTCACGCGGGGCTTGGGCTGCGCGATAGGCTCACGCTCGGGCGCAGCATCCGCCGAGCCGATGCCGAACACGAGCGCGCATGAAAGAAAAGTGAGCGACACGCCGAGCAGCGCGGTTGTGGGGCCAGGTCGCATGCGGCAACGCTAGCGAAAACGAGGGGTGGTCGTCCAAAAACAGGTGCGACACTGTGCGCTTGCCCGCTGAGTACGATAGGTTTCGCCGGCGCAAGGAGCCCCACGTGAGCCAGCAACTTTCAATCGATTACGCCCTCGCCATGGCCGACAGCATCGGCAGCCGAGGTGGTCTGAGCACAGAAGCATTCGACGCAGAAGCTAGTAGCGTCGCCCAAGGCGTCTCGCGCCTGCTCGCACGGGGCGAGAAGGCGGAGCTTGGCTTTTACAGCCTGCCGCGAGACGCGTCACCGATCGACGCCTGTGATCGCCTCGTCGAAAAACTTGGCCAGGGCATCGATGACATCTTGGTGCTCGGCATCGGCGGCTCGTCGCTCGGGCCACGCGCTGCCGTGCACGCCTTGTCCGGTCCGCTCGCCAGCACTGGTCTTGGTAGTGGGCCACGCATGCACTTTCCCGATAACAGCGATCCCTGGCTGTTTGACGCGCTGCTCAAGACGCTCAATCCGAAAAAGACCCTTTCGCTCGTGATCTCGAAATCAGGCGGCACCGTCGAAACTGCCGCGCAGCTGTTATGCGTGAAAGCATGGATCGAAGCGGGCGTCGGCCCTGAGGGTCTTGCGCGGCATCTGGTCGCGGTGACCGACCCAGCGCAGGGCACGCTGCGGGCTTTTGCTACGCAGCACGGGCTAGAAACGCTCAGTATCCCGAGCAACGTGGGCGGACGCTTTTGCGTGCTCACGCCCGCGGGCCTCTTACCCTTGCGTCTGCTGGGCCTGGACGCGCGCGCGATGCTCAAGGGTGCTGAAGCCATGGCAGTACGCTGCGCCACGAGCGAGTTGCGCCAAAATCCCGCGGCGATTTTCGCTGCGCTTCACGTGCTTCATACGCGCCTCTTTGACCATCGCATCCACGTGATGATGCCCTACGCAGATGCGCTGCGACCTTTCGCCGCCTGGTTCGTGCAGCTGTGGGCGGAAAGCCTGGGCAAGCGCACCGACCGTCAGGGCCGCGTAGTCGAGAGCGGTCCCACCCCATTGGCCGCAATCGGTGCCACCGATCAACACGCCCAGGTCCAGCTCTTCATGGAAGGTCCCCGCGACAAGCTCGTCACTTTTATCGCTGTCGACGAAACAAGGCACGATGTCACGATCCCGGACAGCCAAGGCGACCTCGCTTACTTGAGCGGGCACAGTCTGGGCGAGCT
>JBBSJC010000258.1:0-10620 GCA_038257655.1 Polyangiales bacterium | reverse complement strand
GGGTGGGGCATTAAAGTGAGGCGCTGCTGCTTTCCAGCCAAGCGCCCAATGTCACGGCCGTCCACACATCCATTACGCGGTCGCCGCCCTTTCCTGCGCGCACCAGGTCCTGATCTTTTCTGAGCGCGTCCAAGTCGACGAGCCCCTCGAGGGGCGAATGAGCTTGCTGCAGCACCGACGTGATTCGCGCGGCATTTTTGCCGAAAAGCTGGCGCTGAAAGTTCTCGGTCCAGACCGATTTGGACTGACGGGCACAGATTGCCGGGGGCACCAGGCCCTGAAAAGCGCGACGCTGGATCCGACGGTCCCAGCCGTTGTGCAGGCGTTGATCAGGCGGCAAGGCGAGGCAAAGCGTGATTAGACGTCGGTCGAAGTACGGATGACGATGGTCGACGCCCTGGGCCGCAGCGAGCTTGTCGTGCACCTCGAGGAAAAACGGAATGAGCGGCGATTGCACGGCGCGCAGATGTTGAGCCCGAAAGTCGATGGGCTGTCGTGCTTCGTCACGCGCGCGCGTTTGCGCAGCCGCAAAAAACCCCGTCTGCTTGGCCAGGCTAGGATGGAGATAGCCGTGGGGCGTGCGGCGCGGAAACAGCGCGTAACTGCCGGCTTGTAGCCGCTCGAGGTTGGGCTGCAGAGCCCACTGCAGCATCACCGCATAGGGAATCTGCGCCCGGCGGTGTAGAGCCGACATCTCGCGCGATAGACGCCGAATGCGGCCGCTCAGCATCAGATCGCTCAAGAACAGCCAGCCATGATCGACGACCGTGTCGCCATCGAGCCCATCGAGCACGACGCGTACTCCGCGCTCGGCAGCCTGCTTTGCAAGGGCCGTGTAGATGAAGAGATTGGGCGCGTGAAACGGCTCGTCGAGTAGCTCGTGGACCTGGTCGACGTCGTCGAGTGGACCGATCCGATCGGCCCGTAAGGTATGGAGCGCGATGCCGCCTTCCGCCTGATGCAACGCTAGCCACGAGGCCTCATCGATCTCCGGAAAATCGCTGAAAAGCGCGGAGAAACACGGGATCGTCTGCCCCGGCCGCAAACGCTTGAGCTGGGCGACGACGCCGGAAGAATCAAGCCCCCCACTGAGCATGCACGACACTGGCCCGTTCGCGCGGTTGCGCGTGCGCACGGCAGCTTCGAACGTGGCGCGAAAGGCCTCGGTGTAAGCCTCGGTGCTGGGTAAGGTAAGGAGCTGCGAGCCAGCGAAGCTGAAGTAGCGACGCAGACTGACGCCTGCGCGAGACGCAGTCAGCACGTGCGCAGGCGGCAAGCGCTTAACATCGCGATAAAAAGTGCGTGATGTGTCGGCAAATACGCAAGCCAAGTACTCGGCGATCCGCACGGGATCGGCACGGCGACTCACTCCCGGATCGGCAAACAAAGCGCGGGCTTGAGAGCCAAAGAGCAGGCGATCGGTCAGTTCGGCGTAATAGAGCGAGCGCACCCCGTACACATCGCGGGCGAGCATCAGCTTCTGGGCGCGCCCATCCCACAGCGCGAACGCGAAATCTCCTTCGAGGTGGCTGACGCAGTCTTCGCCCCAGCGCGTGTAAGCGTGTGCGATCAGGGCCTCATCGCTCAGGTCAGGTGCAAGCTGTCCTCCGAGCGCCTCTAGCAGCGCGTCCCGGTAGTCGAGCCTGACGTCAGCCACAAGCGTCAGGTCTTGGGCTTGATTGCAGAATACCGCCGGCTTTTGCTCGGCCTCTGGCGTGACCCAAAACGCACGCGCTCCGAGCAGGCACGTCCCCCGCACAGCGTGTCCGACTGCATCTGCGGGTCGTGCGCTGAGACTTTGATCCATACGCGCGGCAAGGTCGGGGTCGAGCGCTGCGGAAGCACTGAAAAAACCGCCATAAATCGCGCTCACTTGCCGATACTCGAAAGCGGTGGGAAGGCGACGAAACGGTGCATGTCGTCAAGCTCGCCGACGACGATACGACCTTCGCACTCAAGCCAGGCGTGGGCTTCTACCTTACCTTGTTCGTCGCGCGCCACGCCCACGTGTATTTGCGAGGGGTAGCCGTAGCGATGCAGCAACAGGTGAGCTGTGTATGCGTTGGGCAGACACTTGTAGGTACCTGGAACGTAGCGGCTTGCGATGCGCACGGACCACACGATCTGCGCGATGCTCGGCCGGGCGCGTTTGGGCTGCTTGTCTGGCTGTGAGGCGCTGTCGCTTAACTCGAGCAGCGTGCGCCAGCGCTTAAAGGGCGTCAGCTGTTGAATCGCGTGCACGCAGGGCATGGTCGCTGCCGCCTCCGCCAGCAACCTGCGCTCGGTGCCCGAAAGCCGTCTGAACCTACGGAGCGCCCAGCGCAGCGGATACATCGATCAGCCCCTTGCTGGCGAGATCATTCAGGAGCTCAAGGATGTCGCGTTCGCACTCGGCTGCGCCCACGGCGTACTCGGCGGAGATCGACGCGCACACGGCCGCTACGGACATCGGTTTTTGCACGAGCGACCACACGCTCGCGGCAACCTCGTTGAGACCGAAATACTGACCAGCCTCCACCCCCAGCACCACGGCCTCGCCGCCCAGCTCGGTGGAGACTTGATTCTTGCTGGCCACCACCGTGGCCGCGAGGGTCACCGAGGTCTTCGCCATGCCCGCCGCCATGCGTCCTGCACCCTTCCCGCGTCCAGGTAGCCTGTGACGCCTCGCCCAGTGTAGCAACGAAAGCCCGGAACGTGGGCGCGCCCGCAGCGTACAATGGGCCGCATGAAGATTCTCGTTACCGGCGGCGCCGGCTTCATCGGGTCCAACTTCCTGAACCTGCTGGTGCCACGCCACCCCGAACACCATTTCGTCAACGTCGACTGCCTCACGTATGCGGCCAATCTGCGCAACCTCGAGCCGGTGTCGCGCGCGAGCAATTACGCGTTCGAGCGCTGCGACATCGCGGAATTCGAGCAGGTGATGGCGCTGTTTGAGCAGCACGAGCCCGATCTTATCGTGCACTTTGCCGCCGAAAGTCACGTGGATCGCAGCATCTCGGGGCCGCGCGCCTTTATCCGCGCCAACATCGAGGGCACCTTCAACCTGCTCGAGGCATGCCGCGCCAAGTGGCAACCAGGACAGGGTCTGTTTCACCACGTGAGCACCGACGAGGTCTACGGCTCGCTGGGCGACGGCGGTCTGTTCGTTGAAGAGACGCCCTACGACCCCTCAAGTCCCTATTCCGCCTCGAAAGCGGCCAGCGACCATTTGGTGCGTGCCTACGTGCGCACCTTTGGTCTCGCAGCGAAGATCACCAACTGCTCGAACAACTACGGCCCGCTGCAATTTCCCGAGAAGCTCATCCCGTTGATGATTTCGAACTTGCTCGACCGTAAGCCTCTGCCGGTCTACGGCAAGGGTTTGAACGTGCGCGACTGGCTCTACGTCACCGATCACTGTGAAGCGATCTGGACCGTGATTCAGAAGGGTAAGGTCGGCGAGACGTACAACATCGGCGGTCACAACGAGCAGAAGAACATCGATGTCGTGCACAAGCTGTGCAAAATCGTGGCGAAACTGACCAACACGCCCGAAGCTGAGCTTTTGGCTTTGATCACCTACGTGACCGATCGACCAGGCCACGACCAACGTTATGCGATCGACGCCACCAAGATCGCCAATGAGCTCGGATTCAAACCCCAGGAGACCTTCGAAACCGGTCTCGAGAAAACGGTGCGCTGGTACCTCGACAATGCGGCTTGGATTCAAGAAGTGAAGTCGGGCGAGTACCGCAAGTGGATAGAACAGAACTACGGCGCGCGCTGATCTAAGCGTTGATTCCAAGTTTGTGCTGGTTAAAGCTGGCAGCCGTGCGTGCACCGCGTGCCAACAGAAGTAAGGACGATCGATGACGAAGAAGGGCATCATTCTCGCTGGCGGCTCGGGCACCCGGCTACATCCGCTCACCATCGCCGTGAGTAAGCAGCTCATGCCGATCTACGATAAGCCCATGATTTACTACCCGCTCAGCACATTGATGCTCGCGGGCATTCAAGACGTCTTAGTGATCACAACCCCCCACGACCAGCCGCAGTTCAAGCACCTGCTCGGCGACGGCAAGTCCTGGGGGATGAACATCTCCTACGCCGTGCAGCCGAGCCCAGATGGTTTGGCGCAGGCGTTCATCATCGGCCGCGACTTCATTGCAGGCGAGCCTTGCGCGCTCGTGCTGGGCGACAACATCTTTTACGGGCATGGCTTGCAGGGCATGTTGAACGCCGCCAGCACGCGCGATTCGGGCGCCACCGTGTTCGGCTATTACGTGTCCCATCCCGAGGCGTACGGCGTCGCCGAGTTCGATGCCAACGGTAAGGTCGTCGGCCTCGAAGAGAAGCCGACCACCCCGAAGAGCAACTATGCCGTGACTGGGCTTTACTTCTATGACGGTCAGGTCGCGGAGTTCGCCACCAAGCTCAAACCGAGCAAGCGCGGTGAGCTCGAGATTACTGACTTGAACCGAATTTATTTGGAACAGGGCACGCTGCACATGGAGCTGCTTGGCCGTGGTTCGGCTTGGCTCGACACGGGGACCCACGAGTCGCTAATCCAGGCTGCCAATTTTATTCAGACGATTCAGGAGCGTCAGGGCCTGCAGGTGGCATGCCCGGAAGAGATCGCGTTCAACAAGGGCTGGATCGACGAAAAGTCGGTGCTCGCCCTGGCTGAGCCGCTCAAAAAGACCGGCTACGGTCAGTACTTGATCGAGCTCATCAAGCGTGGAAGCTGAGACATGACGATCAAGGTTACGCCGCAGCGCATCCCCGAGCTGTTGTTGATCGAGCCGCAAGTGTTCGGCGACGAACGCGGGTTCTTCAAAGAGACGTTTCATGCGGCGCGCTACGCCGAGCTAGGGATTTGCGAGTCCTTCGTGCAAGACAATCTTTCGCGCTCGAAACGCGGCATCTTGCACGGCATGCACCTTCAACATCCGCATGCCCAGGGCAAGCTCGTGTCGGTGGTCGAAGGTGCCGTGTTCGACGTCGCCATTGACGTGCGCGTGGGCTCGCCCACCTTCGGGCAGTGGGTCGGCATCGAGCTGTCGGCCGCCAATCACCGTCAGCTGTACGTGCCCGCGGGCTTTGCCCACGGCTTCTGCGTCACGAGCGAGAGCGCCTTGTTCTCGTACAAGTGCACCGATGTTTACCATCCTGATTGCGAGCTGGGCGTCTCCTACAACGATCCCGAAATCGCTATCGCCTGGCCGCTCACGGAGCTGCTCGTCAGCGCGAAAGACGCGCTTCATCCGCGCCTGTCGCAGATCGAGCCGAGTAGACTGCCGCGCTATCTTGGAGCGAGCGAAGGAGCCAGCACGTGAGCGAGCGCTACTTACTGATCGGGGATCGCGGCATGTTGGGCCGCGCCTTCCATGCGCTGTTTGCGCGCGAAGGCCTATACGTCAAGGGTCTTGACCTTCCTGAGATCGACATCGCCGAACCGGCCCAAGCCGACGCCGCCGTCGACGGGACTTACTCGGCGGTGATCAATTGCGCCGCCTATACCAACGTCGATGCGGCCGAGGCTGATGAGCCTGCTGCGCTGCGTGCCAATGGCGAGGGGCCCGCGTGTCTCGCCGCCGCTTGCAAGCGCGCGGACGTTCCGCTTGTGCACTTCAGCACGGACTACGTATTTGCTGGCGATGCGGCCGAGCCGTACCGCGCCGATCAAACGCTGTCTCCGCTCGGTGCCTATGGCCGCACGAAAGCTGCTGGTGAGATCGCGATCCGCGACAGTGGCGTCGCGCATTTGATCGTGCGTACGAGTTGGCTCTATGCGCCCTGGGCCAATAACTTTGTGCGCACGATAAGCAAGCTGTCGAAGGAACGCGATAGTCTGAAGGTGGTCGATGATCAGCGTGGGCGGCCGACCAGCGCCGAGCACCTGGCCCGCACCACGCTCGTCCTAATGCGCCAAGACGCGCGCGGCACGCTTCACGTCACCGACGGCGGCGAGTGCACGTGGTTTGATTTCGCTTCCGAGATCGTAAGGCTTACGGGCAGTGCCTGCGTCGTGTCTCCGTGCAGCACAGCGGAGTTTACGCGCCCTGCCAAGCGCCCCGCGTACAGCGTGCTCGACCTCAGCACCACCGAACGTCTGGTAGGCAAGTTATCGGACTGGCATGTAAACCTTGCCGACGTGATGGGTAGACTCGAATAGCGGCACAAGCAGACCTTCCCCTTCTTGTTTCGGGGACGTGTCGCTTTTTTTGTCCAGTGTGGCGGTCCTGTTAGCTTTCCCCTGCGTTCACGTGGGACGCATGCCGATCTTAGGTCGGCAGTGCGGGCGCTAAGCGCCCAGCGGGGGATACCAACATGCGTAGTCGAAAAGTCTTGCTGGGCTTTGTGTGCCTGGCGGCGAACACGATGCTGATGAGCAGCGCTCATGCGGATCGGCGCACGGGTTTGAGCGGTAACTTGCTGATTCAGGATGCGGACGACGTCTTCCCGTTTCCCCAGCACTCGGTCACCCATCGCAACATGATCCGGCTCGACTACGGGCCCGGTGCAGGACCCAACCCGGCCGTGGGCAGCAGCGGCAACGGCGTGCTGACGCTGGGCGATGAAGACTCAGCTTACGGTGTGGCGCTGCATCGCGGCGATTTGCTGAGTCCTGATGTGGTCGGTCAGAGCACGGAGCTGCAGTGGTTAGGCGGGATCGGTAACCCGTTTGGCGCGACGAGCTTCGGCACGTTTGCAACGCCGGGTACGCCTCCGGGCGCAGCCTTGCCAGCCACGGTAGTCGACCTGTTTTACGGGCGCGCCATGGGTAACAACCTGTTTGGGATGCGGCTTGGCTTCGCACGCGGCGTGGAGTCGGTCACTGTCAACGACAACACGGCCAAGGGTGCACAGAGCGTGATCGCCGCGCAGGTCGGTTACAGCATGCTGCCACCCCAGGGCCTGCGCCTTGACCTAGCCGGCAACTTGGTGTTCGCACTCGGTAAGTCTACTGACACTGATGGCGATGACCTCAACAGCGGCAAGGACATTCGTTTTGGCGGCCTCGCGCGCGGCTATTACCCGATAAATCCCGTGCTCGACATCGGATTTCTCGGCAATTTCGTCGCCAACTACGAGACGACAAGCCAGGAGGAACCGAAGAACTCGAGTGATGACCTGAGCTTTGGCCTGATGGGGGGCGTCGGTCCCTCGATCAACCTGGAGCGCGCGAAGGTGGCAGCTTACGGCGGTCTGACGGTCGGCTATCGTGACAATGGACCCTCCGATAACGACAACGATGACGTCCGCACATTTTCGTTCGCAGCGCCGATGTTCAACATGGCAGCGGAAGTCCAGTTGCTTGACTGGTTGTACGTTCGCACCGGCGCTCAGTACACATGGGGTCTGACGCGGTCTGGCCGCGAGGTCGGTGGCGTAGATGCCTCCAACAGGGTCGCCTCGAGCGCGTTCGGTTGGACGGCGGGCCTTGGCGCCACGAAGGACAACTTCAGCTTTGATGGCGTCGTCACCAACGGCTTTGTCACGGGCGGGCCGGACTTCATCGGTGGCACAAGCCCGGGCTTTCTCGCCATGGCGTCAGCGACCTATCGCTTCGGCGACGTATTTTCAGGCGTCGGCACCGCACCGCAAGAGACCGGCGCGATCGAAGCAGCGCCTCCGGCACCGCCGGTGAGCGCGCCCGAGGTCGAGCCCGTGCCTGAGCAGGAGCTCGAAGCGGCACCTAGTGTCGAGGGCGCGGCCACGGGCACCGGCACGACCACGGACACCAGCATCGGAGTCGGCGGCAGCGTTGGTGGCTCGATCGGCACGCCCTGAGGCTCCCGACCTTACGGTCCTCTGACGCGGTGTCCTGACGGATGCCGCGTTTTTTCGTTGGCAGCCCTACGCTGCAAGAGCGCTCGCGCTGTGCGGGCGAGCTTCCGCCTGCGACCACGCAGCTCCGCCGGTGACTTCAGTGCAGGGCGCTGGTTTCTTCGAGCTCTTTGCCGCTCGTCTCCGGCAGCCGCGTGAGAATCAACGCCAGCGCAAGCAGCGGAAAAATCGCCGTGCATGCGACCGCGGGGCCATACCCGAAACGTTGAGCGCCGTAACCGACCGCGAGCGGACCCAAAATGTAGCCAACGCGTCCCAGCAGATTATTCGACCAAGCATAGGCATCCGCTCGCAGCTCGGTGGGAAACAGCTCGAGCGTCAGGGTGGTGAGCACAGGCAAGACGGCGCTCGCTGCAAAGATGCCGCCGGTCAACCCCGCAGTCAGCAGCCAAAAATCGTGGGCGAGGTAAGCGACGAGCGTGGAGACCGACGCCACGCAGAAGATCACGACAGCGCCGCGACGTCGCCCGACTTTGTCGAGCAACTTACCCGAGAAAAACACGAGCGGCAGGGAAACCACGGCCGCTATCATCACCGCGAACGAGACTTGTTTATCGCTCAAGTTGCGCTCGGCGACTGCGAACTCTTTCCAATACGTAATGACCGTGTACGTGCAGACGTAGGTGAGTGCCCAGATGCTCGCGAGCAGGGGCACACGTTTGGCGTAGGGCGTGCCAAAGATGCGGAACAGGCTGTGACGGGCGGACATATGCTCACGCTCCGCTTCGAAGCGCGCCGTCTCGCGCACGTTGCGGCGCGCAAACGCCAACACCGCAAGCGGCAGTGCACCCACCACGTAGGTGCTGCGCCAGCCCCAGGGGGTCGCAAGTAGCGTCGGCATCAGGCCCGCGCAGGTGATAGCCCCCAGGCTATTCATCCCTTGAATCATGCCGACTGCGAAACCGCGGCGGTCGGCTGGAAATTCCTCCGCCACGTAGATCATGCTGACGGCGTATTCGGCGAGCAAAAACAGACGTGCAAGCAGCTGGGCAGCCCCGAACTGAAAGGGCCCCGTGCCGACCGCCGACAGCAGCGAGCAAATCGTATAGCCGGCTATGGTGATGCCCAGAATCTTGCGGCGGCCCACGCGATCGGCTTGTCGGATCAGAAAGTAGGCCAAGATCGCGCCGATTCCGATCGCGGAGACCAGAATGCCGCCCTGGGCTTCGTCGAGCTCAAACTCCGTGCGCAAGCTCGGCAGCATCTGAGTCAGCGCGATGTAGTCAAAGCCTTCAAAAAAGGTGGCAACGCCTAGGAAGACGAACAAGCGGCGTTGGTAAGGTGTCAACGGCGTGGGTTTTGGCGAGGTCACGTAGCTCCTGAACGAATGTACGCGGGCGACTCGCTCCTACAACGTGTGTGCGAATTTGTGCAAGGCGGTTTTGTATAAGCACAACACTCGGAGTGGACACGAGCAGTGGTACACTCGTGAAGCGCGCGTGACAGCCAAATCCAACATCCTTGATGGTCTGCACGTCTTGCTAGTAAGCGAAGACGAAGCACGGGTAACAACTCTTGCGAAGGCGTTGCGTGATCGCAAAGCCAGCGTGGGCGACGTCAAAGTAAGATCCCGGGATGCGCTCGCCCTGCGGGGCGCCGATCTTGTGGTCGTCGATTCGCGCTCGGCCGAGGCGACCAAGGCGGGCGTGAACGATATGCGCGCCGACGTGCGCGCGCGTTGGGCATCGATTGCGCTACTTGATTACTCAAAGCTCGTACTCGACGACGGCGCGGTGATGCTCGCCAGTCTGGAAACTGAGGTCGCTCCGCTCGTCAGCGCAGACCGGGACCTGACCGAGCGTGCGCGGACAGAAGAGTCATTTTCCGTTTCACTGCGACCACTCGGGCCCTCGCGCATGTTGCGCGCGCTCGCGGCGGCCGGCCCGACGATGCACGTTGAGATCTTTCATGCGACCCTGAGTGGCTCGGTGGATTTGTCCAACGAGTTACTCGTGTGCGCCTTTGCAGAGCGTGGCGCCTCTGAGAAGTGGGAAGCCTGGGCGGCGCTCGTGCGCATTCTCGGGCTGCTCGATGCGACGGTGCACGTGTCACGCAAATCCCATCCGTCGGCCATGAACATCATGGAGCCTGTCGACCAGGCCCTGGAAGTGGCCGCGCAAGAGCGGCATTCTGCGGAGGATCAGATCGCGATCGAGGAACGTGCCGCCCACGCACGGGTGCTGGATGATCCCGACCGCACAGCGCCCCGTCCGGCTCTGCGCGCCGATGGATTACTGGGCGCGTCCGAGCCCGAGCAGCAGCCGGCGCCGCACGCACTCGCGATGAAAGGAGGGCCTTCGCCCAAGCGCACCTTGCTCGGTGTCGCTGCGCCCGCCTTAGTAGCTGCGCCCGCCTTACCAGACGATTTGCCCGCGGTCGCCAAGCCCAAGGTGACCTCGCGTTACACCCAGCGCGGCGACGGCAATGGAGAGAACGTGCGACCGAGCCCTTCGCGCACGCTGCTCGGGGTCGCACCGGTCGCCCTGCCCGCGTTGGGCGGCATCCGGCGACCCGTCGTGAACCTGCCGGTGCCGAACATCGCGAAGGTAAGTATGCCCGACACGGTGCCGACGATGCCCGTGCCTGCAAACAGTCAGACGCAGCCCACCCCGGCCGGCAAACCGTTTGTCGAAGAGATGCCGACTAGTCGGCATCCAGTGATGCTCGATGTGGCGCGCGCGGCGTTTGCAGCCGCGGATGATGAGGTGCTGGAGCGACCGTCGCGCGTCGGGCGACAGGAGGCGCTGACGGTGCGCTTTCCGGCGGTGGAGGAAGATGAAGATGAAG
>JBBSJC010000257.1:0-10642 GCA_038257655.1 Polyangiales bacterium | reverse complement strand
TCGAGGCGGTGCTCGCAGGTAATTTCTACGTGCTCACCCATGAGACGACCAAGGCGGGCTTCAGCGTGCGCACGACCGATCTGCTTTCGGGGCGACCGCCGCGCGCGTTCTAAGACTTCGGAGCAAGATAGTTATGCCAGCTGGTCGGGATAGCGAGCCAGCAAACCTTAGGGGTCGACCACGACCGCCGAGAAATCGTAGCCGCGCAGCTTGGCGATCACGCGCGCGGTTTGGCCGCTGACATCCATGTGCATGCTGGATTCTACTTCGACCGGGCCGACGTCCGGACAGTACACGGTGCGCACGACCTTACCGTTTGTGCCGCCAGTCTCGTTGACCTCGATGCAGTCGGTGAAGGCACCGGCCATCGTTTCAACACGGCGTCCAGTCTCAGTGACCTGGGCGCTCGCACCACCGCCTGCATCCCAACTCGCGCCCTTTTCGAAGGGTGGCTTGAGCAAGTAACCCTGGCGATCGCTGCGAAACAGGCCTTCGGGCTTCAGCTCGTAATGAATCGGATCACCGCCGGACGAGACTTCGACTTGCTGACCGTCGTTGGCAGTCACGCGCGTGATCGCAAGGATTGGCAGGCCTTGGCCGGTGTCAACGTCGTACGTCCACACCGAGCCCATACGCATCGGGTACAGCCGTTCGACCGTGGCGCGCTCCTGGCTGGGTGCTGCGGGACGGGACGCACCGCAGGCGAGCAAGCCGAGTGCAAGACAACCGGGGATGCCACTGGTGATGACGGTGCGAATGGCGGCTCCGATAGCGATTTGATTGATGCGCATGATCACAGTACGTAGTTGTACACGAGCCAAGCGACGAGGCCGAGGCCCAGCACAGCGACAGCTTCGATGATCCGATCTGGCTCGGTCTTGACGAGCGTCTGTCGTGCGGCGAGTTGGGCCTGTTCATTGCCGCTTGCGAAAAGCGTTCGGGCGAGCGCGCGTGCGCGCTTGTGATCGCCGCGTGCGTAGGCCGCGTGCATCGCTGCTTGGTGTTGCGCTTCTTCAGACACGAAAGGCAGCTTGCGTTAGGCGAAAGCTGCCCACAAGCCGATCCACAGCGACGCGAACGAAGGGGGCACAAGCCAAAAGGCACTCTGCCATCGTTGCTGAGGCAGAGCGCGTGCGATCCAAAGTGCGGTCCAGGCCAGGCACAAGGCGAGCGCGAACACGGCCCAGGCGGGTAACAAGGCTGAAAGCCTTCGCGTTGCCGAGTCATCGAGTCGTACCCCGGCCTCGTCGATGTAAGTCGTGTAGCGGCGCCCATCCGCGAGCGTGACTTCGATTGCATGGGCGCTGGTCGAGGCCGGCAACAGCTCGGCCCAGGCGGGCAAGGTCCACACGCGGGCCACGCGCACGCGCGTGATACGGCCGGGCAAAAGCGGAATCTTACCGGCGCCGCCGCCGTCGCTTGCGATCACGCGCGCCGTATTGTTCGTAGCGCGTACGGCCAGTGCCGTGTCTGGGATGTACGCCTCTTCGACCTCGTCCCGGGGCGTAAGCTCGAGCATCACGCGCGCCTCTGGCGCAAGGGCGCTCTCGACCGGGCGACTCGGCCGCAGTAAGGCCGCGCTCACACACAGCGGACCTGCGACCGCCACCGCGAGCATGCTCGTCCACAAAGCGGCAAATCTGCGCGAGGGCCGCCCCGCAGCGTGACGCTCAGGTGGCGTGCCGACGCTCTCGCGCAGCACGAGGTAACTCGACACCACCATGCCCTGACCGAGCGCCAAGCACAGCGCGTAGAATGGCACGAACAAGAGCGCCCACTTTGGGATGTGCTCCATCGAGCCGAGCGCGCTCGCGAGCGAGATGCCGAGCACCGCCGGCGCAACTTGCAATCCGTGCGCGGCGCCGCTCGTCAGCCAGGTGCGAAACGAGCCGCTTTTGACGACCAAACGTGCGCTTTCGAGCAGTGCCCAGGAAAGCCCGCCGCCACGATCGATAAGAATCGCGGGGGTATGTTCGAAATGGACGGTGAGCGCCAACGATAGACTACCCGCCACCAGCAACAGCAGCGTGCTCCAGCCCAGTTGGCCAAGTGCATCCGCCTGAAAGCGCGCGCCGCCGAGCAACACATCGGGGCCCACGGCCAGCAGCGTGAGCCCCGCCACCGAGCTCATGACGAGCACAGCCAATGCCTGGATGAAGCCCGCCCAGAGCCAAGATTTGGTGCGGGCCGGAGGCTTTCCTGTGCCGATGCCGATTTGCAGCGCGAAGAGCTCGCACAGAAACCAGGCGGCGGCGAAGGCTCCCACGCCACACACCACCGACAGAAGCGAGGTCAACAGGGCCGCGCCCAGCATCAGTGTGTGGAGCGGACGCGCTTTGAACAGCCGCCAGGAGGCGATTAGTGCGTCGAGGGGGCCAAGCGCGCGCATTGCCCCGGCTCCTACCATGGAGCCTAGGTCATCGCCTGGTTGTGGGCACACGAAACTGGTATACGGCTCGGCTCGGAGGAAACACGGTGGAACAGATATTCGCATCCGGAATGTTTTCGGGACAAGTGGTCGTCGTCACCGGCGGCGGTAGCGGGATCGGGCGCTGTGTGGCCGAGGAGGCGGGCAAGCTGGGCGCCAAGGTCGCAATCTGCGGGCGCAAGCAAGAGAAGCTCGATCTGGCCAAGACCGAGCTGTCGGCCATGGGCATCGACGTCTTGGCCAAGACCTGCGACACGCGCCTGCCCGAGCAAGTGCTCGAGTTCGTGGACGCCGTGCTCGCGCAGTACGGCCGCATCGACGTGCTCGTCAACAACGCGGGCGGCCAGTTTCCCACGATGGCGGAACATCTTCAGCTCAAGGGCTTCGAAGCCGTCGTGCGCAACAATCTACTCGGCACATGGAACGTGACCCACGCGGTCGCAACCCGGGCGTTCATCAAGCAAAAGAGCGGCAAAATCGTCAATGTGATCGCTCAGATCGCCCGCGGCTTTCCAGGCATGGTGCACACCGGCGCAGCGCGCGCGGGCGTGGAAAACATGACGAAATCCCTGGCGATCGAGTGGGCCCAGTACGGCATCCGCGTCAACGCGGTCGCCCCCGGCGTGATCAAGACCAGCGGCACCGCCCAGTACCCGCCGGCGTTGCTCGAGATGGGTCGCAAAGCCACCCCGCTCAAGCGCCTCGGACGCGACGAAGAAGTCAGTCATCTGATCGTGTACCTCGGCAGCAAAGCCGCGGACTTCATCACCGGCCAGAGCTTCTACATCGACGGCGGCCAGAGCCTATGGGGTGACATATTCTCGATCTCGGAGGGCATTCCAGGCTCCGATCCGCCTCAGATGTAAACGCTGCGCCTCCCCGCCGGCCGCTCTGGACTCGGCGCCTCCGCGCGGGCCGCTCTGCACTCGGCGCCTCACCCCCCGGCCCTTTCCACTCGGTGCCTCACCCCCCGGCCCCCTCTCCACTCGGTGGAGAGGGGAGGGGACGAGAGAAATCTTGCTCCCCTCTCCACCGAGTGGAGAGGGGCCGGGGGTGAGGTGCGCCGGGGGTGAGGTGCGCCGGGGTGAGGTGCGCCGGGGTGAGCTGCGCCGGGGTGAGGGGCAGACCTTACGCCTCGGCCGCCGCGGTGCGGGCGCGTTTGAGATCGATGAAGTACGCGACTGCGACCGCGACGTAGTAGAGGCCCACTAGCGGCACGAGCAACAGCAGCATGCTCAGCGCGTCTTGGGTGGGCGTCAAAACGGCGGCGAGCAGGCTTGCCAGCACCAGCCACCAGCGTCCGAAGCCCACTAACTGCTTGGACGTGACGATGCCTGCCAGTGACAGGAACACGATCACCACCGGCACTTCGAAGGTGATGCCGAAGACGAGCAGCATCTGCGCGATGAAGCTGACGTACTCGCCCATCATCAGCGTCGCTTCGATCGTCACCATGCCGCCCGGAAGCTCGCCTGCGAACTCGAGCAAGGTCACGAAAGTAGGCGGGAAGATATAAAACCAGCCGAACAGGCCACCGATCGTGAAGCAGACTGTGCTCGCCGCGACAAACGGCATGACGAAGCGCTTTTCCTGCGCGTACAAGCCAGGCGCGATGAAGCCCCACGCTTGATAAAACACCCAGGGGCTCGAGCCTAGCAACGCCACCACACCGGACTGTTTGAGATAGACGACGATCGGGTCGACGGGGCTTGCAAAGTGCAGCTTGGGCTTGCCCATGCCCATGCTTTGCCAGGCTTGATTGAGCGGGATAACGAGCAGCGAGAAGATTTCCTCGCGGAAGATCCACGCGATGATGAACATGGGGATGACGGGGATCAAGCTCGAGATCAGCCGCGTGCGCAGCTCCTCGAGGTGCTCGATGAAGGTCATGTGCTCGTCCGCTTCGGGCTCCTCGAGCGCGGCCATCAGCTCTTCTCGCTCGCAGCTCGTGTCGGATCTGCCGCCGCGTCCACATCAGGCGCGGCTACAGGCTCCGCCGCCAACACAGTCGCCGACGTCGCGAGCACACGTGCAGATTCTTCGGTCTTTTGTCGTAGCGCGGCCACATCGACGCCTTCGGGCGGGGACTCGCGCTCCAGATCGGCCGGCGTGAGCTTGTGGCGCGCAGGCGTTTTGTTGCGCAGCGGGTCGCGCAAGTCGTCGTCGGCCAGCATCTGGTCGATGCCTACCGTGCGACGCAGGTCACCCGAGGCTTTGCGCACCTCACGTATGCCTTTGCCTACCGTCTTCATCAAAGACGGCAGCTGCCGCGGTCCCACTGCGATCAGCAGAATCACGGCGATCACTAACATTTCGCCGAAGCCGATGCCGAACATGCTCTCCTGACTGTGTAGCAGATTCGCGGAACAGGCAGAAGGCGCCCGCGTCCCTGGCTAATGTTCCGTCAGGTCGTGGTCGCCATGTTGTGCAGGCGTTCGGCGGTGCTGCCTAGCGCGCGCATCTGGCGTTCGAAATCGCGCACGAGCTGCTGCGCCCTGCTGGCGGCAGCCATGAGCTGGTCGGCCTCGGCCGCACGCTGACGTTGGGCTTGGTTCAGTTGGTTGACCATCGTCGAAATGCTCTCGATCGCCTGCGTGACTTGCTTGCCGCCCCGCGCCTGCTCCTGGGATGAGCGCTCCACGTGCTGGGTGATCACGCGCATCTTCTCTGCGCTCTTGATGATCAGCTCCGAGCCGCGGGCCTGCTCGCTCGTGGCGGCTGCAATCTGCTGCACCGTCTCGGCAATACGGCCGATCGCGTCCGTGACCTGCTTAGAGCCCTTGGCCTGCTCGACCGTGGCTCGCGCGATCGCTCGCACCATGTTCGTGGACTTCTGGGACGAGTCCAAGATTTTCTTGAGCGCGGCTTCTGCTTCCGCAGACACCTGCACGCCGTGATCGACGGTGGCGTTGCTGCGTTCGACGGTTTTGATCGCGTTCTTCGATTCGGCCTGAATCGTCTTGATCAGCTCGGCGATTTCCTTGGTGGAGGCGCCCGCGCGTTCGGCGAGATCTTTGATTTCGTCGGCGACGACGGCAAAGCCCTTACCGTGCTCACCTGCCTGTGCTGCGATGATCGCCGCGTTGAGGGCGAGTAGGTTCGTCTGCTCGGCGACGTCGTCGATCACGTTCAAGATATCGCCGATAGCTTCGATGCGTTGACCGAGGGTGGCGATGATGTTCACGGTCTCGCTCGAGGTCTCCTTGATGCGATTGACCTCTTCCAGCGTCTTCAAAATGGCTTCAGCACCGCGCTCGGCGTCGACGGCCACTTCTTCGGACAGGCGCGCTGTCTCGTTGGCGTTGGAGCGCACCTGATCGATCGACACGTCCATCTCGTTCATCGACGACGACGTCTCTTCGGCCGTGAGCGAAAGCGCGTCGACGTTGCGCGCAACTTCCTTGATCGAGTACGCCATCTCTTCGATCGACGACACCGTCTCGCGCACGCTTGCACCCAGGCTCGACATGTTGTCGGCGACCTCTGCGTTGGTCGCGGTCATTTCGAGAATCGACGAGCTTGACTCTTCGGCGCTCGAAGCGAGCATCTCGACGTTGTTTGCGAGCTCCTTGGTGGCATCCGCCTGGGAGTGAATCGCGCGCATCGTCTGCTCGAGCGAAGCTGAAAGCTCATCGACGCCTTCGCCGATTTCCGCGATCGAGTCGCCGACCACCTTCTCGAGCTCCATCACCTCGTTCCGCATGCTCGTCAGACGGACGCGCATGCCTTCGTTTTCGCGACGCACGGCTTCGACATCGCCGCGGGTTCCGCTCAGCTCGGCCTCGAGGCGCCCGATGCGCTCGCGATGTTGCGACGCTTCGTTGGTCGCGCTGTCGCTGCGCGAGCTCATCGAGTCAAGCTCGCGACGTAGGCCATCGGTCTCACGGCGTGCAGCGTCGAGCTCGCTGCGCGAGCGTTCCATGTCGCTGCGCATGCGCTCTACCTCGCTGCGCTGGCGCTCGGCTTCGACGCGCTGACGCTCGGCTTCGCTCTTTTCGCGCTCCATGTCGGCGCGGAAGCGCTCAGCGTCGCCCCGGAAGCGATCGGCTTCGGCGCGCTGTCGGTCCGCTTCGGTGCGCATGCGCTCCGACTCCGAACGCAGACGCTCAAGCTCGCCCTTACGATCTTCGGAGCTCTTCTCGGCGATGGATGCCCGGCCGTCGAGACCTGACACTCTTTTAGCGAGCTCATCCAGGGCATCGTAAACCGCGCCCTCTTGCGGGCCTGCGCCCGCCGGACGTGCGGCGCGCATGCCGTCGCTCGTGCCGCGTACGGCATTGAGCAGCGCATGGAAATCGCCGCCACCCGCGGCATTCAACACGACCACGATCACGCCGATTGCAGCGGCGAGGCCGTAGATCGCGCCTTCCATCGGGCGTTCTGGCTTCAAGAAGTAATAGCCGAGCGCTGCGCCAATAGCTGCAGCCAGTCCAAGCATCCAGCGGCGATCTGGCGGAATCTTGTCGAACATGCCCTGAAAACCCCCGCGATAACCCGAAAGAGACCAGCAACACGGTGAAGCGCGTCTACTTACGACGTTCTGCCCGCGAGGCCTTAGGGTACACCCTTCACTTGTGATTATCTCAAATTTGCCGGGGGGTTCGGAAGCCTTGCCTCGCGCAGCTCAAGGGCGCGTGTGGCAGCGTGTGCGCCAAGCCTGCAGCGGGTGCACGCCTATTCAGTTGCGGTGCGCGTTCGTCAGCCCGCGGCCAGGGCCAGATTGTGCGTGGGACTGGCTTGCGCAGATGGATCGCGCGGGTCCTGTGACTCATCCGCGGGATGCAGTTGCGCAGCAAGTGCGCGCGCGTGCCGTTGTACCGCAGAAGCGCTCAAGGCCCCGTGCGCGAGCAGGGCGCGCTCGGTGCTGCGCGCATTGGGCATTCTCGCGCTGGGCTCCGGGTCGAGCAGGCGCGCGAGGCACTGCGCCAGGTCCTGGGGCACGTCTTTACGCAGGGCGCCGACGTAGGGCGCGCGCTCCTCGATCGTTCGGCGCAGCAGCACGGCCGCATTGGCGCCGTGAAAGGGCAGCTCACCGGTCAGCGTTTCAAAGAGCACCACGCCCAGGGCAAACAGATCCGAGCGGCCATCGACAACGTCGCCCCGCGCCTGCTCAGGCGACATGTAACCGGGCGTGCCGAACAGCTCGTTCGGCTTGTCGGGAAAACGATTATCTGCGTCCGGCGGCAGGCACACGCCAAAGTCGAGTAGGTGTACGGTGAGGCCCCCGTCGGCTCCCCGCGATAACCAGACGTGCTCGGTCTTGAGGTCGCGATGAACGTAACCGTGGGCATGCACCGTATGCAGCACGCTGGCGATACGGGCTCCGATCGCGCAGGCGTAGGGCACCTGCAACGGTCCTAGGCGCCAAAGCAGCGCGGACAGGCTTTCGCCACGCAAACGCTCCATGACGAGGTAAGGCGAGTGATCGGGCAGCGTGCCTTCGTCGCTGCAGCGCACGATGCCTGGATGGCGTAGCGAACGGCCGACCTCGGCCTCGCAGCGCAGACGGCGCGCGAAATCCGCGTGGCCTACCGCGGAAGACTGCAGCACTTTGAGCGCGACGAGCTTACCGTCTGTCAGGCGCTCGGCTTCGAGCACCGCACCACTGCCCCCGGTCCCGATCGTGGCAAGGATGCGGTAGCGCCCATCGAGCACCATCCCATGCAACTCGCTACGTGCAGCGAAGACCATCGCGAGCGAACGATGGCGTTCCGCGCATAACCCGGTCCAAGAACCGGCACGATCGTCAGGAAACTGGACTTACGCGTCAGGAGCGTTCTAGGGCCATCAGGTGCTCGCGCCGCGGGGCGCCGCCTGCGAAATCCACCCGCTCCTGGGAGGCCAGGGCGAGCGGCTCAAACCCGACATCGTCTGCAAGCGCTTCGATTAGCTCATCTGCCGGCACGCGCTCGTTGCCGTAGTGCGCATCGCCCATCAGGAAGAAACACAGCGCGCCCGGCATGGTGACCTCGTGAATGCTGCTCAGGGCTGCGCGCATCTCGGATTCAAAGCGCTCGCGCGCATCGCCGTGACGGCGCGCGCCGATTTCGCGCGCCGCAAACTGCGAGCCGTCGATGCCAAGCCAGCCAAAGCGCCGCTGATGATGGGCCGCGTAGTCATAGGTGCCACCGTAAGGTGGAGACGTGAGCACGAGATCGAAACGCGGCCCGTTACCGCCGAGCCGATCCTGCAGGCGCCTGGCATCGCCATTCAACACCTGGGGAAAGGGACCTGTCACCGCCGCTTCGAGGGCTTCGAGTCGTTCGCACAACTCTGAGGTTTTTCGCACGAAGAACTCTGTCACCAAGCCCTTGCGCAGGCGCCGGTCGACTTCTTCTTCGGCCGTATCCGAGCGTTGCTTGGAAAACTTCACGACCAGGGCGGAAAACACCAGCAACAGACGCTCGCGCAGGCTGTCGTCGGGGACAGCGCCTATCTCTTCGAACAGGCCGGCCATCTCTTTGAGCACGTGGGGGGAATACCAGGCGACCTCGCCCTCCGGCAGTTGCGCATGCACGGGTACGCGCGCGCGCACGCGTTCTTCGGAGCGACCGGCTACCTCGCGCGAGAGCGTCGCAAGCTGCGCGCGTCGGGCAGCGTCGAGCGGATCGCACTTCACCCGCGCCAAACGTGTCGCGAGTGGATTGAGATCGACACCGGTGGCCGCGCAGCCTGCAACGCGCGCTTCGATGAGCACGGTGCCACTGCCCACGAACGGATCGAGCACGCGGCTGGTCCCCGGGCCAAAGGCGCTGAGCACGCGCTCTGCCGTGGCCCAGTGCATACGCGCTGGATAACTGTGAAAACCGTGGGTCAGCTGATCGCGCTCCACGTCGTCGACTTGCATCGCATACGCGAGCACTTCGCTAATCTCGGGATCGCCCGCCACCCAGGTCTCGCCGCCCGTGTTCGTCAGCGAGGTCTTCGGGCGCGTGTGCGCAGGCGCTGCTTTCGAAGGCGGTGTCTCGGGAGGCTGCTCGGACATATCGGGGCACAGCTTACTGGAATGCCCATGAACCGCCCGTGCGAAGGCTTACCGGTCTGTGCGGTTCTAAAAGCGCGCCGCAAGGCCAAAAAACGCACGCAAATCGAGGTACGCCTGACTCCGAGCGCCATCGGCATTGCGCGCGACCCATGACGCTTCGCGGGGCGGTTCGTGCACGAACAACGCGCTTGCGGCGTGCGTATGCATGAGGGTGAAGACGCTAAACAGTGGTGCCTTGGCATCGGCCCGCGGAATGATCTCAAGTCTGTCGATGACGCTGAGGCCCACACTGCGGCCGAAGCCCACGACACGTTCAGGAAAGCGCGCGTCGGCGCACACCACGAGCTTTCCTTCTGCTGCAAGCACGGGCGCTGCCGCCGAAAGGTAAGATTCGACACCGCCTCGATATTCCTGCCGCGCGTAGGCGCGCTGCGCATCGGTCGAGGGCGTCGCTTGGCCAGGTGGCACGTAAGGCGGTGTGCCGGTGACAAGCTCGAAGACGCCATCGAGGGGCGACAGGCCCACCGCGTCCCGCAGGTCGCCGTTCACAAGCTCCACGCGGGCCGACAGATCATTGCGCGCCACGTTGTCTTGCAGCAGGCGAAAGGAATTTGTTTGCGCTTCGACCACGGCAAAGCGGGCGTCTGGCAGCTTGTAAGCGAGCATGAGCAGCACCGAGCCGATGCCCGTGCCGAGATCGAGGCAGCGCTTGGCCCCTGGCATGGCGCGGGCCGCTACAAAGGCGGTAATCACATCGTCGAGCGAATAGCGATGACCGTGCTTGCGCTGCAGAATGCGAAAAGAGCCGGTGATCGCGTCATCGGTCAGCTCGCCCAATTCCGCAGGCTCAGGGGGCGCAGAAGGGTGGGGTGTACTTCGTCTCTCGTCGTCAGGCATCTTCAGCGCACGTCTCTAGCGCAAGTCCTTGGCCGAGACCTATCGTAAACCCAGCGCGCGCATTTTCTTGTACAGGTGGCTGCGTTCGAGGCCGAGCGCATCGGCGGTGTTGGTCACGTTGCCCGAATGATGCGCAAGTGCCTGTCTGATCAACGCGCGCTCGGCGTCGTCGGTCATGTCGCGCAGGGTCTTGCCAGGCTCGTAGCTCACGCTGTCTGCGCTACCGGCGGCGATCGGCAGCAGCGCGCGCGCCTCGCGTTCACTGACTTCGGCCTGGGGCGTGAGGATTACGAGCCGCTCCACAAGGTTTTTGAGCTCGCGCACGTTGCCCG
>JBBSJC010000256.1:0-10719 GCA_038257655.1 Polyangiales bacterium | reverse complement strand
TCTCGGCGCACGTGCGCGAACGCGTGTTCTTTCAGCCCTATCGCCGCGCGTTTCTGCAGCTGGACTTGCCCGCCTATCTTGCCCAACAGGGTCTGCGCACGCTCGAGCAGCGCGCGCTGCGCTCCGATGTAAGCTTGATGGTCTTCGAAAAACCTGCGCTTTTATCGTGATTGGCTCCAAAGCCAACCGCTATGTGCCTCACGCCCTGCCCCTTGTACGCGCTGCCCGGAGTGCGCTAGACCGCCCGCATGGCGACACCGCTCGACAATGCGCAGTACATCAATCTAGAGACCTTCAAAAAGAGTGGCGATGGTGTCAAGACGCCCGTCTGGGCCGCACCGCTCGATGGCAAGCTGGTCGTGTTCACAGAAGGCAAGTCCTTCAAGGTCAAACGGATCCGCAACAACGGTAAGGCGCTGGTTGCGCCCTGCGACGTGCGCGGCAAGGTGCTTGGCGGCTGGCATGAGGCCAAGGCACGAGTTGTCGAGGGCGAGGCAGGCTTTGAGCAGCGCGCCTACCGGGCGCTGCGCGACAAGTACGGCTGGCAGATGCGCACGCTGGACTTCTTTTCATCGCTGGCGGGTAAGAAGGACAAGCGCGCGTTGATCGAGATTTCACTGACTTAAGCACCCGACTAGGGCCGTGCAGCGTCGGCTCAGCGCTGCAGGAGTCGCGCACTTCCCGCGAGGTCTTTGAGGACCGGGACTGCGGCAAGCTGCGCTACGCGCTTCGAGATCGCCTCAGCCAAGGAGTCGCCATAGGCCGCGGCACTCAGGATAATCATGATCGAAGCGAACAGCCACATCCCCATCGACAATCCGATCCCCAGGTGCATTCCCACCACCAACGTCAGCCACAGGGCGCGCGTTTTTCGCCAGTTCATGAAGATCGGGTAGGTCCCTTCGATCAGCAGTACGCTCCAGCCCATCACCGTGGCAAGCCACGGCGCCTGCGCAAGCCAAGACATGTCCAGTTGACTGAAGACCGGTAAGGTTACCGCGCGCCAAATCGCTTCTCCGTTCCACCACTGCTCGCCCAATGCCTTTTCGATGCCGGACGATGCGTAGACCATGCAGAGCTGCAATCGCAGCATCTTGATCGTGACCCCAGCCGCAACCGACTGTTCCGCCTGTCGCTTGGGCCAGAGGCTGAGGGCTGCGCCCGTCGGCATGATCACGCAGTAGGTGAGCGCGATATGGGCAAAGTAATCCATCCCATACAAAAGCCCGCCGCCAGCATAGATCAACAGTAAGCTCGTGCACCAGGCGACCGCCGCGGCCGTCCTTGCCGCTATTCCGAGCAAAAGCAGGCACAGCGCGAGCACATGGCTTGCAATCACAAAGTAGACCGCACCTTCGGCGCTCAAGCCGAGCTTACCCAGCGCGATCGAGACATCGCCCAGATGGGGTAAAACCTCGTACAGACTGCCGCGCGTGATCGCCCACTGGATGAATCCATACTGCCCGTACACCTCGAGCAAGGAGCCCCGAATCGACCATAACTTGAGCAAGAAGAACGAGGCGACCGCGATCCGAAACAGAGCAACCTTACGGTTTGAATCCGGTCGAACGAGAAAGTCTCGGATCTGCATAGCGAGCGTCAACATATCGTTCTCCCCTTATCGCTCGTAGACGGTGCGGTAAAAGTTCTGGGCTGATACGCGAGCACCCTTGCGGTACTCCGGCATGCTTGGAATCACGTTGCGCGTGACTTCGATCTGAACCTTGCGCGCATCTTGCACATGGTTCATCGCGTAAACGGACCAGGAGCGGGCAAACAGGTCCATGGTATCATCGCTTTCGGAGAAGCGACCGAGCATCGAGTACATCTTGACCTCCATTTCCCGCCCCTCGGGCGTGAGCGCGAACTCCTGCTGAGCCCCGGACCCGCTGGTGGTGGTCATGCGCAGATTCCAATCAGGGGTGACGGCGGGCGCAAAGAAGCCAAAGTTTCGGTTGGCGAAGGTGACCGCGCTGTAATACTCACTGACTGCCAAAAAAGTACGAAAAGAGCCGCTGCGAGCCATCCAACCCGTAAGGTGGGTGACCTCGGCTAGGATGAGGAGAAAATGAGCAGCGATCGCGATCGCTGCGGCGAGGTGCACACACCTTTTGCACCCATTCGTGATGCTACGGCGAAAGCGTTCGCTGCTCATGGCTCACCTCTGACGGGTTGCGTAGTTGTCGAGTAGGTCGTTGAGCTCAGCTGCGGCGGCCGCTTGCTTGGCATCGACGAAAATGTTGTTGTTCGTATTGGTCGCGGCCACGCGAAAGATTCCCTTACGGTCCGTGTCGACCGCCCGGAAGATATTGTTGTTCGTATTGGTCGAGGCGACCCGGAAGATGTTGTTGTTCGTATTCGTGCTGGCTACCTCGCCCAGCTTGAAGATGTTGTTGTTCGTATTGGTCGAGGCTGCGATCGAGTCGGCCGCAAAGCGCTCCACCTCGGTCTGCTTGACGCCGGCAAGCCCCACGGCCTTACCTAATGAGACCTCGGACACGGCACCACGCTCATCGACATATTCGACGCTGAATGAGTAGCTGCGTGGGTCGAAATAGGAAAGTAGCTCTTCGACGCGCATCAGGTCCTCGCGGCCCATCGGCTTGAGCGCAGCGTCGACTGCGTAATGTTCTTCGAACACGGCATTAAGGTCGCGTGCGGCCGCCGCTTGCTTGGCGTCGATGAAGATGTTGTTGTTCGTATTGGTCGCCGCGCGAAAGATGTTGTTGTTTGTGTTGGTCGCCGCGCGAAAGATGTTGTTGTTCGTATTGGTCGCCGCGCGAAAGATGTTGTTGTTCGTGTTGGTCGAGGCCACGCGAAAGATGTTGTTGTTCGTGTTGGTCGCCGCGCGAAAGATGTTGTTGTTGGTATTGGTCGCAGCTTTGATCGACTCGATGAGCTCTCGCTCGACCTCGACTTGCTTTACATCCGACAGCCCGACGGCCTTACCAGCCTCCGCGGTGACCACATTACCTTTTTCGTCGATGTAGTCGAAGCTGACTGCATAGCTCTGGGGGTCGAAGAGTGAGAGCAGCATCTCGACGCGCGTCTTCTCTTGCTGCGAAAGCGGCGTCATGTCGTCGGCTTTTGCTTCGGCTGCACCGAAGAGAGTCAGAGCTAGAACGGCGTAACCTGCTGGCATTTTCATAGCGTCATCTCCTGTATCGTGGCCAATGTTCCTACTAACCACTTGATGATTACTCTTACTAAGATCGGCAGTTGAGTCTTTGCGCCAATCTCGCGTCGCCTTGCCGAGACAGAAAATGACGGGTCCTTTTTCTTATCTCGTGGCGCCAGTTGTAGACCACCTGACGGTCTACCCCCAGGGTGCACGCCGCTTGCTCAGGGGTACTGTGCTCGAAGCACAGCTGGACCAGCACGTCTCTGCCGCGCAGGGGCAGCGACCCCATCAGATGTGACCAAAGGCGCTGGGCGCTTGCTTGCTCGATCAGTAAATGCTCAGGGTCGTGCGCCGCGTCCGCAAGCTGCCCACCAAGCTCATCGTCGACGAAGTGCCCCGCGCGCTTCTTGGCACTACTCTGACTTCGCAGGTTACCGATTTCGCGATCGACAACCATGCCGACATAACCTTCCAGGGAGGCACCGCGACTCGGATCCCAACTGCGAATCTGTCCGCAGTCGTTCTTGAACAGCACAAACCAGATTTCCTGCACCAGATCGGGCGCCTGCATGCAGCCAAGGCGCTGGGATGCGCCAAGCCTGCGCCTTACCCTGGCCCAGACGACCGGCCGCAAGCGGCTGACCAGTGCGTTGATCGCCACGGCATCTCCTTGGACAGCCGCCGCGACCAGCTGGGCCGTATCGTGCTCGGGCTGCGGCGGCCGTGCTTTCATCCAAGGTGTTGGGTGTGGGTCGCGTGCGGTGAGCTGCATAGGCAGGTCTTTGCAAGCGCGCGCCGCTTTTTGACATAACACCGGCGGAAGCTGCGTCCTGCTCCTGCACTTTGCCTCTGCCTGCCCCTATCCCCAGGCTGTGCTAGCTCCTGTCGCGGGATGGGCGCTGACTTCTCGATGGAGATGCTTCAGGCGGCGCTTGCGGCAGACCGCTCGGCCGTGCGTGCGCTCGTGAGCCATCTGCTGCCCGTCGTGCAGGCCCGCGTCATGCGCGCCCTCCATCGGCGCGGCAAAGCCCTCGGCCGCGGGCGCGATCCCAAGCAGGAGCTGGACGATCTGACGCAAGAAGTGATGGCCGCGCTCTTCACCGATCATGCACGTGTGCTTCGCAGCTGGGATCCTACCCGGGGCCTGTCCCTGCTCAACTTCGTCGGGCTCGTGGCCGAGCGCCAAGTCGCGGCGGTATTTCGTACCGGCCGGCGCAGCCCCTGGACCGAAGACCCGACCCTGGCAAGCGAGCTCGACGACCTCGATGGGGAGCTCACTCAGCCTGACGCCTTGCTCGCATCGCGCGAGATGTTGGCGGTATTGCTCGACCTTCTGCGCGAGCGCCTAAGCCCTTTGGGCCTGCACCTTTTTCACCTACTCGTGATTCAGGAAGTGCCCGTGGCTGAGGTCAGTGCCGCGACGAACATGAGCATGGATGCGGTGTACGCGTGGCGCAGCCGTCTGATCAGACTCGTTCGTCAACTCGGCGCCGAGCTAGAAAAACAAGCGGGCCTGTCAAAAACCGCGGGGACGTTGCAAACACCCTTAGGAGATGGCCAGCCGTGACCCACGACGAACAACTTCTGAAGGCGCTCCGCGACCTTGCGCGAGTCGAACAAGCCGATTCTGCTGCCTCCCCAGCCCCCACGCCCGAAAGCGACGATCCGGCGCTGATCGACCGCATGACCGAGGTCGCGATGCGGGAGCTCAATGGCACTCAGGCCCCTGTAAGCCTCGTACCCCAGGCGAGCCACGGGCGTGCGCGCAGCCTAGCGACGCGACGCTGGACGCGGCGCATCGGCTGGGTACTGCCTGCCGCAGCTGCGGCCGCCGTGCTGCTGTTGTGGCGTGCTCCGGCCCCCGAACCTATCGCTGCCTATCGCGTCGAGGTTGCGCTGGGCGCCGAACGTGCGACGCGCAGCATCGGCGACGGCGCGACGCAAGGTGCGACTGCGGAGAGTCCAGCGCCCGCGCCCGCAAGCCTTACCTTTCGTGCCGGGATGCCCTTCGAGCTCGTTCTGCGTCCAGCCACGCAGACAGCAGGCCCGCTTGCCGTGAAGGCGTACCTGGACGAGCTCTCACAGCTCACTGCGCTGCCCGTGCACAGCGAAATCTCCAAGCTGGGGCTGATACGCCTGCAAGGCAGACTGCCCCAGGCCCTGGATCTCGACGCAGTACGCGCCTTTCTGCTCGTGGTCGTCGCAAGACCCGACGAAATGCCGGCGATCGATGCGTTGAGCGCGCGCGAGCGAGCGCAGCCCAACCCAGCCTGGCAAACGTTTCGGATAGAAATCCGTGCACCTCTGCCGTAACTGAAAGCACGATGTCTTGGGTTGGGGGGAATGCGAGCTGGGCAAGGCTGCGTACGCGCGGAAGTGCCGTCGCGATCGCTACGGGCGTGGCCACAGGCATCGCGGCCTGCGTGATGTCGATCCAGGGGGCTTGCAGCTCCGAACGCGCGGCCGCGACGCAGCGCCAGGACGTGCACCCGATCAACGTGGAGGTGATCGGCTGCGCCATGGTGGAGCGAGATGGTACCTGCAGCTTGGATGAGCAACGAGCTCTTCGCGTCTGGGTCCCTGCGCCGTGGTCTACCGACCCGCAGTTTTACACGGCTAGGGGCAAGCTAGCGCATACGCTAGAGGCCCAGGTCGGCGGTGGCTCGCGCCTGCGTGTGACTGTTCCTGCCGGCGCACGAAGCCTTGCGCTAAAAAGCCGTGCTAGAGGGCGAGCCGGCGCTTTTCACCTGAAGGTGCGGAATACTCAGGTTTCTGTAGCGCTTGAGCGCGCGCTTGCGCTCAGAAGGGCAAAAGACACAGGCGCCGCCGTCAGCTCGCTGCGACGCGCCCTGCCCGAGCTAGCCGGTGCCGAGCGCGCCCGCGCGGAAAGTCTGCTTGCGCGCATGGAGCTTGGTCTCGGCAGAATCGTCGAAGCCCGGGAAAGCTTCGCGCGGGCGATCGCCTTAGATCGCCGCCATCAGCTGGTTTCTGCGGAGATGCTGGACAGTTGCTCGCTTGCGTTTTTGATGGTCACCCGGCTGCATCAGCTGGAGGACGCGCAGGCACTGCTCGATACGGCACGCGCAGCGGCCATGCGCACTGCCGACGGCCGGGCCCGCTTTCCTTACTTTGAAGGCTTGATCGCGTTCGAGCTTGGCGATTTGCGCCTGGCACTTTCGCTCTTTCGCACCTCGCAGGAGCATGCGCACCGACTGGGGCTTACGGTACACGAATGGACTGCGCGCGACCGCGTGGCAGCCGTACTGCAAGCGCTTGGCCGCACCAGCGAGGCGATTGCCGAGCTCGAGGCGCTGCAGAGGTCAAACCCCGAGGGGGTCTCCGCCTGCGAGCGCGCCGATGTGCTGATCAACCTCGGTTGGCATTACATCGAGCATCAAACGGCGACCGCGCGCGACCTAAAGCACGCAAGCACCCTGTTGGAGCAGGCGCGCGCGATGTTTCCACGAGCCTGCGCCGACCCCTTCCGCCATGCGGTCGGCTCGATCAACCTAGCTTATGCGGCCGCACGCTTGGGCGACGTCCCGCGCGCACGACGCCACCTTACCGAGGCGCGGCGCGCGCGGCACGCGGGGCACGAGGAGCACGAGGACGGCGGTCTCGCTGTGTGGTGGCATGAGCTCGAAGGGCAGATCGCTCTCACTGAGCAGCGGCCAGATCTCGCCCGCGCCGCCTACGAAAAAGCGGAAGAAGTCGCCCGAACCTTACTACTACCGGAAATGCGCTGGCGAGCCTTAGTGGGCCTTGGTCGAGCGCTCGAAGGCTCGGGGCTGCCCCATGAGGCGCTCCGTGCCTATACCGACGCCGAATCCGTGCTTGACCAGCGCACTTTGGGCGTACCCCTCGGTGAAGGTCGTGCGGCGTTTCTGGCGCGCCACGACGTCAGCGCCCAGGCACGTATCGAGCTTACGCTTCAACTACGCGGACCAAGCCGCGCCTTCGCTGTCGCGCGCCATGCGCGTGCTCGGCTCTTGCGTGCACTCGAAGACGCCGCTCGGCTTTCGACGCTCACGGCCGACGGCCGCAAGAAATGGCTGCGCGCGATCACCGGCTACAAGCGCGCCCGCTCCGAGCTTCTCGATGAAACGCGCCGCGCTCGCGAGCTTCCTGTCGACCAGCTCACTCGCGCAGAACAAGCGAACAGCCGCCGTGAGGCTGCCCTGCTCTCTCGCTTCGAAAGTGAAGTAGCGGAGTTGGCCGTGCTTCAGACGGTCGTCGCCGCCCGCTCCGACTATCCAGGCCTTACGCTCCTATACCATCCGCTACGCAGCGGCTGGGTCGCCTTTGCCTCCGACGCTCGCGGCACCGACGCGCGCAAGTTCGAAGGCGGTTTTGCGGCTCTCTCCCAGTCGCAACTCGCGGAGCGACTTCTGACGCCATTTTCGGCGAAAATCGCGCGCGCTTCGCAGCTGCAGGTGCTAGCGGAGGCTGAGCTTGCAAAGCTGGATTTTCATGCCTTACCATTCGTTCAAGAGCCGCTGATCGCCCACGTCAAGGTCAGTTACCCCTTGGACCTTCCCGTGGCAGCGCGATCGGCCCAGCCTCGCGCACACGCGTTGGTCGTATCGGACCCAAGTCGCGATCTGCCACGCGCTCTTGCCGAAGCGCGTCAGGTCGTTGCGCAGTTGCGCGCGGCAGGTGTCAGCGTCGACGTGCTCGAAGGGGATGAGGCCACCACCCGCGCCGTAACCTCTCTGGTCGGCACGGCAAGTCATATTCACTTTGCCGGACATGCCATGTTTGCGGGCAACGATGGCTGGCAGAGTGTCTTACGCCTTGCGCGTGGTGAATCGATGTCGATGGGGGATGTGTTATCCACCGCCACCACCGCCCGGACAGTCGTGCTTTCCGGGTGCGAAGCGGCGCAAGCAAGCGATCGCGATGTAGCGGCCCTTGGCATTGCCTCAGCCTTTGTGCTCGCGGGCGCACAAGCCGTCGTGGCGCCGACACGCACGGTCGCGGATGGCGACGCACAAACGTTGATGCGCGCGGCCTACGCAGCTTCTCAAGATGCCCTGACGGCCGACTGGTCAGACGCCCTGCGCACAGCCCAACTGCACCTGCGGTCACGAGAGCCCACGGCTGATTGGGCAGCCTTTCGCATCATTACTCGCTAGCCCAGCCTGCGATTCGCTAGCCCAGCGTGCGTCGCCCGCGACAGCAGCAGTGGCCAGCAAAGTAACCTTGCTTTTCTTTTGGCGGGCTTTAGCCGCGCACGCCCGCGCCCTTCTCAATCCCGCACAAACTATCCGATGGAGTGAAGCATGATGATCGAACGACAGCCCGCTAGGCGTAACGACAATCGCAGGATCAACAGGCTGCTCTCATTGGGTATACTAGTAAGCTTCGTCGCCTGCGCCGACAATGACTACCACGCGAGCGCTGACGATGATCGCGATGGCGGGGCTGTGCCCGCCTCGATCGTCCAAGGCCTGGACCATGCCAGTAAACTACCGACCTACGTCGACTTCTCAAGCGTATGGCAGACGCGGGGCTGTCCTGACTACCATCGCTACCAGTCGACTCCTACCGGGCAACGCCTGGTCGGAACGTGGGTAGGCGAGCCACTTTTTGACGGTAACGTGCCCGGCAGGAAGGACTCGGCTCGACGGAAAGGTGATGTACCTACTCGCTTGCGTGGTTACTGCACATTCTCGTGGCACGCGAGCGCAGAGTACCCCGACGCCTTCCGCCCGTTCGAGGCGATGGGACAGGCAGACCATAAGAGGGAGAACCTAGAAGATACACAGGTGGTCTCGGCGCTGGAGCAGACGCCACTGTGGAGCCCCGAAGCAGGCGCGCAACACGACCCAGTGTTCCAGACTTTGAGCACCGTAGCCAACGAACACTGGGATGCCGACGAAGGCGCCTATGAATTGGTACAGGCTCGGGCAAAGCAGAAGGTACGCGTCGCAATCATCGACAATTCCCCTTACGGTAGTCAGGGTGACATCGCGCCCAAGCAGGCGCCGCACGGCCGGGCCATCACCAACGTTGTGCGTGCGCTCGCCTGCCCTGCTGGTGAAGAACGCCCCGGGATGCCCTGTGCAGCGGACCATTCCGCTCATCTGGCCCTACCGCAGGTAAGCGTGAGCCAAACGGACTGGAAGCGTGGCGGTTACTTCGGCACGCGCTCGCAGGTGGCCCTCGCAATCTGGGATGCCGTAGTGCACGCTCAAGAGCAGGCGAGCGGCGAACGGGAGAAGCTGATCTTGAACCTGAGTATCGGCTGGCGTGCCGACCCTGACCACTTGAGCCCATTGGACCTTGCAGTGCGCGACGCCCTTACCTTTGCGCGCTGCCGAGGGCACCTGGCGATTGCCGCCGCTGGCAACCGAGCCCGGCTGCTCGACGAAGAGTCCGGACCGCTCTTCCCGGCTGCCTTCGAGCGCGCGTCCGCTCCAACTCCAAGTCAATGCGCAGCGTGGTATGACGAACCCCCTGCCACGCCCGGTAAGGAGCTACATCCCTACGACCCTCTCGTGTTCGCAGCGGGCGCTGTGGACCATCATGATGATCCGATCCGCGCCACACGAAAGGGCGGACGTCCCGCTCTTGCTGCCTACGGCTTTCTCGTGATGACCCGGGATACGATGAAGGACGCCGGCGCCTACGAGCTTGCGCCCCTGACCGGGTCTTCGATCGCCGCTGCCGCCGTCACGGGCGTGGCATCCCTGGTGTGGAAGGTGGCCCCTGAGCTGACACCCTCAGAGGTGATGCAGATCATCTACGACAGTGGGGTCAATCTCGCGGATGGCAAGGGCAGAGGTGTCAGCGAGTTTCGCCTCACGAGCGCAGCCAAGCTGGAGCGGCTCGATGTGCATCGCGTGTCGATGTGTCGGGCGGTGTTCACCGCAGCGGGGAGGTCGAAGGAAGCATGCCGAGCGACGCCTGCAGCGTATGCCGGCAACAGCGAGTTGCTCCATGATTTCTGGAAGTACGTCCCGACTGCGACGGGGACCGCCACCGACCTTACTGACGATGTTTCAGCCGAAAGTGGCGCGGAAGTCGAAGCGAACACGGTACATGAGCCGTGGGCGGGGCCCCAGCCTACCTCGCCGGGCTGCTCCACGTGCAGACTGTTCAGCGTAGGGGGCTTCCAAACGTTCGGCATCGCGCCCGTTCTTCAGCTTGACGTGTCACTCACCTCCGCCATGCAAGGCGGCACGTATACGATGCTGCTCACCACGATATCGGGTGATAGTCACTCTTCATTCTTGGTAGAGGGCCCCGAGGGCAGCCCTCAGAGCTTTAGTGTCAGCGTTCCTCTCGCCAGCACAGTCGACAGCGCCACGCTCTCCTTCCAACAGCGAAGCGAAGGAGTAATGGTAGAGACCTTCGAGCAAATCCTAGTGCAGTAAGCGCCCGGCACAAAAGAATCAGGTCGGATCGGCGTCGAGGCGATCTGATTGTTTTGCGGCGGTCGCTTAGGCATCGCGCGCGAATAACTGATCCGGATCGGCGTCGAGGCGCCCCGTCGTCAGTGATGAAAATTCGCAAGGATACTCCCCGTATCTGGAGAATTTTCAGTGCTGACGACGGGGATGCATCGGCGTTGAAACGGGTCAGTTATTTGCGCG
>JBBSJC010000255.1:0-10741 GCA_038257655.1 Polyangiales bacterium | reverse complement strand
GGTATCGGCCAAGGCCGACCGAAGTTGCTCCCGTCGCCGTCGCCGTCGCCGTCAAGGCTCACGACCAGGACAACGCTCACGCCCACGTGGAGAAAACGTCCTGGCAGCCCTAGTGATCACCTACTTCTGGGGACCTGTACTTAGCTGACTTGCCTCAGGTAATGCTCGCGTCTTGTGCTGGAGAGCGCTCGACCAAGGCGAAGATCTCATGGGCATTGAAAGGCTTCAGAACCTGCAGATTGGGGATCGCGCGCAGGAAGCTCCGCAACTCCGTCGTGAATGCGCCGCCAGTCAAAAACACCATTCGCGCCGCTTGATCAGGAGCGGCCCGAAGTAGCGCTGCGTGCAGACCCATACCGTTCATCTCCGGCATCATCAGATCACAGAGGATGCGGTCGAACCGCTCGCCTGCCAATACGAGCGCCAGGGCTTCACGCGCGCTGGTGCATGCAGTCACCTGGTGCCTCGCGCTGAGTATTTTGCTGAGCAACTCGCAAAGCATCGGCTCGTCGTCGATTACGAGCACTCGTCGCGGCGCGGTCGGGAGATGGACGGGCCTGAGCGCTACGGCCGGTTCCTGCCGACCCTCAGATACGAGCGGCGACCCAGTAACCCCACTCAGCGCTGTAATCCGCATAGACTATCTTGAGCTAATACGACGCGCGCCGGCAAGCTGCGTCGCGAGCCTGCTGGCAGTTGCGCAGGTGCTGCCAAGTCTGCTTGCCCCGCCTGGGCAGAGCTGAAACTAGGGAACTTGCGGCTCCGGTGTTGGGCTCGGCTCTGAGGGGTCGAACGATTCACGTAGCTTAGCGAGCGCGGGTAAGAGTTCGAGCAATGCTTCGACTGTGCTTACTTTGATCGACCCAGCAAAAGTCGCTCGATCCCCGCTGGCTTCAGTTTGTATGCCTCGCAACACACCGCCCGCGGGCGTGAGTGAAACGCCGGGGATCGCCATCGCGCGACCGATTTGCGCCCGGGCTAGGCTTACGACGGCCGCGGCCTGCGTGGCATCGCTGGCGAGCAACGTGGCGCCGCCCGAAAGTTTTGCTTCGCCAAGATTCAGGTTACCGGCGACGGCGCGCACTTCAGCGAGCGCGGCAAGCTGTCCGCCCATGAGCTTTGCGGCAAGCGCCCGTAGCTGAGGCCGCATCGATTCGGGTAGACGCGCTACGCCGGCCACGTCTTGGCCGGCTTCGACGTCATGGAGCAGACTAGTCATGAGCGCGTCCGATAACATGCTTGGTGCCTTACCCTGCATGGTCAGAATCACGCTGCGCACGCTCTCGCCATCGCCCCCAATGATGCCGTCACGTCCGACGAACGCTGCGCGCGACGTGCCTTTGCTGCTCGCAACCGTGGGGATGCCTTCGATGTCTTCTCGGCGCAGCTTGGTCGCGTCGCTGCCGGTCACTTTCTGTACGCAGCTTACGAGCTCTTGATGCCGCAGGTCGCCCCGGGCCACGAAAGCAAAACGTGGTACGCCGCCGTCTGCGGCCGGTCGTGCGAACACGACGACTTCCCGCAGGCGCTCGAGCGGATTGAACCCGCAGGTTTTAGTCACGCGTTCCATGCCGCGCGCTTCCCCGCGTTCGACGACCAGGCGCTTGAAAGCCTCCGACTCGAGCACGCGGTCCATGCGAATACGCGCCGCTCCGTAAGCGTCCGCGGGCACCATGCTCATCAGATTCTCTGGCAGCTTGTGGCGTGGCCAAAACAGAAAGTAGGCGGCCGTGGCGACGGCCAAAACCCCAACGACGGCGATGATCCAGGAGCTACGTTTCACCGGCCGAGCGTAGCAGGTCCGCTGCCGGGTCGCGGGCTGGTCCGGCTCCCTGTCGTGCGCTACGAGGCGTCGCGATGCCATGGCGTTGGGTAATGTTGAGGGGAACACGCGTGCTGGCCCGCTGCGATCAGGCGGGCACGCTGCAAGCGGAGGGTGGCCGAGTCGAGGTCCGCTATCGCGCTCAAGACGGTAAGTCCTATCGCGCCGCCCTCGCGAATCTTGCCCCCAGCGAAGGCGGCGAGATCTTACCGGACGATCACTGTGCGGAAGCCGAACCCGCAGCTAAGGCTGCCGCCAAGTCGGGCGTGGTGAAATCCCGCGCGAAAAAGAGCAGCGCAAGCATCGCGCACTCAGCCCCCGACCACGGCACCGACACGATCATCGCTTACACAGATGGCGCGTGCAGCGGGAATCCGGGCCCCGCGGGCTTGGGGGTGGTGCTGACGAACGGTAAGGTCCGGCGCGAGCTCAGCGAGTACCTAGGAGCCGCCACGAACAACGTCGCAGAGCTCACTGCTATCCTACGTGCGCTTGAGGCTCTGGAGGCAAGCGACGAGTCGGTGGCCGTCTACACCGACAGTCAGTACGCGATCGGTGTGCTGCAAAAGGGCTGGAAAGCCAAGGCCAATCAGGAGCTCATCGCGACGACCAAGCAGCGCATGCGCAACTTCAGTAAGCTCAAGCTGCTGTACGTGAAGGGGCACGCAGGCATTCCCATGAACGAGCGCGCCGACGAGCTGGCGCGTCAGGCAGTCAGTGAGCGGGCCAACCGCGGCTGGCTCGAGGTGAATAGCGATGGCGACCCACGCTGAGGATTTGATTGCGCGCGATGCGCAGGTCGTATGGCATCCCTACGCGTCCCCTGTTTCGTCCGGCCCTGTTTTCCCAGTCGAAAAAGCCGAAGGCGTGCGCCTGCATCTGACAGACGGACGGGTGTTGATCGATGGTATGTCATCCTGGTGGGCGGCGATTCACGGCTACGGGCAACGCGCTCTCAACGAAGCAGTGCGCACGCAACTGGACCGCATGTCCCACGTCATGTTCGGTGGTCTCACCCATGGCCCTGCCGTGGAGCTTTGTGAGCGTTTGGTCGCGCTCACGCCTGCACCCCTGACGCGCGTGTTCTTGTCTGACTCCGGATCGGTCTCGGTTGAAGTCGCGCTGAAGCTTGCGCTGCAGTATTGGCATGCCGCAGGTCAGCCCGAAAAAAGCCGCATGCTTACGGTGCGAGGCGGTTATCACGGCGACACGTTGGGCGCGATGTCAGTGTGCGACCCCGTCAATGGCATGCACAGCTTGTTTGCCAGCGCGCTACCCAAGCAGCTGTTTGCGCAGGAGCCTGGCCCTGCTTTCGGCGCCCCCTGGAATGCCGAACGTCTCGCGTCGATCGAAACGATCATGCGCAATCAGGCCCATGAGATAGCGGCCGTAATCCTCGAGCCTATCGTCCAGGGCGCCGGTGGCATGCGCTTCTATCATCCTGAGTATCTGCGACGTCTGCGTGCGCTCTGCGATCACCATGACGTGCTCTTGATCCTCGACGAGATCGCGACCGGCTTTGGTCGTACCGGTGAAATGTTCGGCTGCGATCACGCCAACATTGCGCCAGACATCATGTGCTTGGGTAAGGCGCTGACGGGCGGCATGCTTACTCTGGCTGCGACCCTGTGCACCGATCGTGTCGCCTCTACGATCGCAGGCGGTGCACCCTTCGTGTTCATGCACGGACCTACCTTCATGGCCAATCCGCTCGCCTGCAGCGTAGCTGTAGCCAGCATCGATTTACTATGCAGCTCCCCCTGGAAGGCGCGTGTCAAACAGATCGAAGCCCAGCTGCAACGCGAGCTTGCCCCGTGCCGAGAGCTGCCAGGGGTCAAGGACGTGCGCGTATTAGGCGCCATCGGCGTGGTCGAGCTCAAAGAGCCGGTCAACATGGCTCTGATGCAGCCCGCACTTGTCGATGAGGGCGTGTGGCTCAGGCCGTTCGGTAAGCTGCTGTACACGATGCCCCCGTACATCACCGAGTCCGACGACCTCACGCGTATTACGCGCGCGATGCACCACGTGATCTCTCGCTACACCGAAGCGTAAGCGTCCGCTGCTTGGGCATGGGTCACGAAGCGATAGCCACGCCCGTGCAGCGTCTCGAGGGCGATAGTCAAGATGCTTTCCTTGTCAACGGCGCTCTTGCGCAAATCGGGCTGATGCGCCGCAAGGCTCTGTAAGCTGTCCTGCTCTGCGTCCGCTAAGTCGATCCCGTGCAGCTCCAGGCTTACAAAGGGCCGGCTCGTCATCAGCTGTGTCAGCATGCGAGCACCACGTTGCCCCGCTAGAATCAAGCTCGTCCCGATGTAAGGCAGGCGCCCGCTGAAGCTCCGCGTGACCCCGACCGGCAGCTCGAGCAAACCCTGTCCGCGGCGATAGAAGGTCTTACCGATGCGGTAGGGGTCGGCTGGTGCAGCGAGCACACGCGGGTCGGCGATCACACTGCGACTCTGACGACCGCGCAGCGCGATACCTGCCATCGCCGCCGCCTTGGCCACGTAATAGCTGGGGCATGCGAACACGCTGGCGTCGTAGCGTACGTTCTCGCCCTCGAGCACAGAGAACAGCGCGTCGGTCATCGTGTAGCCGGGGCTGCGAAAACCGACCGGCCGCTTTCCGGTGGCAGCTTCGATAGCGTCCGCACCGCCCCTTACTTCGTGTTGCTGTTCCGCAAGCGATCTGCGCGTCAGATCGTAAAGATGGTTGAGCGAGTGGTTGCCGATTTCGTGTCCCTGCTGCGAAAGGTCGCGCAGCCGGTCCCCATTGTCGCCGTGCAGGATGTCGCGGCCGATGGCGAAGAACGTAACTGGCACCTTGAGCCGCGTGAACAAGGACACGAGCCGCGGCAGTGCCCGCGTATACACAGCACGCAGCGCCTCTTCTGAGAGCAGGCCGCGCTCACTCAACCCGTGAATCGCGGCGTAGCAATCGATTTCGTCCAGATCCACGGAGACGGCGGCAAGCTTGTCCATGGTGCGCGTCTAGCTCGGGCTCAGCCCTGAATCCGGATCGCGTAGACCAAGCGCGCGATGCCTTTCAGAACGTTGGGCACGCGACGAAACAGATGAATCGAAGGCGTTCGCTTCTCCAGGACGCGCACCGGAATCTCTTTGACGCGAACCGTGTTGCTGCGCTCGGCGCGAATGACGAGCTCGCTTGCAAACAAATCCTTGTCCACGACGCAGCGCTCGACGATGTCGACGAACTGGCTGCGCTTGAACGCTTTGAGCCCATGCGTATCCGTGCCCTTGAACCCGAGCGAAATGCGCAGCATCCCGTTGATTACGATCGTCGCGAGATGACGCCCGAGGGGCCGTTCGTCACTGGACGAATCGAGCAGCTTCGAGCCGACCACCAGGTCTGCTTCGTTGGCCTCGAGGAGCGCCAAAGCGCGCGTGTAGAAGTCGGTGTCACACAGATCGATTTCGTCGCAGATCACGATATCGCCCTGCGCCTCGAGGATGCCGCGGCGCAGTCCCTTGCCGTAGTTGGGCTCCCCCAAGCTGAACGTGCGCACTTGAGGAAAGCGCGACGACAGCTCTTCGGCCAGTTGCACCGTCCCGTCCCGTGAGCCGTTCTCGGCCAAGATGATTTCGTAGGAGAACGTGAAGGCGCGCAGGCGATCGACAAGATCCTTGACTGATGACTCGAGGATGGCCTCCTCGTTGTACACGGGAATGACGATGCTGACGTGGGGGCGTGCCGTGCTGCTTTTCAAAGTCATGACAAAAGCTCCAGCGCTTGCTTGGCTGCATCGCGGCCAAAGATCAGCGCATCTTCCATGGAAGAGTAGTTCCAGCCGCCGTAGCGACCCACGCTCACGATGCGATGAGCTTCAAGAAACGGTCGGATAATAGCCAACGCATCGTAATACTGATGATCGAACAAGACATAGGCGTGCTGAATCGTGCGCGCGCGCGCAAAGCGAATGTCTTCTGGTCGCGAAATCAGCCGCATGTCGATCAAACCCTGCGCCACGTCGGGCAACAGCGTCTTCATGTCCGGTTGATCACGCCCGCTCAGCTCCACATAGAGACAAGCCTTGCCGGGCGGGGCCATATCCGCCGAGAAGTTTGAGTAACAACCGACGCGATAGAAGGGGTACTTCTCTTCGGGTACGTAGGCCCAGTGCAGTCCTTCTACCCCGCACGGCACATCGAGCGCCACGTCGAGGTACCACAGTGGATTGCAGCGCAAGCGCTTGGCGGCAGCGCGCACGTCTTGTGGCGCATCGTCGATCAATGCCACCAAACGGTCGAGCGGTGCGGTGGAGATCAAGACTTGGTAAGGAACGTCGCCATCAGCAAAGCGTAAGGTTCGCTCGCTGGCAGAGATGCTTTGGGGCGCGTGCTCATAGTGAACAGGCGACACTACCTCGCGCGCCATCGCCTTCGGCAGCTCTCCGATGCCCAGCTTCGGATAGATGAAATCCGCGTTGTAGCCAAGCTCGCGATCGTTCATGCCGACCGCGCCTGCGATCACATCGCTAAGCTTCGGCATCGGCACGAAGCGCTGGCACCAAGCTGCCGTGATTTCGCGCGGATGCACGCCCCACAACTTCTGATTGTAGGGAATCATGAAATGCTTGCTGAAGCCCGCGCCAAAATGCTTTTGGCAGAACTCTTCGAACGTCGTGGGCGCAGGTCCCAGGTGCTTCGTACGCTCTGCTTCGATCAAACCCATCAGACATTCGTAAGCGATGGCAGGAGGCAGACCGTACGTGTTCGCCTGATAGGGATAACGCGTATACACGCCATAGCTGAACACACGACTGTTGCGATGCACCGAAACCGTTTGGTCGGCGAGCAGCGACGAGAGCCACGCGCGAATTTCCGGATCGCGCAAATGCAGCAAGTGCCCCGTTTTGTCGAAGCGAAACCCGTCTTCTTCCACGGTGATCGCGTGTCCTCCGGGATGGGCGAGGCGCTCGTGAACCTCGCAGCGTTCGCCTAGAGCGCGCGCCGCCGAGAGGCCAGACAGGCCAGCACCTAGGATCTGCACCGGCGCGCTGACCTGCCCAACGGCCTTCGATCCATGACCAATCATTGTGTGCGAATCTTGCAATCAGCCCCCGAACGGTCAAGCACCTGCACCTGCGTCATGCTCTGCACCGACTCTGCACCGACTCCGTACCGATCCCGTCCCGAGCGTGCTCAGTCTGGCTGGCTCAGACCACCGCGCTGACGATGGCATGGGCCTCACGGAGCTCGATTTCCATGCCGGCACGACAGGCCGGCACGACGCATGAGCGACCCGGGCCTACCGTCAGGTCTCCGAGTCGTACTTCGCCCGACAGTACCGTGATGCCGTGCAGGCGATCAAAATCGGGCAGGGCCACGGTACCGGTCCCAAGTAAACGATGGACGCACAACCAGTTACTCACGATGCCGCCCATGCTGACTGGGCCGCACAAAGGCAGGCACTGCGCTGCACGGTCAGCTGAGGGAGCGCCATGGCGCGAGCGTATGCGCGAAAAAAATTCTTCGCTCTGCACGCTGTCCCACTTCGTCACGGCCAACGCATGCTCGACGTGCAAGGGGCGCGCAGTGCCGTGCGGATCGGCCTTACCTTGTGCGTCGTAGCGGCGATCCCAATCCCAATAGCGGTAGGTCACGCCGCGTAGTCCCGCCACCACATGTTGAGGCTCGACCAAGGTCAGGCCCGCCCCGATTGCATGCGGCGTGCCGGCATCGATGACGAAGAAATCGCCCGGCTCCACGGGAACGAACCGCAAGAGGTCACGAAAGGATGCACGCTGGCTCGCCGTGCCACCACTTGTCAGCGCCGCGCGCACGTCGCGCTCGGTAGTACCCCGCCGAAACCCGAGATACAGACCGGCGCCCTCGTCGCGGTCGACCACGTACCAGCTCTCCGGCTTGCCGCACTCACCCGCGGCCAGCGCCTCATAGGTGTCGCTCGGGTGAATCTGCACGCTCAGGGGCTCTGAGGTGTCGATGAGCTTTACGAGCAAGGCGGTGCCGGAACGGCCGCGAAGGTACTCGTCTCCGAGGGCATCCTGGGGCGCGCTCTGTATCCAGCTCGTGAGCGACATCCCGCTTTCCAGCGACGCTGGAAAGTCAGGCTCGACCGAAATCTCCCAGGATTCCCCGACGATGGGCATGGCGCGAGCTTCGGGACTCAGATCCGCGTCGCGCTTGTAATGCGCGCGCAAACGCCTGCCGCCCCACGGTGTGCGATGGGGAGGAGCAAAGTTGTCTGCGCGCAGCAGCACAGGTTCGAGCGCGTGCACGGCGCAGTTGTATCAGAAAATGCGCGCGACGACGCCCGTGCCCTTGATCAAGGTCCCGGTATGTCATGCGCCGATTACGGAGGACGAGATCCCGGCGCGGCCGCGGGAGCCTCGGGGGCGGTAGTGGGCCCCGGCAGCGTTGACAGAAGGAACGGCTCATACGCGGGCCAAACTACCGTCAAACAGCCGCGCTATTTCTTCGCCTGTCAGCTCTTCACCCGACTCGATCCGTACCCGTTCGAGCACCACGCCGGCGTCGCGCGCAGCGATTACTACCCCTTCCGAAGACAACACCGCGTCCGCTGGCTCAAGAGCACGGGGGAGCGTCGGGCGGAAGCGACGGGCCCTCACGATTTCGACTTCGTGCTCGCCGAGCTGCGCCGTGGCACCGGGGTAGGGCGCAGCTGCGCGAATCAGTCGCAAGATCGCCGCCACGGGACGCTGCCACACGATGGCCAAGCTCTGCACGTCAGGCTCCGGTGCCTCGCACGCCTGCTCATCGTCCTGCGCCGCGCCCGGCAATGCTTCCCCCGCAGCCAAGCGCGTCGCGCATTCGACGAGTAAGGCGAGAGCTGGTCGATCAAGCTTTCGGGCCAGACTCCATGCGTCATCATCGGGGGCAATCGAGACGCGTCGTTGCGCGACGATAGGGCCGGTGTCGTACGCCGCTTCGAGACGGTGCAAGCTTACGCCGGTCTCCAGATCGCCCGCATAGATCGCCCAAAAGTAAGGGTCGGGCCCGCGCCACAAGGGTAAGAGTGAAGGGTGCGTCCCGAACGCACCACGCGGCGCAAGCGCGAGCACGGAACCCGGAATCTGTTTCGGCCAAAACCAACTCAAGATCAGATCAGGCATCGCGCTTGAGAGCGTACGCTGCACTCCCGAGTCATTCAGATCGGGGCGCCCGAGGATCAGTGCGCGCGCTGACAGTTTGCGACGAACACGCCGCGCACCTTTGGCATCCGGATGACCAAGGCAGATCACGCACGGCGCAAAACCCGCGGCCGCAAGGGTCAATGCACCGAGCGGCAAACCAAAGTACGCGATCTTGAGGGTCCCCGTATTGCTCACGTGTCCCCTAACCGTATCTCGACATAAAGTCCGGTTCGCGTTATGTCGCGTGCGTAGTGGCACCTGCTCCGACCACCATTCGCGTAGTGGCTGCCGTCGTCGAACGCGAGGGCTGCTATCTGATTACACAACGCCGCCCAGCGGCTGTGTTGCCCCTGCTTTGGGAATTCCCGGGCGGCCGCGTAGAGACAGGCGAGACGGATAGAGCCGCGCTGCAGCGTGAGTTCACTGGCCGTCTGGATGCGCAGATCAGCGTGGGTCAGCTCATTTCCTATGTCAGTCATCCCTATGAACACTACACGGTGGAGCTGTACCTATACGAGTGTCGGCTCGAGTCCCATGCTGTCCGCGCGCGCGGTGTCCACGACTTTCGTTGGGCGCGCTCCGATGAGTTCGATCAATTCAGTTTCACGCCTGCAGACGAGGCGTCGATGAGTCAGCTGCTGGGAGTCGATTAGAGATGCGTTCATACACCGAAGGCCTCGCTGTTCTGTTTCTAGTGCTGGGTTGCGAGGGCAACACTTCTTCCACGGCGAGCGAGCCCACCGCAGTACCAGCGGCGGAGCCGGCCCAGGCGGTCGAGGCTCCGCCCAGCAGTCAACCAGCTCCCGCTGGACCGGCTGCCCCGGCCGCTGCGGGCGCTGAACCCTCAGGTCAGCCAAACGAGCGCGCGTTTGGTGCCGCATTGAGCGCTGCCGGCGAGCCGGTTGCGGTGGCTGATATTTTGCGCGATCCCAAACCGTTTCTCGGCAAAACCGTCAAGACGAGCGGTGTGGTGGCCCGCGTGTGCGAGCGTGCCGGCTGCTGGCTCGAGCTCAAACCGGCAGCGGGCGAAGGCGGTTTGCGCGTGCCGATGGCCGATCACGCCTTTGTCATCCCGCAGGATGCGTTGGGGCGCCCGGCGATCGTCGAAGGCGAGCTGAGCGCGCAGTCACTAAGCCCCTCGCACAAAGAACATCTCGAAGGCGAGGGCGCGCAGGCCGTCGGCCCGCTGGCATTGAGCGCACGCGCCGTTCTCATCCGCTGAACGCGCTCTCCCGCGCTTTTCATGGTGAGCGTCGGGCAACTGCCTGTCGTCGCACGCCATCGGCCCGCGATAACCCCGTGGCTGCGCGCAGTTCGCTCTCAGTCGGTGTAGAACATCGGCGCGCGCTTGCGAACGAAGCGCAGTACAAGCTCCCGATGCTCGTGGCTCAGCTGCTCGAAGCGGATACCCATGCCGGGCTCCGAGTCGGCCATCAAATCCATCGGATCGCGCACAAACTGCACGTAGCCGGGCACCTTGAACTCAAAACCACCTGGCAAGGTGACCGTCACGTTGACGCCCGCCCCCAAGGGCAACGTGTTGTACGTCGCGACGAAAACCCCGCCCTCCGAAATCTCGCCGGAGAACCCCACGTAGAAGTTGGTTTCGGAGCTTGCGCCGACGTTGGCCTCGACATCAGTACGCGGTCCCGAGATCGGTGGCGGGCGAACAGAGGGCGGGCGCTGCGCCACCGGGGCTAACGGAGGAGGAATGGGAACCGCCACAGGCATAGGCGCAGCAGGCCTGTGCGCAGCAGGCATAGGCGCAGCTGGAATGGCCACAGCCC
>JBBSJC010000254.1:0-10808 GCA_038257655.1 Polyangiales bacterium | reverse complement strand
TTCCCGCGCTGGCGAACGAAGGGGCCGCAGTTCTCCTCGTTCTCACAAAGCGCCCAGCGTAGGCGAGAGCGAGCGGATCGCGCAACGTGTGCAGACTCTTCGCCCATCCAGCCTGGGTGCATGTCGGCCAGATGGGTGCCCTCTCGTGCGAAACGGCGCTCCTGACGAGCAATCCTTCGTTGAGTGCTTGTCCGATCTGCGTCTGAAAAGAACAGCTGTGCGTCTGAAAAGAACAGCTTCGCAAGACTCTTAGCCGCTTGAGCTGAATGACGCTGCCGATGCCGAGCACCTTACAGGCATAGCCTCACGCGGTAGGTCAGTTGACGCGTAAGACTTAGCACGGCATCAGTTCGCACAAAGGCGGGCGGGCCGCCCTGCCCTACCCCTCGGCGTTTAACCCTGCAAGCAGTACCCTGCCCCCCTGCCCCTGTTCCTCGGACCCGCCGCTGCAACGCCCAGTTATCGAATCGGATTGGCTGACGAGATGCCCAGCAAGGCGGGGACTGACAGGGTTGCGCACGACCCGTCATCGAAAATGCGTGGTGAAGCGGGTGGAGCCCGCCTTCGCTCGGCAGATATTGGGCTTGTTGAAGCTGCCCTGGAACTGGAACATGGTGAGCCTCCGCCGTGGCACACAATGATGACCCCACCCGCAGCCTGACCGATGTTGCGCCGACGCACTTCGACGGGGAGCCGCGCGCCCCTGCTGAGAGGGTGAATCGCTACATTCTGCTCGACACACTGGGCTCAGGTGGGTCGGGGGTCGTCTACCGGGCATTCGATCCGGCGCTGACCCGGCAGGTTGCCGTGAAGCTGCTGCGGACTGAAACCTCTCGCACGAGTAAGCAGGGAGAGCGCTTGCTGCGCGAGGGGCGCGCGATCGCACAAATCAGTCATCCCAACGTGGTGAGCGTCTACGACGTCGGCACGTTCGAGGACGAAGTGTTCGTGGCCATGGAGCTGCTCGAAGGCCCCACGCTCGCCATGTGGCTGCGCGAACCGCACACGCTCGAGCAGCTCTTGGACGTATTCGCTCAAGCGGCGGCGGGCCTAGGTGCAGCTCATGCGCGCGGGATCGTGCATCGCGACTTCAAGCCCGATAACGCGTTCGTGATACCAGGCGGGCGGGTCGTAGTCGTTGACTTTGGGCTCGCGCGAGCCACCGATGGTCTACGCGATGTCGACGATGACCCCGCACTTTCATCGCCCGACTGGGACCGCCATCTCACACGTCCGGGAGCCGCACCCGGCACGCCTGGCTACATGGCACCTGAGCAACTGCGCGGCGAAGCTGTCGATGCGCGCGCCGATCAGTTCGCGCTATGCGTGGCGATGTGGGAGGCCCTGTATGGAGAGCGGCCATTCCAGCGGGGGCACCCCAGCGACGAGCTACTGCAGATAGAGCGAGGTCCGATCGTTCCTGCGCGCCCGCGTCACCGCGTGCCGAGTTGGTTAGAGAAAATCCTGCGACGCGGCATGGCCGTGGACGTCAGCGCACGCTTCAGCGACATGGCGGAGCTGCTAACCGGCCTCGCACGCATGCGCCGTCGCAAGCTCGTCTGGCAGGCCAGCGGCTTGGCTTGCATCTTACTCGCCGTAGCCGTGGTGCCGCTCGTGCTTTCAATGCAGCGCGGCCCTGCCTGTCCGCTGGCCGCGGACAAGCTGCAAGGCATTTGGGACAGCAATGTAGACAGTAAGGTCCGCGCGACCCTCGGGGCGATGACTTCGCCTCTCGCACAGCAAGCGGCCGATATCGTCGGTGAGCGTCTTGCTCGCTATGCGAAAAGCTGGGTCGACGCCCATCAGCAAGCGTGCGTGGCTACCAACGTGCGGCACGAACAATCAGAGACTGCCCTGGACCTACGGATGGCTTGCCTTGAACAGCGTCGCCAAGAGCTGGGCGCGCTGGTTCTTGAGCTCGAACGGACGAAGCCCGACGCCCCGACCGAGAAGGCCATCGATGCTCTTGAGAGCCTGCGGCCCGTCACCAGCTGTGAAGACGCCCAGGCGCTGGCGGCGGGATTTGCGCCACTTCCGAAGGAGCGCGCGAAGGATGGGAAGAAGTTGCGCACCGAGCTGGCTCGAGTCCAGGCAGTGCTCGCGACCGGAAGACACAACGCCGCGTTGCCGCTTATCAGCGCCTTGGTCCGCAGCGCGCGCAAGCTCAACCATCCACCCCTGCTCGCCGAAGCGTTGCTTACTCATGGTCAGGTGCTGTTTGCCGCGTCCAAATTTCCGGAAGCGCGGCAGGCTTACACAGAAGCGGCGAAGGTCGCGGGCGTGGCAAAGCACCATACCGTGGTAGCGGCTGCCCTGACGGCGATTGCCTATCAGACCGCGAGAATAGAAGGAAAAACGATTGAGGCCCTGAGCCTCTTGCCCTTTGTGGAACCGACGGTAAGTATGTTGTCAGCCCGAGCCGAGGAGCGCTTTGAGTTCTTGATGACGGCATCCGAGGTCTGGTTCGATAGCGAAAAGTCTAAGCAGGCTCTCGAGCCACTCGCACAAGCGCGGGCGCTCTTCTCCGATCCGCTGCACACGGCGCGATTACTGCAGCAAACGTTACGCGTACGCTTTTACAGCAGGAACGACGTCCCCGGCGCGTGCGCGGTCGGAGAGCAGGCGCTAGCGGCGGCAACACACGCATACGGCGCGAACCACCCTAAGGTGGGAGAAGTCTTTGTGGACTTAGGTTTCTGCAAAGCGGTAGAAGGGCACGTCGAGACCTCCTTTACCTACCTGATGCGCGGCAAAGAAGTACTCGCGCTGACGCAACCACCGACCCACCGTTCGATCGCCAAGGCACGTCTTTATCTCGCCGATCCGCTGACCAAAATGGGCCGCATCACGGAAGCCCTGGAGGAGCTCCAAGCAGCCCGAGAATCGTACCTCCGAGATAGCACTGCCGGGCTCACCGTGCGTAACGTAGACCAGTCCATCGGCTTCACTCTGTTTCTCGCGGAACGCTTCGCGGAAGCTCGCGCGATCGACGAGAGCGTCATGCAGCGCTACGCAGCCGACCCCAATGCTTCTGCTGGAGATTTCGCCGCAGTTTGGAGCAATCTCGGTGAAGTCAGCATTCGACTTGGCGAACCCAGAAGAGCGCTGGAAGAGTGCAGCAAAGCGCGCTCCCATTGGGAGCAGCATGCCCCGCAGCATCCTTACCTTGCCTACGCCCTGCAATGCCTCGGAGAAGCGAACTACTTGCTGGGGCAGAACACCTTGGCCGTAAACGCTTTGCAGTCCGCACTGGCGCTCCGAGAGCAGCACGGAACGAAGCTCGAGGTTGCCGAGACCCAGGCGGTACTGGCCTACGCGCTCGCGACTTCCGTGGATACGCGAGAATCGGCCAAGCGCTTCGCGAAGACGGCACTGCGCGCCTTTGAACAGAACGCCTACCGCAGCCCGCGCGATGAGGGGAGGCTTGCAGAGCTACGAGCCTGGCTCGCGGCGCATCATGGGAAGCAATAGCTGTAAACGTAACGCACCTTGGATGGGCGATGAACCCAAGTCCCGTCCGTCGTGCGCTCACACAGAGAGGCGCCATCACCTCGAGCGAGGTTGGACAGGCGCGGCCCGGGTGCGTATACAAGTGCGCCACCTTCCCCCCCTTTTGGCCCTGATTCGGCGATCGTGCCGTGATCTCGGAAGTCGAGCGACCAAATGAACACGATGCTGGCTGTTGTTAGTCGAACTATCATCTTGGGCTGCTTGACGCTGACCGGATGTGTATTGAGCTTCCCCCCGAGGCCGATACTCAGGCCGAGCAGGATGTACGCCTTACTACCTATGCCGCCGCCACCACGAAAGACGATGAGTGTTCGAAGCCGACTGACGTCTGTAGAATGTGCAAAGTTCAACAGCTCAGCGCAGATACGTATCGCGTCACGTTACCGGCAGACACGATAGGTCCCGTCTTCCTGTCGGCGCCATCTGTTAAGCGAAAGGTTTGGCCAACTCTCCTACCGGCCCACGAGTTGGAGTCCGGAGAGCTTCAGATAGATGTACAACAAGGCACGGACCGATTCGGCAGGGTAGCCACGGGCAAGACGGGTACTCTGGGAACGCAGGCTGCCGCCCCATCGCTGGGAGGCGTGTATCTGCATGGCATTATCGAGGAGGGTGACTGTCCGACCTTCCTCTGGTCCGAGCGCGTCGACCAACACTGAAGCCTCCGCCAATTAGCTTCGCTGGGTTCGGGGCGCAGTACTGGCTTACCCAGCTAAGCGACCTGTTTCGCTGGGCCGAGAGTGCCTGAAAATGTGCGGAGAAGGGCTTTCGCCCACGGCACCTGTTGCCGTCACATCTTCGACGCATGGGTATCCACCTAAGATGCTTAATTCCACCGGCCCAAACAGCTCACGCTCATCACCACGAAGCTGCGAGACGCGCCGCTTTCCCGTGTGAGTGCGCAAGCCGCCGCAGTCTGCCCGCTCGCCCTCCACTCGCTGACCGACGCCCGCCAATCCTCGCAACGGCGATTGCTGAAGGTTGCGTCGCCGCACGCGCTGCAGCTGCGGTCGGTAGTGGCCGTCGGTGCGGTCGGTTGGTAGGCTGCCTGCGCTGCAGCGGGTCCACGTCACACACTCGGTAGACGGGTCTGCATCCGCATCATAGCCACCACATCGGCACAGCTGAGTCGATCGCCACCGATACACTAAACGTTTTGAGCTGTAGTGCATGGACGGTTTGCGCTGCGGGCAGCTACGAGACCTCCGCGCCGAGCACTAGCGAAGACCGCGTGTGCACGAGCTGTGTCGCTGGCCAGTTCTGCGCGGGTGCGACGCTCTGCCCGCAGCGTGCGCAAGCGGTAGCTGAGATCGCGATGCAGACGCTGCGACGACATGCATTGACGTCACGCCAAGCTGCGCTGTGGGTAGCTATCGGACGCAGGCGCCCACGGCGACTCAGGACCGCGTCTGCACCGCGTCTGTTGGCGGGCGAGTACTGCGCAGGCGGTCTAACGGTAAGGCGCTTTTGTGGGAGTGCGACCTGGGATCACGATGGCCAGTCGTCGACCGCCTGCGCAACCCGCTCGGACTGCACGTTCGCGGAGTATGCCGCGAGCGAAGCGATGCTGTGAGCGATCGAGACTGTCAGAGTCCTGCCGACTACGCCGCCTGGGAGCGCAACGCCACAAGCTGCGAGGTGTGAATCGCGGGCCCGAGCATGACTCACGTCGGCGCAGGGGACGCGCCGACCTGCTCGTTGCGCGAAGACGATGACAAGCTCGTGTGCTGGGGCAACACAGACCTAACCGGTCAGACGACGTTCATCCAACCGCCTGCGAACGTCGCCTTCGCCTCATTGGATCTGGGCCAGCAGCACGGAGGGGTGGCGTTTTTTTTGCTCAGCTGTGTTCGGTCGGGTGGTTGCTCGGCACGGTGCATGCATCCCTTAAGGTGACGTGCCCCGCGATCGGGGCGGCGCTTGCCCGAGGAGAAGAACGACATGCCACGCATCGCTATGGTGATCAGCACGGTGGGTTACCACTGGGAGGAGCTGTTTGCGGCCTACGACGTCTTTGAGCAGGCAGGCGTGGGTCTCGAGCTGTATACAGTCGATGGCTCCCCCCCGAAGCCCGATCCCCTGAGCGTCAAGAAGAGCCCACTTTTCATGGTCGGTCTGGGTGTTTCCGCGGCTATCGCGCCGGACACTGACAAGGGGATAGCCCTTCGTGGCCGCCTGCTCGAGGTCGCGCCGCTGTCGGCGCTCGACCCTTCGCGGGTCGACGCGATCTATCTACCCGGGGGTCACGGCTGCCTGTTCGACATCAATACGAATGCAACGCTACACCGTAAGATCGCTGATCTTTTCAGCCGGGGCGCGATCCTGAGCGGCGTCTGTCACGCAACCTCCACCTTTTCATACGTAACGGTCAACGGGCAACCGATCACCCGCGGACATGCGTTGACCGGCTTTCCCAATCCGCTCGATCAAACGTTGATCCGCCTGGGGCTCGTGCATCCGGAGTTCTTGCCGCTGCCGCTGATCAACGACGATGAGCTGCGGCGGGGCGGGGCGAAGTTGTCGAAGAGGGACGTCTTGGGCGCCACGCTCAACCCTCGCACCACGCGTATCTCCCTGCCATTCATCACCGGGGTGGGTCCAAAAGCGGCGGCGCCTGTGGCCCAGGCTGTGCTCGAGGCGCTCAATGAAGAGCGGCCGCGGGTCACCAATGGGGCCGCGCCGCACAACAAGCAACCCGAAGTGCCGCGCGTTTCCTGAGGGTGCGCCCGACCGCCAGCGATAGGGTGCTGAGCACGACGAGTATCGCGTTCGAGCTGCCCTGCCCTCCTACGCCGGCGATACTTAGCCTGTCGAAGCCGTCAAGCTTCGTGACCAGTACATCGAGCTCGCGATCACCCATCTGATACTCAGTCACGACGTTGGAGTACGTGGCACCATCATTGGCGCGCTGGCGCTCGACGAACAGGTGGTAGGTCGACACGGGCGCAAGCGGCTGTTCGGGGGTTAGTACGTAGAGCCTGCGCTCGATCGCATTACCTCGAACCACGATCTTCGAAAAGGAAGTGGGCACCAGGCGGCCCATCTCATCTTGGAGCCTTACCTGGTCCTGATCGAGCTCTTGCAGCTCGCCCGCCCAGGCTTCTCTGTAGAGCCAGATGCGCGTGTTGGTCGGCGCTGGCGTCAATCCAGTTGGGAGAGTCCACGATTGCAGTGAATAACTGCAGGCCCACGCGAGCGACGGAGTCAGGCTGGTGCAAAGCAGCAAAAACCCACTGCAAAGCAGCGCCAAGAACTTTGCATCGCGTCTTCTATTCACGCGGTGGACTGTACACCAGGACGGAGCGAACGGAGTTTACCCTCTCTAGGTCAAACTCACGTCGGGCAAACGCGGTAGGTTCGATTGGATGAACCATATGCAAGTCAGCCACGATGCGCCCGCCGCCGCCTTGAATCACGCGCGCAAGATCGTCGTGCATCGCAGCGGATCCTACGAGCAGTTGAAGCTCGAGACTGCGAAACTGCCCGCGCTCGGTCCCGACGAGGTCACGATCGAGGTTCACGCGAGCGGCGTGAACTACGCCGACGTCATCGTGCGCATGGGCCTTTATGCCTCGGCGAAAGAGCTAGTGGGATGGCCGATCACGCCGGGCTTTGAGGTCGCCGGGATCGTGCGTCAGGTCGGGCAAAATGTGGTCGATCTGCAACCGGGCGCGCGCGTGTTCGCAGTCACGCTGTTTGGTGGCTACGCCTCTGCGATCAACGTGCCCCGCCAGCAGGTGTTCGCGCTGCCGGAACCGCTCGGCTTTGTGGAAGGCGCAGCCTTGCCTGCGGTCTTTCTTACCGCCCACTTTGCGCTGCATCAGCTCGCCCACCCTCGTCGTGGCGACCACGTGCTCATCCACTCGGCGGCGGGGGGCGTGGGGACAAGTCTCATCCAGTTAGCGAAGCTTGCTGGCTGCATCGTGACCGGGGTGGTCGGCGGCAGCCATAAGGTCGAGATTGCGCAAAAGCTTGGCTGCGATCACGTGATCGACAAATCCAAGGAAGACCTATGGACACGCGCCGAAGGGATTTCGCGGCAAGGCTTCGACGTCATTCTCGATGCGAACGGTGTCGCGACGCTCAAGGGCAGCTACGAGCACCTGCGCGCGACCGGCAAGCTCGTGGTGTACGGTTTTGCAACGATGCTGCCCAAGACCGGTGGCCGCCCGAACTACCTCAAGCTCGCAGCGGATTATCTTAGGACGCCGCGCTTCAACCCACTCGATATGACGAATCAGAGCCGCAGCGTCATGGCGTTTAACCTTAGCTACCTTTTTGATCGCAAGGACATCCTGACCGAAGGTATGGCGGATCTCGCCAAATGGCTCAAGGCGGGCACGTTCGTGCCTCCGCCCACGACCACCTACGCGCTCGAGGCGGTCGCCGAGGCGCACCGTGCGATCGAGTCGGGCCAGACGATAGGTAAGCTCGTGCTGGTGCCGTAATCCGCAGCCCATCAAACGTCAGCGCATCCGACGTCAGCGCGTCGGACGTCAGCGCATCAGACGTCATGGCTGGCATGACAGCTATTTGCTTCGGCGCCTGACGGTCGTAGCGGTTGGGCTCGGATCCGTGGCACCAGCCGTTTGTGCTTCGATCAAGGTAGACAGCAGGCTGCGATGACAGCGGGCAGGATCGACGCAGGCCGAGGAGCACAAGAGCGTCAGAGCCTTACCGGAGGTGGCATGGGCTGCGAGCGCGCGAATCCAAAATGTTTGCGCCTCCATCTCGCGCACGTACCTGGCCGCGTACTCCTGCCAGTCGATGGGCGCACCGGCCTTGCCGTAGAAGGCGGCATGCAGGGCCTTACTGGGCCCAAGCTGCGGCATCCAGCCATCCCAGGTCTCCTGCTCCTTGAGCACGCCACGGGGACGGTAACGCGAAACGAGCACTCGAAACCCGTCATGCTCGTGGGCGGGGTCGCACCAGCGTCGCGTGTGGATCATAGGACGACCATGACGGATAGGATGCCGTGCCGCGCGCAAGCTCGCACGTGGCGTCGCGTGTACGTCTTAGCAGCGTGGCGACCGTGCGCTTTTCCCTCACGGTGAAGTCCCGTTCCCAGAAACTGTCCTGGGACTCCGGGTATGCCCTTAAACGTAAAAACTCAAGACTCGGACCGCGGGTGGTATCGCGACGGAAATAAGTATCGGGGTCAGGTGTTTTTGGTGAAACGACCAAGAATCACCGCGAAACACGAGCCCCGATGCGAAAAAATGTAGCTCCTCAACTCGGTCTTGTCTCGCAGATAGTCGACCATCCTCATGCCCGGGAGCTCGCGCGGATCAGCGAGGTCTTGGACAAGCTTCCTCAGGCAGCGAAGCTGGTGGTCCAGGACCTGGCGATTGGAACGGGGGCGAGCAACGCGGGTCGTGGTGGCATGAGTGGCGAGCAGGTGCTGCGCGCGGTTGTCCTGAAACAAATGCACGAGTGGAGCTATGCGGACCTGGCTTTCCACTTGGCGGACTCGTCTACGTTTCGAACCTTCTGCCGGATCGGGATGTGCGAAAGGGAGCCGAAGAAGTCGGCTTTGGCCGCGAACATCAAGCGCGTGAAACCGGAGACGCTTGAGCAGGTCAACCGGCTGATCGTGGGTCGCGCCTAGATGGAAGGCGTCGAGGACGGCAAGAAGTCGCGCATCGACAGCACGCTCGTCGACGCGAACATCCACCACCCCTTGGACAGCAACCTGCTCTTCGATGTGGTGCGTGTGTTGACACGCATCCTCAAGAACTCGGCGGAACTGTCATCGCGTATCAACTTCAGCAATCACAATAAGCGCGCCAAACGCAGGATGCTGAAGATCGGAAACGCGCGCAGCATGACTCAGCGCGTGCCGATCTACCGGGAGCTGCTTGACGTGACCGGCTGGACGATGACCTATGCAACCCAGGCAGTGACGATTCTCTACACCTTGTCCAATCCTGCCGCTTGGGAGCGAGCAGTCGGGCTTGAGCACTATCTGGAGCTCGGCAAGAAGGTCGTGGACCAAACACAACGCAGGGTTCTACGGTGAGCTCGCCTTTCGCGATACAAGGGATGTAGACCGAGTTCGGTTTAATTAAGCCCGCCGCTGGTTTGAAGCCGCCTCGGATTCGGAACATGGTGAGGCTCCCCGGTGGCTAACAGCGATGAACCGACCCGCAGCCTCACAGGCACTGCGCCGACGCCTCTAGAAGGCGAGCTGCGCGCGCCTTCAGCGCGTGTGAATCGCTATATCTTGCTCGACACCTTGGGCTCAGGCGGTTCCGGCGTGGTTTATCGGGCCTTCGATCCAGCGCTGACGCGACAAGTCGCCGTCAAGCTACTGCGCACCGAAGCCACGCAAGCGGCCAGGCAAGGCGAGCGCCTTCTGCGCGAAGGGCGTGCGATCGCACAAATCAGCCATCCGAACGTGGTGAGCGTGTACGACGTCGGCACGTTCGAAGACGAGGTGTTCGTGGCCATGGAGCTGCTCGAAGGCCCCACCCTGGCCACGTGGCTGCGTCAGCCGCACACGTTCGAGCAGCTACTGGACGTGTTCGCTCAAGCCGCGGCGGGTCTGGGTGCCGCGCATGCGCGTGGCATCGTGCATCGCGACTTCAAGCCCGACAACGCCTTCGTGATGCCAGGCGGACGGGTCGTGGTCGTAGACTTTGGACTCGCGCGCGCAACCGACGGCCTGTCCGATGTCGACGATGAGCTCGCGCCACCATCGCCTGACTGGGACCGCCGCCTGACACGCCCCGGCGCCGCCCCTGGCACGCCCGGCTACATGGCACCTGAGCAATTGCGCGGCGAAGCCGTCGATGCACGCGCGGACCAGTTCGCCCTATGCGTTGCGATGTGGGAGGCGTTGTATGGCGAGCGGCCATTTCAGCGGGGACATCCCAGCGACGAGCTGCTGCAGATAGAGCGAGGTCCTACCGTTCCTGCGCGCCCGCGCCATCGCGTGCCGAGCTGGCTAGAACGGATACTAAGGCGCGGCATGGCTGTGGAGGTCGGCGCGCGCTTTAGAGACATGCCAGAGCTGCTATCCGGCATCGCCCGCATGCGCCGTCGCAAGTCGATCTGGAAGGCCGCGGGTGTGGCATGCACCTTACTTATCGTAGCCATGGTTCCGCTCGTCATCTCCATGCAACGTGGCCCCGCCTGTCCGCCTGCCACAGACAAGCTACAAGGGATCTGGGACACTAATACAGACGGTAAGGTTCGTGCGACGCTCGCGGCGATGACCTCACCGATCGCGCTGCAGGCTGCGGACTTCGTCGGCGCGCGCCTGACGCGTTATGCGAAAGGTTGGGTGAATGCCCATC
>JBBSJC010000253.1:0-10834 GCA_038257655.1 Polyangiales bacterium | reverse complement strand
GCGCGCCTCGTCGAGCTCGATACACTGCCTGCAACGCGCGAGAGCCTACTCGCCTGGGCACAAAAGTATGACGCAGAGGACGTGCTCAGCGAGCCTGCTAGCAGCGTCGCAGGCACGCAGGGAGGCGCTCAAGTCAGTATTCTTGACGGTATCCTCGGAGCCAAAGTGGGCACAGGCCGCGGCGCTAGTCTGTTAGGCGAGCACGACGCCAAACAGGCGGCGCGCCGCTATCTACAAAACGAAATAGCGTCGCGCGCTGCGCTTAGCGCTCGCCAACGCTTGTGGAAGCAAGCGCCACCCGATGGTGCGCTGCGTGCGCTAGCCGAGCGCTTGCGCGCCTTGCTCGCAGGTGTGCGCTTGTCGACGCTACACACCTTACGCTTTGTGCCCGCGCGGCCGGTCACGCTCGACCTGACGACGGGCACCTGCGTAGGTGCCCTACGCGTCTCCCAGGCGACGGATCCATTCGAAGTCAAACTGTTGCTGTCAGGCTTTGAGCAGCGCGCGCTCGAGGGCGTGTGCGAACGCTGTGACGGCTCGCGCTGTCTGCACGTGCAAGCGCTGGCTGCACGCCTGATGGATGCGCTGCTGTCGCCCGATGATCGCTTGCACCCAGCGCTGCTCGAGCTTTCGCGCGTGCCTTCGTGGAAGCGTTTCGTGGGCGCCCTGACAGCGAGCGAAGCCCGCGACGAAAATGCTCAGCGCCTCGGTCGCTTGTCGTTTCGTATCCGTATGCGCGCGGGCGTGCTGTCAGTCGGCGCGTTTTTACAAAAGCCGCTGCGCGACGGAGGGTTCTCCCAAGGCCGCCAAGTCTCCGCGCAATCCGCCCTGCGCGCCGCCGCCTGCGCCGATCGCGATAGGCCCGTGCTCGATGCGATGAGCCTTGGTAGCCGCAGCCTGTCTGCTCAGTTCGTGGCAGCCGACATGCTGGTGTTGCGCGGTCTGATTGAGCATCCCCACGTGCAACACGAGGAAGGGCAGCGCAGCTTGCGCGTGGCCGAGCAGACGCTGCATGTGGAGCTCCTCGAACAACCTGAGGGTTTGTTGCCGCGCGTCAGCCTGGCCGGGGTGCAGGTCAGCCCGGGTCCACGGCCGGCAGAGGCCTCCTATGTTTTCGCGCTCCAGCAGGCGCGCGACACGTTGATCGTCGCGGCATTGACGCCCCCTTTGCGCCGTCTGCTCGAAGGCCTCGCTCACTTTCGCGGCGTGTTGCCACCGGAGAGCTATCGCGCGCTTGCTCCTTGGCTTGCTTCCGTGCGTCAGGTCGCGCGCGTCACCACGCCCAAGGTGCTCGAGGGCAGCGAACGGCAGGCCCCGCGCACGCTCTTGCTGCGCGTGCAGGCGGGCCTGGGCGAGGGCATCGAGCTTGCCTTGTCCATGCGTGCCTTACCTTTGTCACCCTTGTGGCCCCCCGGGCAAGGTCCCACGCTCGTGCACGGCTTTGTCGACGGCCAGCCGGTATTCGTGCGTCGCGATTTGGATTGGGAACGGCTGCGCGCAAGCGAAGTGCTTCAGACCTTACGCTTGTCCCAACATGTGCGGCTCGAGCCCTTTGCCTATCGCGTCGAGGACCCTCAAGCGGCGCTGGAAATGCTATCCGCGGTCGCACGTATTGCCGGCAGCGTCGAGCTTGAATGGGCCGAATCCGCGCGCGCCCTGCGCATCTCCAAGACCGTGCGCCGTGCCGACTTGAAGGTCGGTTTGTTTAAAAAGGGCGAATGGTTCGTGCTGCGTGGCGGAGTGCACAGCCCGGAAGCAGACGTAGCCGTCGGTCGCTTGCTCGAAGCAGCCCGGCGTGGCGAGCGTTTCGTGCCGGTCGGGGTGGCCGGGCCGGCGGACGCGGGTGACGGGGCTGACGGAAGGGGCCCGCGCGACCACATCGAAATCGAGCAGGAGCTGTTTGAGCGTCTGCGTCGCGCCCAGCTGTGCGTGCACGAAGTGGCAGACGAAAGCGTGCTGTCACCGGCCGCTTCGTCGTTCTGGCTGGGCGAGCTGGGCGAAGAGACCGATGTGCAGGAGCCCGCGGTGGCTGCTTGGCTCGCTCGCTCCAAAGCGGACCTGACGGGCGCTCAGACCTTGTTGAGCGATAACGGCGAGCTGCCGCTGCGCGATTATCAACGAGAGGGCGTGCATTGGCTGCTGCGCCTCAGCCGCTGGGCGCAAGGTGCATGTTTGGCCGATGACATGGGCCTAGGTAAGACCGTGCAAGCGATCGCCCTGCTACGAGAGCGAGCGGCGCTCGGTCCGGCCCTGGTGATCGCACCGACTTCGGTCGTTGCAAACTGGCTCGACGAGCTTTCACGTTTTGCACCGGACCTAAGTGTTTCGACACAATCTGCGGGTACCAGCGGTAACACAAGAAGCGCGCCTGTCTCCGAGCTTGGGCCAGGCAGCGTGCGCGTGGTCAGTTATGAGCTGCTGTTGCGCGATCGGACGGGCTTGACCAACCATCCGTTTGCAACGCAGGTCATCGACGAAGCCCAGATGATCAAAAATGCGCGCACCCAACGCGCGGAAGCCGTCGCCAGTGTCAACGCACAGTTTCGGCTCGCGCTGTCCGGCACGCCGATCGAAAATCGTTTAGGCGATCTGTGGAGCTTGTTTCGTTTGATAGCGCCCGGTGTGCTCGGCAGCTGGGATCGATTTCGTGCGGTATTTGCCGTGCCGATCGAGCGCTACGAAGACGCCGCGCGCGCAGCCGATCTGAAGGCGCTCGTGGCGCCTTTCATGCTGCGGCGCACAAAGCAGGAGGTCGCAGGCGAGCTGCCTTCGCGCACCGAAGTCGTGCACACCGTGGAGCTGTCCACAGCCGAACAGGATCTGTACGACTCCGCCGTGCGCCGCGCGCGTACAGCAGTAGGCAAGCGGCGCGGCGATGCGGCTCGCACGATTCAGATCCTGGCCGAGCTGACGCGCCTGCGCATGCTCGCCTGCCATCCGCGGCTGGTGTTGAAAGAGGCAGGCGTCGAATCATCGAAGCTCGCGGCCCTGATGCAATTACTGCACGACATCCTGCCGCGAGGCCATCGTGCCTTACTGTTCAGTCAATTCACCCAGCACCTTGCGCTCGTACGCGAGGCGCTCGAAGGCGCCGGGATTAGCTATCAGTACCTCGACGGTGGAACTTCACCCGCGCAACGCAAGACGCGCGTGGACCGCTTTCAACAGGGCGAAGGTCAGGTGTTTCTGATCTCGCTCAAAGCGGGCGGCACCGGGCTCAACCTGACCGCTGCGGATTACGTGGTGCACCTTGACCCCTGGTGGAACCCGGCCGCCGAAGATCAAGCGAGTGACCGCGCCCACCGCATCGGCCAAGACAAACCCGTCACCATCGTCAAGCTCGTGGCGCAGGGCACGATCGAAGAGCGCGTACTCGGACTTCACGCCCATAAGCGTCGCCTCGCCGAAGCAGTGCTCTCAGGCACAGGCGCGATGCTCGACGCCCAAACGCTCGAAGAGTTGCTGCTCGAGCCAGAGCCGACAGCGGTCCTTGCGTCACTGGACGAAGGCAAACAGGCCTGAGCACGCGCCGCGATCTTCGAGTAGGGTTCGCCATGCGCAAAGAACGTTTCGGTGAGCTGAATGCACGGGTGACCGGTGGCGAAGATGGCAATGGTGCGGGAGATGGCCCCGTCGTCGTCCTCTTGCACGGCTTTGGTGCACCCGGTGAAGATCTTGTCGACTTGGGCCGCATGTTCCGTGTGTCTGCCAAGGTTCGTTACGTGTTCCCCGAAGCACCGCTTTCACTGGCGTCGATCGGGTATGGCGCGGGGCGCGCTTGGTGGATGCTCGATCTAGAAGGCATGGAAAGGCGCGCACGGGGCGAGCGTGTCGATCACAGCGAGGACCAGCCTGCAAGCCTCCCGCAAGTACGCGCACAGCTCGATAAGCTTTTGAGCGAGGTCCAAACCCGGCTCTCAGTCACACCTGACAAGCTTATCGTCGGTGGCTTCTCCCAGGGCGCGATGTTGGCCCTGGACTGGGCTTTGCACAGCGACAAAAAGCCCGCCGGTTTGATCCTGCTGTCCGGCACGCTGATCGCACGCTCCGAATGGCAACCGCGCATGAGCAGCTGTCGTGGCCTACCCATCCTACAGAGCCACGGTCGTTCCGATACGGTCCTCAGCTACGACGATGCGACGCGTCTGCGCGAGCTATTGCTCGAGGCGGGCACAAACCTTACTTTCCTCGACTTCCCCGGCGGCCATGAGATCCCGCCCCAGGTGCTCGATGCCGCGTCGCGCTTTATCGTCACGCACGCGGGCTGAGCGATGGCCGAGGTCATCCCCTGCGACGTCGCAAAGTTGTATGCCAAAGCGCTGTCTCTTCTGGACGCCCACGACGCGCGCAATAATCTTATCTTAGGTGTGCTCAGAGCTGCGGCCGCGCCCGCTGCTCCAAATACGCCGTTCGGCTGGGAAGTGCACGACGCCGGTAGGCTTGTCGGTGTTTGCATCGGCACGCCGCCATTTCCGATGTTGATCTCGAGCTTGCCCGCACCTGGTACAGAGGCGGTGGCAGACGCGATTGACACGCACGGCCTGCTCCCCACCTCGATCAATGGCCTGGCACGCGTCACGGAGCGCGTCTGTGAGCGTATGGTCGCTACCCATGGCGCGGGCATCAACGTAGAGCCTGCTGAGCATCTGCGTCTGTTCGAGCTCAGACAGGTAAACCCCGTGCACGGCGTGCCAGGCAAGCTGCGCGTGGCCGAACCGCCGGACATCATGGAAGTGATGTCTTTCTACACGGCCTTTGAACGAGAAGCGCTCGCCCCCGAGCGGCGCATGCCCGATGTTGGGCGGCTGGTCGTGAGGCTGCTCGCGGCACGCTTTGTATTCGTCTGGGAGCGCGCGGGCGAGATCGTCGCGTTCGCGACCAAAGGCCGGGAGATCGGGGGTGGAGCCTCGATAGGCCCAGTCTATACCCCTCCTGCCCGCCGTGGCCGTGGTTACGCCTCGGCGTTGGTTGCGGGCCTGAGTCAACAGCTACTGGATGAAGGTAAGGTTTATACTTGCCTGTTTACGGACCTTGCAAATCCAGTCTCGAACAGCATCTACCCTAAGCTTGGCTACGTGTACTTGGACGATTTTTGCGCGTTTCAGCTGATTCGCGGAGGTGTGTGATGGATGTAAGGTGGTTGGGACTGGTGGGCGTCCTTGCATGTGCGGCATGTGCGGCGTGTGCGGCAGCCGCCGGGGAGCAACAGCCCGTCGCGCGGCCCCGCGCCGAGCCCGCTCCTAGCGCACGGGAGGCGCCCGCGCCCCGCGCCAAATCTACCGTGTCCATCCGGGGCATCGAAGGATCGATGTCGAGCTACGACGTGCGCACCACCATGGAGGCACGCGGCAGTGAGCTTGCCGCCTGTCAGGAACCGAGCGTGCGCGCGGTGCCAGTCATGGCCGGTACCGTCGAGTTTGCGATTCAGGTGGATCGAACAGGTAAGGTAGGCGAAGTGTTGGTGCGCGCATCAGACCTGGGCGATCGCGTGCTTGAGCGCTGTGTGAGCGATGTGATTCTGCAGACTCCGTTTCCAACTCCCAACGGAGGCGACGCAAGGATTACCTGGACGATGATCCTCGAGCCTGCGCACGCCGGCGCAGCGCCCGAGCTTTGGGAGCAGGAGCAGGTCGCGGAGGTGATCGACAAGCACCTGGAGGCGCTGCAGACCGAGTGCGCCATTCCTTCCCATTCCAAAACGTTTGACGTCATCGCCTACGTCAATCGCCGTGGTCGGGTCGCATCCGCCGGGGTTAGGGCGAAAAGCGCAGCACCTGAAGAGGTGCTCGACTGCATCGTCGCCGAGCTGCGCACCTGGCCCATGCCCAAGCCAAAACAGAGCCGTTTTGCCAAGGTAAGCTTCAAGCTCGCGAGCGTAGGGCCGAGACCGCCCCGGCCAGGCGAGCGACGTCACGGCAAAGGCCAGGGTGCCGTAAGCCCGCGAGCGCGCCCGCCCCGCCGCAGGTAAGCCTTCCTCGAACCGTCGACCACCTGCGCATAAATGCATCGCATGTGCTATTGCACTTATGCTGCCACATGCCATGCCTGTGCTATGCACAGAAACTTACTTCTGGCGCTGAGCGCAGTGTTGGCAGCGTGCTCCGAGGCTCGCCCCAGCTTGGGCTCCGGCGACGCCGACGCTACGGACGCCTCCTCGAACCCGATAGCCGTGCTGGATGCCGGAACTCTTCCGACGTTCGACGGTGGCAAAGACTGCGAAACGTTCGTGTCTGACGCGCTGATTGAGCATTCATGCTTTCACGCCATCATCGGGCCATTTCGTGATCGCGCCGCCGACGTCGATGCAAATGGTGTGACAGAGGTGAATCGTGCCCATACGGCGTTTCGCATCGCTCTGCCGAAGGTGGGCACCGGGTATGCCGGGATGCTGCGATATCAGGCACGCTGGTCCGGCGCCTACGCATTCTTTACTTCACCACAGATTGAGGTCGCTTTCCCCGGAAGCACAAGCGCAAGCATTCCATTTGCGGAGCACGAGACCGAGCTATGTCCTGAGCTCCCATGGGTGCGCGCGTTCCTGCTTGGAAAAGGCGAGCATACCGTCATGTTGCGTAGTGCGGTACCCGAGGTCGTGCTCGTCGTTGAGTACATGGATGAAGGCACGGTCGACGACGGCTATCGCTTCGAGTGCCCGGAACAAGTGCGACCGTCCATCGACGCGGGCTTCGAAGAGGATTCCGACGCGGGCCCGACGCATATCGCTGATGCTCAGATCAGCGACGGAGCAGGCCCCGAGCTCGACGCCGGGCCAGACACCTCAGACGCCGGGCCCGAAGCTGGAACCGAGTGCAAGCTCGACCCCGTGCTCGAGCATTCATGCTTGCATGTGACCAACGGTCCCTACGCGACGGTGAGCGCGGTCTCTAGCGGCGTCGCCCCTAATGTAAACGCGGTGCATACCGCCTTTACCATCAATCTGCCATCCATGGGCGGTGCGTCCGAAGTAACCTACCGTCCGAACGGAGGTGGGGAGTACGTCTTCTACACGAGTGAAGATGTACTACTAACATTGCTGGACCCATCGAATGCTGAGGTCGCAGTGGCGTATCGAGAAGAAGTTGTCGATTGTAGCGGATTCAAGGCTGCGCGCGTGTACGTGCTCGAAAGCGCCATGAAGTACCGGGTCGTCTTAGGCGCGTCGACACTTATAAGCGTGACGCTCCTCATCGAGAACGTAGAGGCTCTCGCACCCGGCGGATGGAGCCAGCGGTTCGAAGCCTGTGAATGAGCCTTACGCCCCAATCAGGGGGGCCGATCGCTGCGACTTTTCAGCGATACAAGCACGGAGTCAAGGCGTGAAGTGGGATGCGGATCGGATCGGAATTCTGGCATCACTGACGTGTGCCGTGCACTGTGCAGTCACCGCGCTGTTGCCAGCGCTGACTCTCGCGATCGGCGTTTTGGCGGACCCGTCCGTGGAGACGCTTCTCGTGCTGCTCGCGCTTGGCATAGCTGCCTTTTCTCTAGCGCGCGGATATAGGGTGCACCGAAATAGCACGCCCCTGCTCGGCTGCATCGGCGCTGTCGCTGCGCTGGGTCTTGCGCGCCTGGGCGAGCCCATCGTAGGTAAGTCCGAGGCATGGTTGTCGGTACTGGCGGCGTGCATCTTAGTAAGTGCACACCTGCTCAACTTGCGCGCAATAGGCCGCGCTTGTAGCACTGCACCGGTCGCGAGCGATCCCTTGAGCTCCACAGAAGGCGAGTCTTCCAGACTGATTGATAGAAGCTAGAACGTCGTATTAGTACGGCGTCGAATTCTTACACACCGTCTTCGTCGTTCGAATCGTTCTCGGGCCGAAGCATGATCCAGTTCGCGACGATGGCACCATCCAGCGTTGCGGGCGGTGTTTGCACCCGGCCGCCGTGCTCACTGCCGCTCTCTCGGATGTTGCGGAATGCTGCGGCTGCCTCGCGATAGGCAAGCTCGTTCGGAAAGCGAACCTGCACCAAGCAGCCTGCGCGAAAACAGGTGGGTTTACCCATGTCGATGCCGCTATCGATGATCTTAGGTAGGGCGCCGCGCCATGATTGAAATGCAGACGGTGCCTCGTCTGTCCACGGCTCATCACTCGCCCCTGAGCTTTCGAGGGCGCTGAGCATGGCTTGGCGCTTCTCGGCGGGTGCTTGGCCTGAAGCGCGAATCGCCTGAATAATGGGGCGTCGCAAGGGCGACAGCGAGGCTAGCGAATCTGATGCGCTCTGCGCGTCCCCAGTCTTGCGTGCGAGATCGCTCTCTTCGCCCGAAGGTAGTGCCCTAGATGGGGATAGCGAGCTTACACGCGCTGGCCTGGAAGACTGCTGCGTAACGTCTGTAAGATCTGCAGACCGGATATCCTGCGTATCCCTTCCGGATCCGTCGGTCTTGCTCATCCAATAGAACGCGCCTGCACCCAGCACTGCGACGATTAAGACCACCGATCGAACTTTGCTGTACATGATGGCTCTCATTGCAGCTCAATAGCTACAGCGATTTACATGTTATTGCAAGTAGATTGCGTTAATGATCTAAGCAGGCCGACCCTCGCTGCGCTTCGGGCCCCCCCGGATGCGCATGCGAGGAAAGGAGAGATCAATGCAATGGAGAATACCCCACGCACTCGCGGCTTTTGCCCTGAGTGCAACCCTTGGTGCTTGTGCAGATCCAGAGGCAACATCCAAGGCGCCTGAGGCCGCCGACAGCTCGGTACGCGGGACGAGCAATGCGCTCTATGCGGGTTGCACGGAGCTTGGCCTAGGTCTCACGGACCACGCCTGCTTTCACGCGCAGTTCGGACCGTTCGTGACCGTAGCGGCAAGCAGCGTGCGCACCTTTGGTGCTGCCGCACCCAACGTTAATCCGGTCCACACGCAGTACACGATAAACCTGCCCGGTGCGCTAGGCGCGAACGAGGGCACCGTGAAGTATCGTCCCGCTCGTACGGGTGACTGGACGATCATGACCAGCACCTCTTCGGTGTCCTTGCTCGTGCTCGACGCGGCGGATCAACCAGTTCCGGTTCAGCTCACGACCGCGGTAAGCGGTTGTCCGCAGCTTCAGACGGCACGCGTGTACACGTTGACCGCGAACGCCACGTACAGACTGGTGCTGGGCCCTTCGTCGGCTGCCGCTTCGGTGGCAATCGTGATCGAGAAGCTCAGCGACTTTGAGGCCTTCTACTACGCCGATGCAGACGGCGATGGCTTTGGCGACACCAACGATATGTTCGTGACAGCTTGCACCACACCCTCAGGTCGCGTGGCGGATGATACCGACTGCGACGATACACAGGCTAGCGTGTATCCGGATGCGCCCGAGTTGTGCGACAGCCTCGACAACGACTGTGACGGCGACGTGGATGACGGTGCCGCTCCAGGGACGTTCTACCGCGATGCCGATGGCGATGGCTTCGGCAATGCCGCGGTCACCACGCAGGCCTGTTCCGCACCTGCGGGATACGTGGCGAACGACGACGACTGCAACGACGCCGCAGCCAATGCCAACCCCAATGCGACAGAGACCTGCGACGGGGTCGACAACGATTGCGATGCTCAGGTCGATGAAGGCGTGACCAATGCGTGTGGCACCTGCGGCGCGGTTCCCGCGGAGACCTGCGACACGGTCGACAACAACTGTAATGGCCAGATCGACGAAGGCGTGACCAATGCGTGCGGCACGTGCGGCGCGGTTCCCGCGGAGACCTGCGACGGGGTCGACAACGATTGCGACGATCAGACCGACGAGGGCGTGCTGAACGCCTGCGGCAGCTGCGGCGCGGTGGGTGCCGAGATCTGCGACGGCTCCGACAACGACTGCGACGGCACCATTGACGAAGGCGTGACCAACGCGTGCGGCACCTGTGGGGCCGTGCCTGCAGAAACCTGCGATGGCGTAGACAACGACTGCGACGGGCAGATCGACGAAGGTGTACTCCAAACTTACTATCGTGACGCGGACGCAGACGGCTATGGAGCTGCGAGCGTGACCGTGCAAGCGTGCGCGGAACCGACCGGTTACATCACCGATGCGACCGACTGCGATGACGCCAATGCAGACATCAATCCCGAGGCCGAAGAAATCTGCGATGCCCTCGACAACAACTGCGACGGTGAGGTCGACAACCTTGAAGACCCGCTCGAGCATCTGATCGAGGAGTCCTGCGGGCACGCCCAGTTCGGCCCGTTCGAGAGCGTCAACGGCTCGGCTGTAGGCACCGGCGGACCCGACGTGAGCGAGGCCCATCGCGCTTACACGATCAAGTTGCCCGGCGCGGGTGCAAACCATGCTGGTGAGGTCGCCTTCGTCGCCGACGCGGACAGCGACTTTGCGTTCCTGCTCGACGCCAACGTCTCAATCGCTGTGATCAACGAGCAGGGAGAGAGCATGGCGGCGGAAGCGGACCAGCCCGTGGAAGGCTGCGACGCACTCGCCCACCTTACGCTCTTTGAGCTCACCGCGGGCGAGTATCGCATCGTGTTCGGTCCTACCGCCGAAGCCGACGTGCTGCTCGTGATCGAGGAAGCTCACCATGAGCATGAAGGCGAGCCGGGCGAAACCGGTCTTATCTTCTTTGCAGACGCGGACGGCGATGGCTTTGGCAACGCGGAGATTTCGATCTTGGCGTGTTCGCTGCCTGCCGGCTACACGGAAGACGACACCGACTGCAACGATAACTCGGCCACAAGCTACCCCGGTGCGGCGGAGATCTGCGACGAGCTCGATAACGACTGCGACGCTACGGTCGACGAAGACGTCCTACTCACGTTCTGGCGTGACGCGGATGGCGACGGCTTTGGCGATGCTGACCTTGCGCTAGAAGCCTGCGTCGTCCCGAGT
>JBBSJC010000252.1:0-10870 GCA_038257655.1 Polyangiales bacterium | reverse complement strand
CGGGCGCGCTCGGCTTTACGCGCGAGCACGATTTGTTCGTCTGGAGCATGCGCTTGCAGGCGCTGCGTGTGGAGCTCGGCGGCACCACGGCCCATCGACGCGCACTGGCGCTTGCGCGTTGGGGGCTCAGCACGTGAGTCCTGACCTTTCGCTCGATGCAGACGAGCGGCTCATCGCAGAGTCCGTCGCTAAGTTTTGTGCCGATCGCGCGCGCGCGGACACGCTCAGAGCTGCCGCGGACAGCTTTGATCGTGCCTTGTGGCGCGCATTCTGCGCCCAGGGCTTTTTCGCCCTCGGCACCCCGGAAGGCGAGGGCGGCGCGCGGCAGGTCGTGGCTTGCGCAGAGTCCTTGGGTCGTTTTGTATTCCCAGGCCCGGTGGTCGACACCTTCCTTGCCGTGCAGGTGTTCGCAGCCTCAGAGCGCACGCACGTGATCGCGGGCGAAATCATCGTGTCAAGCGGCGTGCCTCCCCTCTTACCCTTTGCTAGCGAAGCGCAGGTGCACTTGGGGCTCGGACCCGATCGCGTGACGCGCCTGACGCTGGGCGGTCCGATCGAGGCGTTGCAGAGCCTGGGCGGTGAGCCGTGGGGGAGGGCGTGTTTTAAGGAAGGCGAGGACTTGCCCCAGGCCCCGCGCGGTCTGTTCTTTGCCGACGTCGCGCTCGCCGCCTACCTGACTTCCGCAGCGCAGGGCCTGCTTCAGAGCACGGCTGAATACGTGGCCACGCGCAAGCAGTTCGGCCGCGCAGTGGGCAGCTTTCAGGCGGTGGCCCATCCACTGGCCAGTTGTCACATCGCTTTGTCGGCCGCGCAAACGTTGGCACGCGCCGCCGCGGCGGCCTTTGACGAAGAGCAGGCACGTGCGCGTCCGCTTGCGACGGCAGCGCTGGCATCGAGTCGCCGCGCTGGGCTCGATGCCGCCTACACCTGCCATCAAAAGCTTGGTGCGATTGGCATCACGAGCGAGGGGCCTGCCCACCCGATCACGCGTCGCATTCGTCAATTGGCGGCGCGCGTCACACAGCGCTTAGCGGCAGAGCCGGCGCTCGTCACAAGCTTTGGAGGTTGAGTTGTGAGTATGCCGTCCGCTTCCGACCTCGATTTAAGTAAGCCGCTGCCGGGGTTTGTCTACGAACGTCGTGACCACATCGCGTTCATCACCCTGCACCGCCCCGAGCGCGGCAACAGTCTCGCGCCCAACATGCAGCGCGTGGCCCGCGCCATCTGGCAAGAAGTCGAGCGTGAGGACGACATTCGCGTCGCGGTCGTCACGGGCGCAGGGGAACGTCATTTTTGCACCGGTTTCGATGTCTCCGAGGCCGAGGGCGAAGATGCAGACGTGGTATTTCGCGACAGCCCCTTGAGCGAGAGCGTCTTCTGGTCGCCCTATCAGAACCGCGTCAGCAAGCCCGTGATCTGTGCCGTCAATGGCTTATGTGTAGGCGGGGGTCACCACTTCGTCGTCGATGCCGATCTGATTATCGCAGCCAAGAGCGCCGCGTTCATGGACGCGCACGTCAACGTCGGTATGGTCGGCGCGCTCGAAAACATCGGGCTTGCCAAACGCTTGCCGCTCGGCACGGCACTGCGCATGACGCTGATGGGTAAGGCTTACCGTTTGAGCGCTGAACGCGCCTATCAGCTCGGCATGGTCGAAGAGCTTACCGACACCGCCGCTGAGGCCCGCAGTCTGGCTGAGACCTGGGCAAGACAACTGCTGAAGAATTCGCCACAAGCCATGCGCTTATCCAAACAAGCGATCTGGGGCGGGCTTGAGCGCGGCTACACCGCTGCGCTCGAGGACGGTTGGGACCGCCTCAAGTCGATGTGGACCCATCCAGACTTCGTAGAAGGGCCCCGCGCCTTTTCTGAAAAGCGTGAGCCAGTCTGGAATCCAGACCCTCAGGCGCGTACGCGAGACAAGTCATGAGGCTTACCGAGAGTCCCGCGCAGCAGGCCTTTCGCCGGGAAGTACGCGAGTTTCTCGTGCCCTATCGCGAGCTCGACGGTTTCATGCAGCAGGGCCAACGCTGGCCAGAGGTCCGCGCCTTTTTCAAGGCGATGGCAGAGCGCGGCTACCTCGCGCTCACCTGGCCGCAGGGACATGGAGGCCTGGGCCGTAGCACCTACGAGGAGTTCGTGCTGTGGGACGAAGTTGCGTACGCGCGCGCGGCGCGCAATCCGCTCAGTGCTGGCATCGTCGCCAAGACTCTGATCCGACATGGCAGCGAGACTCAGAAAGCAAGCTGGCTGCCGCGCATCCGTTCGGGCGAGCTTCACTTCTCCATCGCCTATTCAGAGCCGGAGGCCGGCAGTGACCTCGCGGCACTTCGCACGCGTGCGGAGCGCGTACTAGCTGGCTACGTTATTCAGGGCCAGAAGTGCTGGCAGTCGTACGCGCAGGACATGGACTATCTGTGGTTGCTTGCGCGCACGGGCCCCGAGGGCAGTCGCGGTCGTGGTCTGAGCTTGTTCATCGTCGACAAGAGTGCGCCCGGCGTGACGGTGCGCGCGATTCCCACCATCGACGGCGAACAACTCAACGAGATTTTCCTAGATGGCGTTCAGGTGTCGCTCGACCAGCGCGTGGGCGAAGAAAACGCGGCCTGGCAAATCATGAACGCAGCCCTGGCCGATGAGCGTCATATTCAGTTTCCTCCGGCGCGTGTGCGTCGCGACCTCGAGGATGTGGTCGCCTTTGCCCGGCGCATTGGCGTGCTCGAGCGGCCGGCTGTGCGCGACCAGTTATCCGAGCTTGCGGTGCGTGTGCTCGAGGTGGAAATGCTCGCGCTATTGGTAGTCAGCGCCATGCAGCGCGGCGAATCGGGCGCCGTCGAAGCAGCAGCCAACAAGGTGGCCCACACCGAGGTCTGCCAGCAGATCGTGCGCGCGGCCTTTGACTTCGGGGGCGACCAAGCTCTTGTCGACCCTCAGCTTGCGCTGCTTTGGGGCGTGTCGACCTACGAGACGATCGGTGGGGGGACGTCGGAAATCATGCGGGGGATTGTGGCCAAACATGCGCTTGGGCTAACCCCGTCAGGGTGAACACCGGCGAACTGGTAGTGACAGGCTCACGCACAGGCTAGACTAGCCGCAATGCAGTCGCCAAAGCGCTGGGTGTTCGTCGCGGTCAGTAGTCTTCTCGCGTGCGCCTGGGGCAGCAGCAAGGCGCTTGCGTACTGCCAAACCACTACTTCCGAAGAGCAGGTGAGCAGTTGCTCGCCCACCTGCGTGACGGACGGCTATCCGCTCGCCTGGCCCAACAAAGAAATCGTCTACGTTTTCAACGAAAGGGGCTTTCCCGGACTCAGCGATCGTGAGCTGCGCGGGATTTTCGCCGATGCTTTCGGGGCCTGGTCCTCGGTGGATTGCGAGGGTGAGCCCGTGGGCCTCAAGGTCACCGCCGCCAAGGGCAGCACTGCCCTGACGGTCGGTCCGGAGAATCAAGAACCCAATGCCAGCGTGATCTCGCATCTCTCGCCCACGGATTGGGCAGGTCTCGGACTTGATGCACGTGCCTTCGCGCTGACCGCGATCTGGTTCGACGCCAACAGCGGCCGCATTCTCGGCGCGGACATGCACTTCAATGGCGGCATGTCCGCGTTCGGCGTGTGTCCGAAGGAGGGCTGCACTGCGGACCAGCGCACGACAGACCTGCCCAACGTGGCGACGCATGAGGCCGGACACTTCCTGGGCCTCGCACACAGTCAGGATCCGGGCTCGACCATGTGGTGCGACGCGCAAGGCAACGAGACGAACAAGCGCAGCCTCGAACCAGATGACGAAAAGGGTATCTGCGTAGTCTATCCGACCGGCATCGCATTTACGGACGACTACTTTCCCACGCCCTCAGGCGCGTCGCGGGACAAGGACAGGGGGGGTTGCAGCATCTCCACCGTCAAGCCGCCAGCCGAGTTGGCGACGGGCGCGTTGGCGAGGGGCGAGTTGGTGACGGGCTTAATGTCGCTTGCTGCTGTGGCTCTCGTGCTGCGTCGGCGCCGTAGGTAGACCATGACTAGCCCTGATACCGTCGGCGTTTTCTGCCGGGACTCTTCGCTTGCCGCGCAGGAGCCGCTGTTCGGGACCGCAGCCTCCGACACCGATCTCTGGATAGCGCTCGAGGTTCACACGGCCTGGGGGCCAAAGGGGCTCGAGGACAGCGGGCTACCGGCAGCGGTCGTGCAGTGCCTTCATCGCTTCACGGCCGAGCATCGGCGTGCACGCGTGCAGCTGATTCGCAAACCTGAGCGTTCAACCCACGGTCCACATCTGTATCTCGCGCATAGCGGCGAGCGCGGCGCACAGGTGCAAAGCGTAAGGATCGCATCCCTCGACGACGTGGTCGCGCTTGACCTCGCGGCTTTCGCCCGCGGCGACGTTCTGCCTGAAGCTCGGGTGATCGACGAGCCGCTCTACCTCGTGTGCGTGCATGGCAAACGCGATCGTTGCTGCGCGCAGCACGGCATGCCCGTGTTCTGCGCATTGTCGGCGCTCGCTCCCGAACATACCTTTCAGACCACGCATCTTGGCGGGCACCGCTTTGCGGCGACCATGCTCGTGTTGCCCCATGGCGTAAGCTACGGGCGCGTGCTCGCGAGCGAGGCCCAAGCGATCGTGACTGCGCATGCGCAGGGTGAGCTTTATGATCTCGAGCGCCTGCGCGGTCGCACCACGTATGCGCCAGCGGTGCAGGCGGCCGACTACCTCATCCGCGAACAACTCGGAGAGCGACGCCTATCGGCCCTTACGTTCGGCAGCGTCGAGCAGCTCGAGCATGTGAAGCGGGTAACCTTTCGTGATCAGACGGGTGCCCCGCACACAGCCGACGTGGAGCGCGAGCCGATAGGGCCTGTCGTCAGTAGCTGTGGAGGCCCGCCAAAGCCCGGCGAACGCTTTGTATCACTGGGTCTAAGCGGTCCCGCAGCCGAGCGCTGAGCCTCTTACGATTCTGATCCGGCGCGCTGAGCGTCTGAGCTCGCGTGTATGGGCAGGGAACTGGACAATCGTTTAGGCTGGCGGCAGATCCTAGGCATGGCCCGCCTCGCGCAACGACCCGACCGCTATCTGCACTCGCCCCGACTCCTCACTGCAGCGCACGGAGGCGCACATCTGTACTTGATCGCCTGGGAGCCCCAGGCGGACCCGTCGGGCCTAGAGCACCTGTTGGAGGTCGACATCGCCGCGGACGGTACGCTTGGCGCCGAGCGCACCTGCGCAAGCTACGCGCAGATCGTGGCGCTCACGCGCGGTGACTGCGTCGAGGTGAGCGAAGACCCCCACGCCGAGTTACGCGAGCTGCGGGCAGGCGAGCAAATACGCATCGAGCACGCAGACGGTATCAGCAGCGTGTGGTTGAGCCGCATCGGGAAGCCTGAGTGTCTTGTCTGGCGCGCACGCGGGGCAGCAGCCGCGCCGGCCTTGCTGCCGACAGCGAAGGGAACTTGGGTCGCGTTTCATCACGACGTGCGCGAAGACACTCAGACTTCAGACGTCTCGAAATGGCTCGCCTTACGCTTCGTGGACTCGTCTGCGCAGGTGTTCGAGCCGCTTGCGGCGATGACAGAGCGTGATCGCGATCGTCAGGGCGTGGAGCAATCCTTCGAGTTCCCCGCGCTTGTCGCCGGCGAACATGGGGCAGTCGCCCTGTTCGGCCGTGGCTCCCATAATTACTTTCGCCAGGATCTCAACGAGCGGGGCTTTGCAGCGCGCGTGGCACTCAGCGATGGCGAGTGGGGCTCGCGCGGGCGCCATCTCGTGGCCGTCGCACTCAAATCCGGGATCTTGATCGCGCGTCGTGAGCGGCAAGGCATCGATGTCGACCTGTTGCCGCCTGTCGAGGGTGAGGCGCCTGCGCTGATACCTGCGATCGTCGACCTTACTATTGAACGCAAATTCGCTTGCGAGAACGTGGTCGACCGCGCGCGGGACCCGGCGCGGCGCCATGGCCACCTTACGCTGTTTGGCGACATTCAGCAGCACAGCGCCCACTCTGATGGCGTGGGCCGCGCAGATGAAGCGTATTTGCGCGCGCGCTATCGCTATGCGGATGATTTCGTCGCACTCACGGATCACGAATCGTTTCTGGGCAAACGCACGGGACCAGGGGAATGGGAGTACCTGCAGCGCATCGCAGAACACCACAATGCGCCCCATGCGTTCGCCACTCTTTATGCCTACGAGTGGACAGGCAAGGCTTTCCCAGGTCCCGGCCATAAGTGCGTGTATTTTCCGGTGCGCGGCGTGCCAATCGTATCGCGCGACGACGTGCCCGAGGGCGGTGCGCTGGTCAAACGCGTGCGCGAGCTCGGAGGCTTCGCCTCGCCCCACCACATCGGATGGACGGGGGCAGACGAAGCGGGACACGATGACCTCGGCCAACCGCTCTGGGAAATCTGCTCCTGTCATGGCTGTTACGAGCACGTAGACCATCCATTGGGCCAGCGCGGCTCTCTACGTGAACACATGGCCGATGCGGCGCTGCGTCGAGGTTTGCGCTTTGGTTTCACCGGCTCTTCAGACAGTCACGGTCTGTTGTGGCATCACGGTGAGGCGCGCAAGCGCGACCCTTACCGTACCGGTCTCACCGCCGTGCAGGCGACAGCGTGTACGCGCGAAGCCTTGATGGAAGCACTGGTCAAGCGGCGCTGCTACGCCACGAGTGGCGCCAAGATCCTGCTCGATTTGACGGCCGATGGCGCGCCCATGGGCAGCGAGCTCGGCTACGGCACCCACGCCAAGCTAGAGATAAACGCCCTAGGTACCAGTAACATCCGCTCGATCGAGCTCGTGACAGAGGTCGGCGTCGTCGCGCGTACCGAGCCAGACGCGCGCGAGGCGACCCTACACGCTCACGTAGGCGGTCAGTTCGTCTACGCGCGCGTGACACAGGACGATGGCGAAATGGCCTGGTCAAGCCCGGTGTTCTTTGGCCCTGCGCAGCGCTAGAGCCCGATTCGGGTGCCGCTCAGGATCGTTGCGCGTCGGTTTTCGAGATACTCAGGTCGCTCGTGAACAGACCCCACGCGCCAAGTAGGGTCACAAGCCCCATGCCGAGGAAAAGCGCCGGGTAGCCAAAGCGTTCCGCGATCGCGCCTCCGCCTACGAGCGCCAATGCCATGCCGGCGTTGAAGCCTCCGTGGTACAGGGCCATCATCGAACCACGTTGCGACAACGCCACGCCTTCGATCGCGAGCGCGTTGAACACCGGATAGAACACGCCGTGCGCCAGGCCCATCACGGCTCCGATCACCTCGAGCAAGCCCGGCCTGAGCCAGGCAGCACCGGCGACCGCAAAGGCGTAAGCAAACAGCGCGATCGCACTGACACGCTTGCGTCCCCAACGATCGACGTGACCTATCACGATCATGCGCACGCCCAGCGCGAACGCGGCGTACGCGACAAAAAAGCCCGAGACCTGCTCGATGCCCAAGGAAATCGCGTAGGGCTGGTGAAAGACGAAGATGGTGCCAAAGCCCGCGCCCCCGGTCGCTATCAACAGCGCGATGCGAAGGCCGCGCGGCTCGTTCAAAAGCGCGAACATCGACGGCCGCGGCCCGGAGTAGCTCTTGCTGCGCGCTTCTTCCTGCACGAAGGGGGCGATGCCGATCGCGAGCACGCCCCACACCACCGAGAACCAAAACACCGCGTTCCAGCCGTGCCGACTTGCGATCCATTCGGAAATAGCGGGCGAGAGCGCGTTGGTCGCCAGCATCGACGCACCAAACATCGCAAGCGCTCGCCCTAGATGCTCGGGGCTTACTTTGTCACTCACCAGCGTGGTTGCTGAGTTGAATACCAGGGCAAATGCCACGCCCTGCAGCATTCTGATCCCGTAGAGCGCGAGGCCCACCTGCGCGATGTGCAGCATGCTGAACGCGCTCAAGGCCATGAGCACGCTGCCAAACAAGATGAAGCGCTTGCGACCGAAGCTATCGTTCAAGGAGCCGACGATCGGAAACGCAAACACGCCGGCAGCGGCACCTAACGCCGTCAGGGTGCCGATCTGAGTATCCGTCGCGAGCAGCACGAGCTTCAAGTACTTCGGCATCAGGAAGAACGCCGAGAAGGACATGCCAAAGCAAGTCTGCGTCACGAGCAGCACGAGAAAGGCGCGCGTCAGCAGCGGCTTCTCAACGGGGAAAGACTGCTCTACGGTGCTCTGCATGCTCGCTGACAACGGCCCTATTCTGACTGGCCCAGCCTACCGCATCGAGACCGCACGGACGAGGCTACGCTGCTTTCAGCCAAGCGATGCAGCCTTGCTCAGCCGTGCGGTCGCAGAAAGCCTCGATTATCTGCGGCCATGGATGCCCTGGGCAACGTATGAGCCCATGAGCTACGAGGGGCGTGTCACCTGGCTGCGCACCCAGCGCGGCAACTTCGATCTCGGTGCTGAGCTCGCCATGGGCATCTTCAGCAAGGATGAGTCTGAAATCCTGGGTTGTTCGGGGCTTATCCGCGGTGACGTCGATGAGCGCGAGCTTGGCTATTGGATTCACGTCGCGCACGAAGGAAAGGGGCTTGCGACCGAAGTGGCCGCCGCGTTGATAAGGGTCGGGTTTGCGATCGAAGCGCTCGAGACGATCGAGATTCGCTGCTTGCCGGACAATCTCAAAAGCTCCCGTATCCCGGTGAAGTTGGGGTTTTCCGGCCCCTACCCGGATCCTCTGAGCTTCCCCACCGCAGACGGGGCCAAACGCGATATCGACGCCTACACGCTGTCACGCGTGGAATACGCACAATCGCCCGCGCGCTATGCGGAAATCGAAGCGTACGACGTGCTCGATCGCCGATTACTGTAGTGCCGGCCGCGCGGAGAAATCACGCATCGCCATGAGGCTCTAGTCGCAACGGTTGGAAGAGTCTTGACGCTCAAGAGCGAAGCGAAGCCGCAAGCCCATCCAGGATGTCCGATTCTGAAACCGTAAGCTCCGTGATCGCAAATTCCCGCAACAACGTGAGCAGCACCGCCGCGCCGCCTACGATCACATCGGCGCGCTTTGGATCCGGCAAAATCTTACGTCGCGTTTCGAGGTCTGCGCTTGCGAGCTGCGCGAACAATCCTTCTACCTGTACGCGCGTCAGCGTCATGCCGTGGCTCTGCGTCGGGTCGTAGTGCTTCAAGCCCTTGGCCATCGCGCCCAAGGTGGTTATCGTGCCCGCGAGACCGATCATCCGGCGCGCGCGCTCGACGGGGATCTGGGCGCGCACGCGCTTGAGGATCTGCTTCACATCCTCGAGACAAGCCTCGATCTGCTCAGGGGTGGGCGGATCGCTGCGTAGATGGCGTTCCGTCATGCGCACGCAGCCCATGTCGACCGAGATCAGCGCTTCGGGTTCGGTTTGGCCGAGCACGAATTCGGTGGAACCGCCCCCGATGTCTACGATCAGAAACGGGCCGAGCGCGAGATCGAGCCCTTGCGTGGCGCCGCGAAACGACAGCAGCGCTTCCTGTTCGCCCGGTAACAGCTCGGGCAGCACGGACAACGCCGTCTGGGCCGCACTGAAGAACAAATCGCGATTGCTCGCATCGCGCGCGGCGCTCGTGGCCGTCGCGCGAATGCGCGTCGCCTGGTGTTCGCGCAGAAGTGCGCCGTATTGAACGAGCACGCTCACGGTGCGTTCGATCGCATCCGGATGAAGCGCACCCGTCACATCCACGCCCTGACCGAGCCGAGTGATATGCATCTCGCGCACTATCTCGCGCCCCTGAGCATCCGTGATCAACAGGCGCGCGGAGTTGGTTCCGATATCGACAGCGCCGACATTCACGTCAATCACCGATCCCGCGCTTCATGCCGATCAATGTGAACAGCTCCATGCGCGCCGCCGAATCGTTCAGAAAGATGCCGTGCAACTTGCTCGTCGTGGTCCAAGAGCCAGGTTTTTTCACGCCCCGATAACACATGCAGAAGTGTTGACACTGCATGATCACGGCCACGCCCTGGGGCTGCAAATGGGTTTGGATAGCGTCCGCGATTTGCTTCGTTAGCTTTTCTTGCACCTGCAAGCGCTTGGCGTAAACGTCGACCACGCGTGCCAGTTTGCTCAGGCCGACCACGCGTCCATTCGGGATGTACGCGACGTGAGCCTTACCGACGAAGGGCACCATGTGGTGCTCGCAGTGGCTGAAGAGCTCGATGTCGCTCACGAGCACAAGCTCGTCATAGCCTTCTACTTCTTCGAAGGTTCGGTCGAGGTATTGCCCCGGATCTTGTCCGTAGCCTGCAAAGTGCTCGGACATGGCGCGCACCACGCGTGCGGGCGTGTCTTGCAGGCCCTCGCGCTCCGGGTCTTCGCCGAGAAAGCGCAGGATGCCGCGCACGTGCGACTCGGCCTCAGTCATCTGTTCGGGGCTGCGCTCGATGTGATCTCGCAGCGCGGCCTCGGGATTTTTGGAACGGCTCATGGTCCTCCGAGGATGCGCGATGAAGCCAGCATCCACAACCGAAACGGGCAGTCGTCAGGGCAGCACAGCCCGTTACGCCGTAGCGCGATCGCGCAGCCGATTGAGCAGCCGGCTCGTGCAGCTGACTTAGGTCTCTGCTTTACGCAGCGGCAGGTCAGCCGCCAAAGCGCAGCTCGGGGGGGCGTTGAAAGAAGCCATTGCGCTCTGGATCGTTGTACGGTTTGTAATCGATCGCCCAGGGCACGAGCTCACTCTTACCATCTTGATGCGTGATCGTAAGCGCCATGGGCGTGACTTGGCGATAGCTGGAGCTCGCCGGCAGGTCCTCGTTGTCGGAGCCACCCGACGAGAACAGCGTCAGCAGCAAAACGCCCGGATCGTCGTAAACGCGCTCAAAGCCCTCGTTCACTTTTTCGTGGCCACGGATCAGTGTGTTGCAACCGATTTTCTGCAGAAAACGCT
>JBBSJC010000251.1:0-10951 GCA_038257655.1 Polyangiales bacterium | reverse complement strand
GCCGCCTGCGCGCTGCCCGTCGCGGACGAGCAGGCCATCGATGGCGCGGACCAGGCGCTAACGCGGATGTCCGCGGCCATTGCGCGGCCGCCGCGCCGCTGGTGTCCAATCTTGGACAAGCCCGCGCCGGGCAAGCCGTCCTGCCCCGAATGTTACCTCAGTTCGCTCGGCGCAGGGCTCTACCACGTGGAGGTGCCGACCTACCTGACGGACCCCGCCTACTTCGGCGATCCGCTGCGACCCCATGAGAGCGTGGAGGTCTGGTCGGGCGTCGAGCAGGCGGACGGTGCAGTGGTGTCGTTGGTCGTGCGCTGGGCAGGCGACCCGGATGTGGTGATGCCGAGCGCAGCGAGCAGGATCGAATCGAGCGGCCCCAGGCTGTACACGCGGGGCCCAGACGGCTGCCCGAGCATCCTGGAGCCTCCCGAAGCGATGGCGCGGCCGCGCTTGTGATAGGGCTGCCAGACTGGGTGTGTAAGGTGCTGACCGAAAGGGCGACCCACCCCTGGTTGGCGTTCCGCGGCGACCCATCCCTGGTTGGCGTTCCGCCAGCGGCCGACGCCGAATCCGCCGGTCGGGGCACGCTAAGTACAGCTCCCCAGAAGTAGGTGATCAGTCGATGTCGGGCGGGAGGGGCGGTTTTGTCAAAAAGTTGCCAGGCTCGAGCGTTGTGATCGTATGCGGGCATGGCGATGCAAGAGCTTAAGCGGTTTAAACGTGGTAGTCCCTGAAAACAACCGATATTTACATTGTCAACATAACCAATTTTCTGCGAAACTGGCTGGCGCGGCCGAAGGGCGGACGCATCAGCAGTGTGTTCAAGGCCGATGAAGCCGAGACCGCCAACGCGTACTCAATCTCTGAGTGGTGGTTAGAGCCGAACACCAAGGGCCCCGGCGCGCACTCGCATCCTGAAGACGACGTGTTCTATGTGATCGAAGGGACGATGAGCTTGCTCGTCGGCGATCGCTGGGTCGATGCGCCCAAGGGCGCGCTCGTGCTGGTGCCGGGCGGGGTGACCCACGACTTCGAGAACCGCAGCGACGCGCGGGCGGGGGTGCTCAACTTTTTCCCCGGCGTGTTCGAGCCCTCGATGCCCGATATCGCCGCCTGGTACAAAGAGCATCCACCCGAGAACGCGCGCTGAGCGTAGACGCGTTCATGCGTGCGTTGGAGCGCGGATTGCAGCCAGGCGCGACTTTTTGCCGCCGCGTCCGCGCTACAGCGTTGCCCCACGTACCGGCCCGTGTCCCTTATACCGCGCGAGCGGTGTGCAACCGCGATGCGCAACCGCATGGTGCAACCACTGCCAACCATAGGTTGCGGTTTCGCGCGCCATCAAGGCTGCGCACGCGAGCATTCCGCTGTTTTCTCGCCGGCTCGCATCTTGCGTAGGGCCGGGCATCCATGTGAAATGTGGTGGCAGCTTCACCACCCTTCACCGCTTCAGCTGGCAGCTTCACCAGGTGACGACATTGCATAGCGAGAGCAGCGACCAGTAGCGCTCGCGACAGGTGGAGGGGCTGGAGCTCGATGCGGTGATCGTGGTGGAGTCGTCGGAGAAGCATTACCCGTCGACGACGATGGATGGTAAGCGCGCGCTGTCCATGGTGACCACGCAGTCGCTGCGATCGGCTTCGCCCTCGGGGAGCAGTATGGTCTCGAGCCAGGTGAATGGTAAAGGGCAGCCCAGCGTCCACCCCGGTAGTGGTATCGGCGGGCCGGATTAGGCTTCACACCAAGACGTTATGCCCGAAGGTAAACATCAGCCCGCCGCGGTAGGAGTTCCGCGAACGTGGCGCCCAAGGAAACGGCTTAGAGTCCGACCGATGAGCGGGAGTGAACCGGGAGACTAGGTTTGTGCGGCCTATCAGCTGCCCGCGCCCTTGCGCTGCGGCGTCGTTGGGCTCATGCACACGAGATTGTGAAGCGCGGGTCACCAGGCGCGCTCCCCGACAATGGACTTACCTGCAGCGCTGGTACGCTGCAGCGCGCTCTACGAAGCACACGCGAGGAGCTCTCGCATGAAGGATTCACGGACATGAGATTCGTTGCTCGTTCGTTCGCGGCCGTCTTGAACCCGGACCGTATGGCATTGAGGGTGATGTGGATAGCGCTGCTCGTGGCTCAGCTTGCACCTGGGCAGACGCAGGCCCAAGCCCGAGCCCCGATCACGATACCGATCTGTACGGTCGACCGCACGATCTGCATCGATGTCGAAGTGCCGACACCGCTGTACGAGGCCGAGATGAGTTGGTGCCAGCAGAGTGCGAGCAACCTACTCGACTGTGTCGAAGCCTATGGGCTGCATGCGGCACGAGGCGCGAACGACGCACAGAATCGGCTTTGGCCGGACACCAATCCGAACGTACGAGATCTAAGGGACTGGCAACGCGATGCCTTCCGTCATTGCTATTGGAGTGCGCGGCTGCGTATCGCGATGACTGAAGACAAGGCGCGGGGCTTCCTGGAGCGCCACGAGCAGGTGGCGTGCAATCCGCACGACGAACGGGTCATGGATGAGAACAACAACGAGCTGGGACTGTCGCTCGGAGAGGATGCGCTGCGCAACGTACCCTCGGGTGGCCCGGTCGGAGACGCGAATCAGCCCCGATATGTTTGGGCGGAGGAGAGGTGCGACACCTTTGTGCGGGATGGCGTGTTGGCGACGATTCGGAAGGATGCGCAGGGCAACCACGAAGTGGTCTATGGCGAGGGCAACACGATCTACTCAGGGCTCCACGTCATGCCCGTGGGTGACTCGATCACGCACGGCAGGGCGGGTGACTACACCTGGCGCTATCGCCTGGGCGAGCATTTTCGAACCTCCGCGGTTCGCTATGATTTCGTGGGTCCGTACAGCAAGCCATCTGGAGGTGGTGGCTACGCGGTGGCCGGCTGGGACACGCAGCACGCTGCGAAATGGGGGCAAGCGGCGTTCGAAGCGGCCAATCTGATCGAGGACCAGATCAGCGCCCATTGGCCGGATGTATTGCTTGTCCATCTGGGTACCAACGATCTGACGTGGTGGGCAGGAACGCCCGAGCAGGCGCGCGATTCCATCGCCACGCTGGTCGCAAATGCCAGGCGCTGCCGACCCGACGTCGACGTCGTGCTCGGGCAGATCGGCGCCACGAGGTCTATCGACGATGCCAAGGCCCAGCGCTACAGCCAACTACTCGCCCAGCTCGCAGGTTCGCTGTCGACGCCAGCCTCGCGCGTCGTGACCGCCAACGTGGCCGGCGCATGGAACTGGTCCACGGATACTTACGACGGTACTCATCCCAATGCGCGTGGGGAGTACGTGATCGCCAAAGCATTCGCCGACAGCCTCAAGGCGAACTTTAATGTCGGCAAGGCGTTTGGTCCGATTCCGCTGCTGCCGCCACCGCCACCGTCCGATATCGTCATCAACCCGAATCCGGTCCGGCCCGCTCAGCCGTTCACGATCAGCTGGCCACGCGTCGACAACCCGGGCATCTGGACCGAATACAAAGTCGAGATCCGCTATCATCGCGAGTTCGGCTTCGGTTTGGTGTGGGCATCCGCCGGGACCACGCCCAACACCTCGATTACCTACGACGGACCGCCGTTGCCCCAGGAAGGTACGTTCCATGTCGTCGTCGTGGCGGTCGACATCAACGGGCAACAAGCGAGCAGCGAACCGGTCCCGCTGGTCGCCCGCCATGCGCCGCCATCGCCTCCGCCGCCGCGCAGCATTCGTTTGGCACCCGCGCGTATTGGCCGCGATGGCGGGTTCATTGCGAGCTGGGACCGCGTGGTGAATCCGGGCGTGTGGACCGAATATAAGGTGCAGTTGCGCTATCACCGCGACTTCGGCTTCGGCCTGATCTGGGAGAGCGCGACCTCTACGCCGGATCTACAGTTGGTGTACGACGGACCGCGGCTGCCGCAGACCGGCACGTATCACGTCGTCGTAGTCGCCACCGATATCTTTGGCCAAGAGACATCGAGCGAGCCTACGCCGCTTACCGTGCAACAAAGCATACCGCCGCCGTTGCCCCCCGCGAACGTGCGGGTGGGTCCAAATAGGATCAACCGGAGCTCGCCGTTTACGGTGAGCTGGGATCGCGTGCCCAACCCCAAGGTATGGACCGAGTATCAGGTCGAACTGCACAACCACGCGACATTCGGTTACGGTCTCGTATGGGCGAGCCGGTCCACGCCCAATCTTAGCGTGACGTACAACGGGCCGCGCCTTCCGCAGTCCGGGACCTATCAAGTCGCAGTCGTGGCGACCGACATGCACGGTCAGCGCACGTCGAGCGCGCCCGTGGATCTGGTTGTGACCGACGAGCCGTCACCGCCCAAACCAAGGGCGATTGTATTGACTCCGAGCACGATCCCCATCGGCAATAGATTCACCGTCACTTGGCCGCGCGTGAACAATCCGGGCATCTGGACGGAGTATCGCGTCGAAGTTCGCAATCACATGGCATACGGCTTCGGACTCGTCTGGCGATCGCCGCAAACACCTGATCTATCCGTCCGGTACGACGGACCCGCGCTCACCGGAGGCGTGTATCACGTGGTCGTGTGGTCTACCGATGGACGACAGGAAGCGATGAGCGATCCGGTCCCATTGACGGTGGAAGCGTCGTACGCCGCGCCGTAGTGATGTGCGGCGCGCAGAAGGCGCTGCACGAGCATGGCGGTAGAGGTGAAATAGACGGACCCGTCCGCGCCGCGCGATCTCGTATACGATCGCTGGGCATAGGTGGGTTTTGCCTCGGCCACGCAGCGCCCCAAGTGTGCGACATTTTGCCGCCGCGTCCGCGTGACAGCGCTGGCCCACGTACCGGCCCGTCATCAAGGCACGGAGCCTCCCCACCAAAGGCGGGGTCCCTTATACCGCGCGAGCGGTGTGCAACCGCGATGCGCAACCGCAGGGTGCAACCACTGCCAACCATAGGTTGCGGTTTCGCGCGCCATCAAGGCTGCGCACGCGAGCATTCCTTTGTTTTCGCGCAGGCTCGCATCTTGCGTAGGAGCTTAAGCGGTTTAAACGTGGTAGTCCCTGAAAACAACCGATATTTACATTGTCAACATAACCAATTTCTGCGAAACTGGCTGGCGCGGCCGAAGGGCGGACCCTTCCGTCGCCGCTCGCAGCTCAATCGCGCGCGCTCGACACGCTGCGCACAGCGGATACTAAATCTTCGGCCGCAGCGCGAATCGCCGCTCGGCCCGTCTCATTGCTCGCGCCACCAAATCGCCCTGGATACATGATTGCACGTGAGCTGTTCACGATCGCGCCTTCACCACGTTGATCGAAACAGGCGCGCACCGTATCGAGCGCACCGCCTTGGGCACCAAAACCTGGCACGAGGAACAGGACCTTCGGCATACGCGCACGTAATTTGCGCGCGGCGTCTGCCTGCGTGGCTCCGACGACCGCGCCTACGCTGCCAAAGCCACTTTCGCCAATTTGGCGTGCATTCAGCTCGTTGACGAGATCGGCCACCACTTCATAGAGGTAGCGGCCATCTTCGCTGCGCTGGGTTTGGATTACGTCTGCGCCCGCGTTCGAGGTCCGCACGCACACGAACAGCCCCTTACCATTCTCGAGCGCCACATCGACGAAGGGCTCAAGACTATCTCGACCCAAGTAAGGATTGAGCGTCATGCAGTCGACCTCGAAGGGCCTCGCTGGCGTGCGCGCGAGGTAAGCGTCTGCGTAAGCCTTCGACGTGCTACCGATGTCGCCGCGCTTGCCATCGAGCAGCACCAGCATGTCGAGGGCGCGCGCCATCTCGATGCAGCGTTCCAAGGCGCGCATGCCGAATGAACCGTAAGGCTCGAAGTAGGCCATCTGAGGTTTCACCGCGGGCACCAGGCCATGCACGGCTTCGAGCGTCATCAGACAATAGGCTTCGATCGCACGCGCGCGCTCTTCCAAGTCTCCTGCGCGGGAGAGCCCACATTCACGCAGAAAATCGTCTGGGATGTACTCGAGCACCGGGTCGAGCCCGACCACGCAGGGCGCCCGATGGCGCGCGATAGCCGCATTCAAACGATCCGCGAACTCACCCATGGCAGCCATGTATCGGCCAGCCTTCGGACTGTCAACGCATCAGTCGCTCTCTTCGGTATCGATCACGGCCAGGGCACGACGACGCTTGGCTGGCGGAGCGTCTTCATGATCGCCTGACACGAGCGGCGAAAAGAAATTGTCCTTCTTCGTGTACTCATCGACGCGGAAAGCGAACTTGTAACTGGGTGCGGCGCGCTGATTGCAGTCGGTCCGCTCACAGAATCGGCAGGTGGTGCCGACCGCGACCGCCATTTTGCGGGGATCCGCAAACGGCATGTCGTCGGCGTAACACATCTGCTTGGCATTCGCGGCGTTGGTCCCGACACCGATCGCGTACACGGTGCCGCGCACGAGCGAGCCTTGGTGCGGCTGCTTGACGACCTTGGCCACACAGAAGTATTCCGAACCGTCAGGAAACACCGAATACTGCTTGGTAATCTGGCTCGGGTTCAAGAACGCCAGATGCACCGCAAGCTTGGGGCAGCTGCCCGTACCGTGCGGGAACTGAATACCTGTACGACCGCCGTAGCGCTTGGAGATGTTGCCGGCGACGTCGACGCGCAGAAAATGCATCGGCACTGCGCGGCGCTGCGGATCATTCAGATTGCAGACACGATGGGCCACCGTCTCGAAGGAGCTCTCGAAGTAACTTGCGAGATGCTCGAGGTCGTAGCGCGTGCGCGTGACTTCGCTGAAGAAGTCACCATAGGGCAGCATCAAGGCGCCCGCAAAATAGTTCGCCAGGTGAATCTTGATCAAACGCGGCGTCTCGGTATGACGCGTGCGGAAGTTTTTCGTGACCTGCTCGTGCAGCCCCTCTTGGTCCATCAGCCACAGGCCGATGGTATGGGCGAGCTGAAACTTCAAACGCTGCTCGAACATGGTCGACGTCAGCGTCAGGCGCGGACCGTCTGGATCCCAACGCCGTACGACGGAGCTCGTGTCGCCCGGCTGAACGAGCTGGACTTCGACGCCCATGCGCGACAGCACGTCGGCCAAGGCATCGCTCGTGTAGCGCTGGGGAAGCTTGAAGTCCTTGCGCACTTGATCGGCACGGTCTTCGAGTAAGCCAAACCAGTTGTCGTGGGCCTCGAGAAAATCCGTGACCTCGTCGAACGGGTTGTAGTCGAAGGCCATGCCCGTCGAGCCCATCGTGTCGCGTTCTTGCTTGGCCAATTGGGAAAGCAAGTTGTCGAGTTGACCCCGCGTGTTCTTGTACATGTTGAACAGGGCCGTGACCGTGGTCGCCATGCGCGGCTCAGACCCCAGTTGCGCCAGGTCGTCCTCGCTCAGGTTCAACGAACGCAGAAGCGGCTCATCGAGCAAACGCGCAAGGCCGTCGTCGACGCGCCGCTCGCCCAGGCTCTGCATGAACTCCTCCATGCCCGAGCCGTACAGCTCCAGGGCCTTGAACAGGAGCGGCAGCTGCACGGCACGCTTGTCTTTTTCAATCAGGCTGAGGTAGGCGGGCGACACGCCGAGCCGGCGCGCAACTTCGCCCTGCTGCAGACCGCGCGTGACCCGCAACTCCCGCAAGCGTGTGCCCATGTGGGCGTGTGTATTCTTCATGCAGTCTTTCGTTTGCTTACGATGGCGGCGGATTTACCAAGCGATTAACTAGTAAAGCACGAGAAATCAGCCGTGTAAAATCTGATTATCGCCAATTTACAGCCACATACCGGGGTTGACCGTCGTTCTATCTGTGATAGTCAACTGGTCAAGACCAAACTCAGTCAATCTGTAAAGGCGTCTACCCGTGCACTCGTCCCCACGCCGATGCGCATCCACACGAGTCCGCGGCCGGACCCAAGCGGACCGTGCTTCGACCCGCTTGGGCGCGCTGGTTCGACGCACGCCGGCACGCGTACATGGCACGCCGAGGGGTTGCCAGGGCTCAGCGTCGCCTGACGAGCAGGTGATCGACCAGGCTGTGGGCTGCCGTGAGCGGCGAGACTCCTGCCGCCAAGGCCAGCGCCAGCTCAGCGTGCACCGCGGCGCCGCCCCCCAATGTGTCCAGGCCGACACTGCCGATGCGGCGCGTCACAAAATCAATGGCCCAGGCAAGGCGGCCTGCGGAACGTCGCGCCAAAATGCCTTCGTTGCCGAGCTGCATGCGGTGATCATGGAGCGCATGGGCCAGCTCCTCGAAACCGATGCGGTCACGGGCGCTCGTGAGCAGGACCTGAGTGTCACCCTGCCCTGCTCCGATCTGATGCAGGGTCGACAACGCCACCCGCAGATCGCTGGCCGCTTGGCTCGCGGTTTTGCCTTGGTCAAGCTTATTGACGATCAGCAGGTCGGGGATTTCCATCACGCCCGCTTTCAAGAACTGAAGCACGTCGCCGGAACCGGGCTGTACGACGAGCGCGACGGTGTCAGCGACGTGGGCCACCGCAGTCTCGGTCTGCCCGACGCCCACGGTTTCGATCAGCACGAGATCGTAGGCCGCAGCCAGCACTTCGACCGCAGCGTACGCCGCGTGGGCAAGGCCGCCAAAGACTCCCTGTGTAGCAAGCGAGCGTACGAACAGCCCCTGATCCTGAGGGTCGAAAGCCATGCGTGCGCGATCGCCGAGCAGCGCACCACCGGAGCGCATGCTCGATGGGTCCACCGCGACGACACCGACCGTGCGCCCCTGCTCGCGCAAGGTGCGAGCGAGCACCGCAACCAGACTGCTTTTGCCCACGCCGGGCGGCCCGGTGATGCCGATGCGATGGCCGAGAGCGGCTTTTCCCGCTTGTCCTGGGCCTTGGGCAAGGTCTTCTGCGAGCACGGTCAAAAGAGCGGCCACTTCGCGCTCGGCGTCGCTGCGCCGGTTCTCGATCGTGTTGAGCGCGCGCGCGATGCTCGTCTTGTCGCGCGCACGGATGCCCCGCGACAGCTCACTTACGGTATTTGTGCGGAGGTCAGCTGACATGGCTTACTTCAGCAGCACCCTCCACGAGATCGGCAAGGTCCGCCATGATCGTGTTGAGCTCGAAGTCTTTGGGCGTGTAGACGCGTGCCACGCCTTGCTCGACCAGACGCCTGGCATCGCTCTCGGGGATGATGCCGCCGAGCACCACCGGCACGTGCGCGATACCCGCCTTGCGCAGGCGCTCGATCACCTCGGGCACAAGCTCAAGGTGCGAGCCGCTCAGGATCGACAAACCGATCACGTGCACGCCTTCTTCGAGGGCGCTCGCCACGATCTGCGCGGGTGTGACGCGGATGCCTTCGTAGATCACCTCGAAGCCCACATCGCGAGCCTTGAGCGCGATCTGCTCGGCGCCGTTGCTGTGGCCATCGAGACCGGGCTTGCCCACGAGCAGACGCGGCCTGCGACCGAGCTTTTGCTCGAGGCTGCCCAGTCGTTCGCGCAGACGCGCCACTTCGCCTGCGCTCTTTTCACTCGTGCGCGCAGCGGTCAACGTCGCGCCAACCACGCCCGTGGGCGCTCGATACTCGCCCAGCGTTTCGCGCAGTGCGCCGGCCCATTCGCCCGTGGTCACGCCGGCCTTGGCCGCACGAATCGACGGCGGCATCACGTTTTCGCCCGCCTTTACGGCGGCCCGCAGGCCATCGAGCGCCTCGGCGACAGCCTTACTGTCTCGACTGGCACGAAAGGCTTGCAGACTCTTGATCTGCGCAGCTTCGACCGCCGGATCGACCACCATGATCGCGGCGTCGAGATTCTCCGTCAGCGGCGAAGGCGCAGTCTCCACGTAGGCGTTGATACCGACCACGGTTTGATCGCCGGCTTCGATCGCGGCCAAACGCTTGGCGTTGCTCTCGACCAGACGCTGCTTGATCACGCCAGCTTCGACGGCGGCAACCGCACCCCCGCGCTGCAGAATGTCGTCGATTTCGCTTTTGGCTTCGGCACACAGCTCGCTGACCCGCTTTTCGACCACGATGCTGCCGTCGAAGATGTCGCCGTGCTCGAGCAAGTCGCTTTCGAAAGCCAGGATTTGTTGCGCGCGCAACGACCACTGCTGGTCCCAGGGGCGCGGCAAACCGAGCGCCTCGTTCCATGCGGGCAGCTGCACGGCGCGGGCGCGGGCGTTCTTACTGAGTGTGACCGCGAGCATCTCGAGAATGATGCGGATGATGTTGTTTTCCGGCTGCTGCTCAGTCAGGCCGAGCGAGTTGACCTGCACGCCGTAGCGCAAGCGCCGCTGTTTCGCGTCCGTCACGCCGTAGCGCTCGCGCGTGATCTCGTCCCACAGTTTGACGAATGCGCGCATTTTGCACATCTCGTCGACGAAGCGGATGCCGGCGTTGACGAAGAAGCTGATGCGCTCAACCACGGGGCCCATCTGATCGGCGGGCAACTGGCCGCTCTTCTGCACCGCATCGAGGATCGTAATCGCCGTGAGCAAAGCGTAAGCGAGCTCCTGCGCGGGCGTCGCGCCGGCCTCTTGCAGGTGATAGCTGCACACGTTCATCGGATTCCACTGCGGCATGTTGCGCACGGTAAAGGCGATGACGTCGGTGGTGAGCTTGAGGCTGGCTGCGGGCGGATAGATGTACGTGCCGCGCGACAGGTACTCTTTCATCAGATCGTTCTGTGTGGTGCCCTGCAGCACGCTCGGGTCGATGCCGCGCTCCTCGGCGACCGCGACGTAAAGCGCAAGCAACCACGGAGCGGTGGCATTGATCGTCATCGAGGTGTTCATGCGCTCGATTGGGATCTGGTCGAACAACGTGCGCATGTCGCTCAGGTGGCCGATCGGGACGCCGACCTTACCTACCTCGCCGCGCGCAAGCGGATGATCGGAGTCGTACCCGGTCTGCGTGGGCAGATCGAACGCAACACTCAGACCTGTCTGGCCTCGCGCCAAGTTCGTCCGAAACAACTCATTGGACGCCTGGGCAGTGCTGTGACCTGCGTAGGTCCGCATGATCCAGGGGCGT
>JBBSJC010000250.1:0-11045 GCA_038257655.1 Polyangiales bacterium | reverse complement strand
CTTCCATCTTGTTGAACTCGACAGTGGCGCCCTTGGCCTTTGCCGCGCGCAGCGTCTCGAGGAATGCCACGCGGTCATCCGCTGCGCCGCCGGCTGCCCAGGTAGCGACCTGAGCGTCGCTGATGTAGCTCGTGCTGCCTGCGACATAGTCCCCTGCGTCGATGCCGTCGTAGGAGTCTACCCAAGTTTTGATCTGAGCATTTGTGCCGTGGGCAAGCTCGATCCATTCGAGGTCGAAACCGGCCTTGGCGCCGTCCTTGGTCGCATCCTGCGTCACTTTGGCGGCGTAGAGTGTGCCCGCGCCAAGCTCGCCCGCATTGTCGGCGACGAACTTATAAAATGCCTTGGAGCCACCGTCGTCAGTCAGGTAGACAGTCTTACGGTCGGGCATCACCACCGGGTTCTCATGGGCCGTGCGGCCGAGTGTGAAGTGCTTGACGGGAACTGGAGCCGCATCCTTTGGCTTTGTGATCTCGACGATGTAGCCGTAGTCGTAAGGATTGGGGTAGCTGCCGCCCAGGTAGTCCTGGATCTTCTGCACATCGGCGTAATTGGGGTAGCCGGTCGAGTAAGTGGCGTCGTTCCAGCGCACCGTGTTCTCCGCCTCGTAGTTCTCCTCCGCAGTCAGCGGCGTACCCCAGGGCGACACGCTGCCGAAGCAGTTGATCATCGTGCCACCGACACTGCTGAAATCGACGTTCATGGCGCCGGTGACGTTCCAGCTCCCGTCGGCCGCGCGGGCAACAGTCAGGCGCGATACGCCGCCTGGTCGGTCTTCCCACGCGCTGAACAGAAAGCCCTGGCTACCATCGGCATTGCTGGGAAGGAAGGCGTTGAAGTCTGGGTTGTTGCTTTGCTTGATCGCGGCCGTGCCAGCTGCATTGACCATGTTGCCCAATCCGAAGGGCAGGGCGCCGGCAAAGGTCTGGCCCTCGCGCCCCAGCACTTGATATGAACCCTCGGCCACGCGCGTGGTCTGCGCTTCCGCCGAAGTCGCGTCAGGAACGCTCAGGGACGCCATGCGTGGGTCGAGCGCGTCGACATCGACTCCGATCCACGCACCGAGCGCAGCCTTGCTCTCGTCACCTGGAAGCGAGCTGCTCGGGTGCTGAATGTTGAAGAAGAAGTCGCCATTATCCGACTTCTCCATGCCGGTCAGCTCGGAGCCGAGTGGCGTGGTGGCAAGCCGGATAAGCCTGGCGCCGCCCACGAGATCCTGACCATTGGCACCGGGAGCACCGTCATCACCCTTTGGCCCCTGGGCGCCATCGCTGCCCTTGGAACCCTGCGCGCCGTCGCCGCCGGGGGTACCGTCGTCGCCGGTTGCGCCATCGCTACCCTTCGATCCTTCCGCGCCTTCGTCGCCCGCGTTTCCCTTGGCGCCTTGGTCACCGTCACTACCGCAGCCAGCAAACGTGGCCACCAGTGAAATCGTTATTACGCTGAGTCTGTGCTTCATGTTCCATCCCGCTGATTTGTTCGCGATGGTTGCCACGCTAGCGGGCAGGAGTGACGAGTGCGTGAAGCGCGTTTGACGTCTCGGCGTCTTTACTTACCTTGTGAGGCGCGCGTTACCGCGCTGCAGGAAGAGGGCCGCAGTCAGCGAGTAGGCGCGGGCACTTGCGACCAGTCCAGGCGCAGGTCCCAATGGTAATGTCGCGAAGCGGACTCGAGGGGGGCAACTTTACCATCCACTTGCTGATAGACGTTCTGCGAAGGGATCCAGGTGGCGTCGCGCCCTGAGATGAAGCTTTGGTGACGAACGATATGCGTGTAGGCCTTGTTCAGATCGAGCGCGCGCCGCGCCGAGGGAGCAAGCAACGTGTAGACATCGGCCGCTTCGACCTTCTGCGTGTTGACACTGCCATCGGCGTTGAACCAGCGCGCGCGCATCTCCGGGTTTTCGCGCAGCTCGCTGCCGCCACCGGCGCGCCTCAGATAGTTCATGATCTCGCCACCGGCCTCGCTCACGGTGGGCACGTCGCGCATGCCGACCAAATCGATGTAGCCCCAGCCGGTTTCTCCTGTGACTTTCCGCGCGATCGAAAATGTGCTGTCGATCGTCGTGCCAATCGCGGTGTGACAGCCCATGCAGAACATCCCCTCCTCGTGGGATTGCGGCCGTAGCTCACCCTCATAGTCTTCGACGAAGCCCTGCACGAACCAGCCCAAGCCATTGTCGAAGCCTTGATCGCCGCGACTGATGAAATTGGGTAGCTCGCCGAGCAGCTTTTCTTTGCGCTCATTCGCGTAGCGGCTCTCGATCACGTGTCGTTCGAGCACGTTGACCTTACGCATGTAGCGCAGCTCCTTCATGCGCTTGGGCACAAGCACGCGGTCGCGTTCGTCTAGCCCGAGGTAACGAACGGAGTGCATGATCTCCGTGCCCTGCGGTACCTGCTGAAACGATAAAGCGCTTTCGCGCGCATCGCCCACATAATGACTCGATTTCAGCACCTGGGTCGCAGTCGATAGGATCCCATTGCCATCGAGGTCGACTCCCAGCGCGGCTTCGTCGACCGGCCAGATCGACGCCTGCGCCAGGTCTTTGAGGTTGAGCTCTACAAGGGTAAGGTTTACGAAGTAGACGTCCCGATCGAACTTGCCTTGCAGCTCGCGAAACGGACGGGGTAGACGGAGTACGACATCATCGGTGGAGCCGTTGGTAGGCCAGAACGTGCCCAGAAATGGTTTGTATCGGAAGGCGACCCAAAAGCTACCATCGCGAGCTAGACCTTGTGGATCGAAGGCCGCGGCGCCCGCGTGGTAGTCCGCAAGGTCCGGGACGAACCCCTTGAAGCCGCTAGCGCGCAGACGCGCCGGCAAGGCCGTGTAGTTGTCGCTGTCGACGTAGGCGCGAATCTGCGCGTCATCGATCGCGGCAAGCCACGCGCTGCGATCGACGAACAGATTTTGCCAGTGGTTGGTCTCACCGACGTCGGAGAAAATGTAGTCGCCTTGGATCGCGCCATCATCGAGTTGATTGAGCCGGTCTGCTGCGCGCCTGTCGTACATCTGGTGGCACGTGTAGCAGGGGTTATGGCGCCCCTCGGTCTTCGTGTAGCACTGGGGCGGAATGCTGGCCTCGGCGTTGAAGCTCCTGTCGTTCGTCAGCTGGGTTCGCTGCGCGAGCGGCACTTCTGGCAGCAGCCAAGCCCGCTGGGAGGAGCCGTCTGCCGCGCGCGACGCTTCGCTGTCGCTCGACGAGAGCAGGCCGACGCCCGCGCTGATCGAAACTGCAAGCAGTGTGGCTGCCGCATAGCGTCGCGCACGAGCCGACACGAATCCGTTTTTGGTCTTGATGAACGTTGGCATGCACGTAGGGCGGAGCTTCGACCACGTGGGCTGCTGCCGTCGTTGGCAGGGCTCCTTGAATCGAGTCCGGGGTAGGCATGGTGCGCGCGCCCTGTGACTCCTCCGTGCACCCAACGTTACAAGCTGGCGACGGAAGATAGCGTGGGGGGGGGCGGCGGGAGTGAGACGGTAAGGTTTATGCGTGCCGTCCGAGTGTATCTGTTGAGTCTACATCGTCGTTTTTGTTTGGGTTTATGCTTGCGTGTAGCCGCTTGACTGTGGTGCAAGACACTCAGATTAATTGGCGTGTCCTGACTGCGCCGGGCGCTCCCGGTGCGGCGCGCGCGTATCGATGCGCGTGCGCAGCATGAAGGTAGGCAGATGAGAAGAGCTTCGTCGTTCAGTGTGGTGTGCCTAGTCTGGTCGCTCTGTGGTCAGGCGTTGGCGTTGGATGTGCCGCCGGCCTGTTCTGCAACGCGAGACGCGCAGGGCTACCAAGCTGGGTTCAGCGCCGGCGGAAGTCTGGTGCGGCAGTCTTGGTCGCGCCTTCGCGACTGTGATCGCATCGAGGATCTCGAATCCGTGGTCACCACGGCCATTCAGCGCAGCGTACCCACGACCGCCCCCACCCCCTACTTGCAGTGCCGATTTGCGGGGATGGTTGCCGGCATGGAGTCGCAAGTCGGCGGGCTGTTCAACAGCTGCGCTGATGCTTGTTTTCTCGAAGGGCAGTTCGTCGGTGAGATCGCGGCGATAGCTTACTGCGAGCTTTCTATTCTACTCCGCGGGCTCGGTCTCGACGAGCTCCTGATCCGCGGGCCTGTCGCAACCTGCGGCTTCACCTTCGAGGTCGGCTGTGACGCCAACCTCGAAACCACTGCGCTCAACTACTCAAACCCGTTCGGTCGCTGCTTACCTTATGTACGCGCGCCTTTCGCGCAGGTGTTTGATCAGGCCCGCAACAATCAGTGCGCTTACGATCCGCTGCTGGCCGACGATCTGACGCAAGCGCCTGCCCCTGAATAGCGGGACGACCGGGATTACAAACCGCAAGTTTCAGCGAGCGACATCACAAGGCACCGAGGAACGCCACCAAATCGGCCTTTTCGCTCGCGCTCATCCCCATTCGGAAACGTCCATCGTAGAAGCTGACCACGTCGACAAGCGTGATCGAGCGGCCGTCATGAAAGTATGGCGGTCGCGCAGCCAGGCCGCGCAACCCTGGCACCTTGAAGCGCTGGATGTCACGCCATTTGCCGGTGACAAGCGCGCGTCCCGGGTCGGTCGTCTGGACGGTCGCGCCCGTGCTCCGCTCGCGAAAGGTATAGAGCGGCATGGCAGCTACCGCGCGCGTGGGACTGCCTATGCCGAAGTCAAAGAACAAACCAGTGGAGCCGCTACCGACGTTTGGCGCGTTGTGGCAGGTGCCGCAGGTTCCGATGAATTCGGCCGGATTGCCCAGGGCCGGATCATCGTTGATGCCGCGCGTGTTTCGGATCGAAAAGCGCTTGCGGTTGAAGATGCGTTGACCGCGCGCGATCGAGGCGCGTGCCTGCGCGCTCGGGCTGGGATCGACGGCGGTCTCGGACCAGCCATCAAAAAGCATGAAGATTGAAGGGTCGTGGGGCGCACGGGTCTTACTATCGCCGAGCAGGTCGTTGATCCCTACGTAGAACGGCTCGCTTGCCAGTGGCTCAGGACCGCCAAACAGACCTGCGCGCGGATCGTAAAGCAACCCCGCCAAAGCGTCGCGTAGCTGTCCGGTGGTGAGCGCAAGCTCGAAGTCGACGATGGCACGCTTGCTGGAAAGGGTAAGGGGGGTGCGCGCCTGCGCGTGACCCAACGTGGCATTGGCCGCCTGTTGCAGCAGTGCTTGGTCGAACGTGCGCGACAGGGGCGATTCACGCCCATCCCACATCACCTGAGCATTGAAGCGCAGGTTCGTCGCCGGCAGCGGACGGCGGAACAAGGACAACTCTTTGGCGCTCGCATAACCAGCCGGATCATCGATCGAGATAAGCTCGAACTCGGCGCGCTCGGGCATGCCGATACCCACTCGGATAAGTCCACGCTGCAAGAGCAAGGCGTAAGCCGTCCTGCGCGCCGCCAGCGTCGACACATCGGAGTCGGGCGAAACGGCGCCGTCGACCAGGCGAAACAACGGATCATTGCCAGCGCTGCGGGCAAAGGCGAGGGCGATCCGCGCCGGAGTGATCGAGAATCCCTGATCGGCTCCATGGCAGGTCACACAGCGGCGACCGTTCGTGCCCAAATCGTCGAAGAACGCGCCGCTCGATGCGATGGTGCCCGTGCTGCTGAACGACGCATGCGACCCGAGCGAGTTCGGTTGTGGTTCGTTGTTCGTCAGTGCTGCGGCCGCGCCCGCGAGCGAGTCCTCCGGCTCGGACGCGACGGATGTCATGCAGGCCGCGAGCAGCCATGTGCCCGCAGCAACCCACAGAATGCGCATATGCCCCCGATGCATGTTCCCTCGATGCATGTTCCCCCGATGCATGTTCCCCCGATGCATGTTCCCCGATGAGCTGGCGTCCGGCGCTCGGCTTGCGATGCGCGTTTGACGCCCTCCTATCCGTCCCAGGGTATGCGAGGGGAGACCTTACTGCACTAAGGAGTATCTGAGGATACGCCGGCCGTCGAGTGACTCTCAGCTCAGAAGTGAGCTCTAGGGGGCTCAGCGCCTGCCGCGGGGCTTGCAGTCCTTACTGTCTTGCGCTTCGCAGACAAAGCGGCCGTCACGCGTTCGATGCGGCCTGCGGCCGTTGCTGCAGATGACATCGCACTTGCCGGTGTGCTCGCAGCGTACGCTGCCGGCATCGATGCGCGCGCGACACTTACCTACACGACTGCAGATGATGTCACAGTCTGGTCCCTCGCAGGTTAGATCGCACTGGCCTGTGCGCTCGCAGCGCAGAGTCCCGGGGCCACGCTTTACGGCTTCGCAGTGCGCAACATCGCGGCAGCTGGTGTCGCCGCCTTCCGAGGCAATTACACACTCATGGGCACGCTCGCATGACACCTGGGAGTCTTCGCCTGCAGCCAGCTCGCAGCGCGAGACGTCACGACAGGCAAGGTCGCAGCCATCTTCGCAACTGGCCTCGCATGCGTCGGTGCGCTCGCACGACACACGGCAGCCCTCGCCCTGGCAGTCGAGCTTGCAGCTCGCTTGGTCGCGGCATTCGCAGGCGCCGTCGGCGCAGTCATCGACAGGCGGCGGCTCACTGCCGATCGAGAAGAGACACTGGTTGTAGCGCGCAATCTCAAAGGCGGACTTGAATGCGCCTTGCGTGAAGGCAGTACAGTCGGCGCTCGGGTCACCCACGCTGGCCGCGTAGTCGACGATCGACCTGTCGAACGCGTGTTGACAAGCGCTCTCGAAGGCGCGACTGCAGGTGCTCTCAGGACCGGGAATCAACAGGTCGTCCTCGCCCAAGCCGCCAAGAGCTATCGACAAGTCACAGAACAGTGCTGCAGCCGTTTCGCCGACGAAGCGGCCATCACTCTTGCACTGCCTGCGCTCGTCACGTCCAGCACGACCGCCACCACCACCGCCACCGTCACGCCGGCGACCCGACAAACCTTGCTTGAGGCCTGCGAGAGCGCAGGCGCCCTCCGCTTCGGACGAGACCCGCGGCCGGCCGGCTGCGCTCGTTTGCTCGCTGAGCGCGGCGCCCGCGGCAAAGGCCGACGAAAGCTCAGGTCCTTGGCAGAGCGTCGCATCGGAAGCGGGCGCGTTTGAATCGCAGCCAGCCAGCACCAGCATCACGCCAACTAGCAGTTTCGCGCATGGTAAGGGTCGAGCCATGCGCCATCGCTAAGCGAGCGATATGCCAAGGTCGTTTTGCGTGTCGACGCTGCGATCCGCATCACCAATGGAGCCACTGATGGCGGCCCTGGTTAGGAAATGTGAAAGCTAACGCGACGGTTTGACGCGGGGCGCGACACGCTGAGGATAGTAAGGCGACAGCGTCCCGGTAAAGCTACTGATGGAATGCCCCAACACCTTGCCTGAATTCCGGAAGGGTAAGCGCGCAGCTCATGGCCAGAGCGATAGACCAGCGGTGAGCGAGAACACGTGAGCACTGAGATCGTTGTCATTATCTTCGCTCTCCCCGTCGTATTCGGACGCGACCTTCACGATCAAATAGCTGTAATGGGCGGCAAGGTCGACACTCGCGCGACCGGCGAAGATATGCACACCAAGGCCCAGGGTCGGTCCATACGCGTTGAGGGAGTCGCTCGAATCGGGCTCTCCGTCTTGTCCGTCCTCCTCTTGACTCAGGCGCCGATAATCAAAACCGACGAGCCCGTAGCCCACTGCGCCACCATCGGGGTTGAACACGATTTCAAGCTCGGGGCGGAGCATGAGGCTTGTCTCAGTCGGCTCCTCAAAGCTTTCGCTCTCTCCCTCACCCTCGAACTCGGTCTCACCCGATAAGAAGGCAAACGCGAAGTGCAGCTGAGGCACTAAACGCGGATGAATCACGTACCCAAACCCGAAGCCCACGTATCCAGGTAGCCCGGTAGCGAGCGCCGAGCCGCCGGGGCCGAACGAAGTGTTGCGGGTCGTCGCCGATGCCTCGATTCCATCATTCTCCGCCAGGAGCGACGAGTGATTGAAAACGTCTGTGTCGATCGAAAGCTTGAAATCGCCTTGCTCAACCTGCGCCTGTGCCATCGAGGCCACAAACCACAGACCGAGCGCTAGCCATGTGCTGCGCACGATGTGTCTCCGAACGTAAGAGGGAGCCGAGCTTCTAGCTGGTGGCCGTTAGGGCGCAAGGACGTGAAGGGGTGATTCAAAAAAGCCTGGAGCACCGTTCGGGGCTCTGGCTGGCTGGTCGCCTGCCAGTCGGTCGCCCTACTGCAGCCGAGTCTGACCTTACTGTTCTCGCAGCATGCTGGGTGGCACCGGCGGTGAACGCTAATATTAGCTCACGCTTTAGGGCTGGCGGCCGAAGGCTTGGGTCCAATAGGCCGCTTGGTTGCTGCCGATCGGTGCGCCCGAGCCCACTGCGTAGCCGACGCCGAGCTCGCGAAACTTCGGACTCATGATGTTCGCGCAGTGGCCATCACTCTCGAGCCAGCCCGCGACCACCTCGGCCGGCGTGAGTTGACCTATCGCGATGTTTTCGCCGGCGGCCTCAAGGCTGTAGCCCGTCGCTGCGATCCGCTCGAACGGGTCCGTGCCCGTGCGCGCCTGGGTATGACCGAACTCGCCGTGCTCAGCCATGTAGGCCGAGTGCCCGCGTGCGGCGCAACGCAGGCGAGGCTCCATACTCAGCGGCGCGACCGGCCCGAACTGTCCCTCGGCGTCGCAGTTGTGACCTTTGGCGCGCGCTTCGTTCGAGAGCGCGAGCACTTCGTCTTCGAAGCTGGCCCACGCGGGATCCCAATCGTCGAGCGCATCGCAGGACACGCTCACGTTCGAGCCTGGCGCCCCATCGCCCTCGTCGCCGGCGAACACACAACCGTCGGCAAGGCAGCTGGCGAGCAAAGCCGTCAGCCCGAATGCGCGGCTGACAGGGGCGAGCGTGAAGGCGCGGGCGCGGAGCGTGTAAGCGAGCATGTAAGCGAGCATGTAAGCGAGCATGTAAGCGAGCAGGTACGCCGCGCGGACGCCCTGGATGATGAGTTCGAGGAGGCGTGAGGGCACTACCTTTGACTTACCTGGCGAAGGCTGGCCCTGTCAAACGCCATCACCGTCAGGAGCGTAGCGGTTTTTGGCTACACTCGCGGCCATCAGTTGATGCCTTCGCGCTGCACCATCCACTTCGTGTCGCTGCAGTAAGTACAGCTTGGCCCATAGAATCTGGCGCGAAATGCCTTGTCGCCCATCAGGTGAAGCGCAAACCACTCGAGCACCATCACCCTGTAGCCCGCGATGCCATTGAAGCCTTCGGCCACGTGATCGCCCCGGACTAGGTTGGCCCAAAAGACCGGTACATTCGTGGTCTCAAAGACTGGCTGTTGATGCTGCGCCGGAGCGGCGATCGTATCGGCTGTGCCCGAAAGCAGCAGCATCGGGCCGACCTGCTTTGTAAGCGAAGCCTGGTCGAAGCCGCCGAAGCCTTGGCCGATGTAAGGCTGCACGGGTGCGGTGGCGAGCAGCCGTGGGTCTTGCCCGACCATCAGCGCGCCGCCGCCGCCCTGTGAGTGGCCAGAGGCTCCCACGCGCGAACAATCGATGTTCGGCGCATACTCCGTGCACACGTAGTCAAGGCAGCCGAGCATCTCTACGCCCGAGCCCTGGCCATCACCTTGTAGCGCCGCGGCCACGATGAAACCGTTCGAGGCCCAGAGGTCAAACGCGGCCTGGTAGGTGTTGAAGCCCCCGGTGCCCATGCCCCAGATGATCACGGGGTGGCGCAGTCCGTTCTCGCCTAGAGTCGCCGGACGGTGAATCGAACAGTTGGGTCCGCCGGCCTCGCCACGCGGATTGTTGGTCGGGAAGGGGCCATTTTTGGTCGAGTCACTAATCGGAGGAAAACCAGTGCTGCCGCCGCTGTCTTCGCCATCACTCGCACCGCCGTCGGTGTCCCCGCCCGCGCCAGTCGTGCCCGTAGCGCCCGTTGTGCTGCCAGTTTGGCCGCCCGAGCTGCCGGCGGTGGTACCTGTCCCACCGCCGGTTGACCCCGCAGAAGCGTCTGCGCCGTCTACCCCGTCGACATCCGTGTCCACACCGTTGACGCCGTCTACGCCCCGGGCGCGACCCGCGTCATCCGCCGAGCACGAAGACAGCGCCACGGCGCCCAACACGAATGCGGGCATCAACCCAAACGAAGCTCCAAGTCGAAGGAAAGCATGCATCAGATACCTCCAAGGCTTCCTGCGTTAAGCAAGCTGATATGGTCCGCGTGACCTTACCATTCACAGTTCGTGCGAGAACACGTTCTACTTACCCTTCATTCGGGGCTCGTAGCAAGCATCACCGCAGCCATCGCCGCGACTATTGCTGGAGACGTAGCCGTGTCGCCATCGGTCTGGCTGCATTTTTCCCGTGTCGACAAGCTGCAAGGAAGCATGCGCCAGCGCTGGCGGGCCAGCGATTGTTCAATAAATGCCTCCTATTGGGTCACATTGCTCTCTTGATAGGCATGCTTCGTTGCGCATTCCTCATGCCCTGGGCGCTATCACTGGGCCTGCTCAGTGCATGCGGTCGAACGTGTGCGGCCAGGAAGTGGAGCTCGACGCAGACAGTAAGACCACGTTGGCGCTGTTCGAGATTCGCTTTCGCGAGCAACTCGCGCAAAGAGGCCCAAGCTAAGCGCATCCACCCTAATCTAAGCCGTATCTCGCATCCGACGCGAGACCCAAGTCGTGGCGGGAACCGATGTGCTACGTATCCTGAACTACCATGACGCTACTGGTTCTGATCATCCAGGGCATACGCTTCATCGTCCTCGCTGATGTCATCTTGAGCTGGGTGATGCGTGACCCCGACCAATTTCCCCGCAGCCTGACCCGCCAGATCACCGGCCCGCTCTACGCGCCGATCCACGCGATCCTCGACCCGAGGAAGACGGGGGGCATCGATCTGTCGCCGCTGATCGTGCTGTTGCTGCTCAGCGCTCTGCAGCACTGGCTCGCAGGCTAAGCGACCGCCGCAAAACAATCAGATCGCCTCGACGCCGACGCATCCCCGCCTGCGGCGTTGCGAAACCTTGAAATACAGGCAGTATTCCGGCGGTTTCGCGCCTTGCAGGCGGGGCGCCTCGACGCCGATCCGACCT
>JBBSJC010000249.1:0-11071 GCA_038257655.1 Polyangiales bacterium | reverse complement strand
TGACGCACCGCCGCCTGACGCACCGCCGCCTGACACACCGCCGCCTGACGCACCAGCCCGTCCTCCGGCTTCCCTCGACGGGCCGGTCCCTGCTGCGCCCGCCACAACCCACGAGGTTGCCTCGCACGGCAGCGAGCCGCACTTGCACGCCGAGCACTTCAGCCTGTCTCCGGAGGTCGCCCTGCTGCCACTGGCGCACCGGCGGCAGCGTCTCGGAGCGATCCTGGTGGATCTGGCGCTGATAGCCGTCATCACCATCGCTTTCCGCTCTTACCTGCTGCTGATAGGCGCCGTCGCCGGGAGCCTTTTGTACTGGGCGGCTGGGCGACCCTTCGCGCCTGGCTGGATGCGCCAGAAGTCCGCGCGGATCAGTTTGGCGCTCGGTCTGTGCTTTGCTTTGATCGCCGGAGGCTGGCTACTCGCAGCCGGCGATCGACATTTAACCCGTGCTGAAGAGACAGCCGACCATGCAGATGCAGACAAAGCCGATGAAGATGATGGGGGCGATGACAATGAGGCGAGCGCGGCGGACCAGTCCGAGTCCGCTCAGGTAGCCCTGCCGGGCGCGCCGACCCCCGTGGCGGGCCAGGCTCAACCCAGCGGCGCGCAGTCGGACAACCTAGCGCTGAAACAACGAGCGGCGCTGAAGACGCGCAACGCGGCGCTCGAGGAAAAGGTGGAGCGGCTCCGTAAGAAGCTGAAGGCTGCGCGCAAGGAGCGCCGCGGCATCCTGCATTTCCTCAAGGCGAGCGCTAAGGACCTTGGGTTTGGCGTCGGCTGGAGCTACCTGTACTTTGTCGGCTTCCTGGTGCTTTGGAACGGGCGCACGCCGGGCAAGCGTCTGTTTGGAATTCAGGTGACGCGGATCGACGGCAAGCCGATGACACTGTGGCGCTCGTGGGAGCGCGTGCACGGCTATGCTGCGTCCATGCTTACCGGGTTATTGGGATTTCTGCAGATCCTATGGGACCCCAACCGTCAGTGTCTGCACGACAAGGTGGCCGAGACGGTGGTGGTACAAGGGGCGTGACTGGATGACGATACTTTATTCGAGCGGGGTCATCGTGGGGCTTCGGAGCCAATCCAGCGCGGCATCGCGCCCGAGCTTGCGCGCGACGTAGTTCAGAACTCCCACGTGTGACAGAGCAGGCTGACTCAGGATCTTAGCTTTCTAAAAGTGAGAGGTCATCCTTTGGCTACCCGTAGTCTTGGTGCGGGCCGGTCTGCGGACCGACGGCCGCACCGCTGAAGGACTTAAGCTACGCCGACCTCGCCTGCTACGACTGAGCAGCACCCGCAAAGACGTGCACGCCTCCCCTGGCCAGACCTACCGTCGCATCGTCGCTTCAACAACCGCATCTTGGAACGAAAACCGCACGCGCTTGAGCACCCGCACCTGCGACTTGACGATGCGGTTCCAGCTGCGCTCTGCAAACTCTCCACGCTGATTCAGGAGCTCAAGCGAGATGCGCAGCGCACTTTTTCGCGCACGAGCGAGGCGTCGCAGTCTAACGGTCTAGCGCTCACGGCAGCGCCATGACCGCGTCGTGCGTGGGCACGATTACACGCGTGTTCGTCGAGCAGGCGTGGACCTCTTGTTCGAAGCGATCGAGATCGGCGCGCGTGCCTGCACTGTGCTGCTCGCGTGCACGCACCTGAAATGGGGCGCGCCAATCGTCAAAGTGGTTGGTCACGACGACAGCGGGCTCGCCAAGCACGCGCATCAGCCGGCAGGTGTAATCATGAATCTCCTCGCGCAACCCAGTAGCGACGATGGCAATGTCGGGGTGGATATCCATAAGCTCGGACTCGATGAAGTTGGCGGTGCTCAGCACCAGGACCTCAACCCCACCCATCCGCACGAGGTAGGCGAGCGTGCCGCCGCGGGGCCCGCTTCAGTCGTTAAGCCCAGTCCCCAGTATTTGCGCGCCAACCTATTTCGATCTCCGCGAGCGGCGCCGCGTTGGTACGTGAGGCGGGAAGCAGCTTTAAGTAAGGCCGTGCATACCATCTCTCCCGGGGCTCACTCGAAAAGGGGCCAAGAATCCAACCCGTGCGGCAGGCTAGCGATCCAAGTTAGACTGCGCTTGTCCGCGGTCGGCCCCATGCGTGGATAAGAAAGTCAGGTTCACTGCGCTTCTTGGCGCATGGGGCACTTGGTCATCGCTCGATCCCGCCGGCCCGCATCCTCTGCAAGAACCCTGATGAATGCCGATCTGACATCGATCGCCGCGGCACCATTTGACCGCTGCGAACATCACTCAACGCAGCGTGCTCCGCATTTTTACCGTGACCCGATACAATACTGGCAGGACAATCAGCGTCAGGAGTGCGGCCGATACGGTGCCACCGACGATCACTACGGCGATCGGACGCTGGGTTTCAGCTCCCATGGCGCGCGACATCGCGGCGGGGACCAAACCAAACGCTGCGAGCGCTGCGGTCATCAGCACGGCGCGCAAGCGGTCTGAAGCTCCTTTGATGATGGCTTCGTCAAGTTCCGCACCCGCTTTGCGTCGGTCTTCGATCGCAGACAGCACGAGCACGCCGTTGAGCGACGCTTGACCGACCAGAGCGATGAAACCAACTGCGGCAGCGATCGACACCGGCATGTCCATCCACCACAACCCTACCGCTCCGCCAATCAAGGCAAAGGGAACGTTGACCAGGACCAGTAAGGCCAATGGTAAGGATTGGAAAGCGTTGAAAAGCAAGCCCAGGGTCACCACGAGCGCTACAGGCACCACCAAGAGCAGACGCTTCATGGCCCGCTCTTTGGACTCGAACTCACCTCCCCATTCCATGGTCACGCCCTGCGTCTTAGGTACGTGGGCAGTGACGGCGCGTTGAGCTTCTTCTACGAAGGTGCCTATGTCGCGGCCGCGTACATTCATGCGAATGCCCACGTAGCGTTGGCCATTTTCGCGATTGATCGACGCGCGCCCATAGTCCACACCTACGTCGGCGACGGCGGGCAGCGGGATGAGTACCCCTGAGCGCGTGGGAACCCTCAATGCTGATATCTCCTCCAGGGTGTCACGCGCTGACTCCGGCAGTCGCAGCACCACCGAGAACGAGCGGTCACCCTCCCACAGCTCTCCCACATCTTTTCCTCCGAGCGCTGTGGCCAGGAAGGTTTGCAGCTCGCCCATGGTAAGGCCGAAGCGGCCGAGAGACTCACGGCGCGGCTTGATCTGAAGCTGAGGGACCTCGCCACTTTTCACGATGCCCAAGTCGGCGACGCCCGGAACCTGGGCGAGCGCTTGCTTGGTGGCCTCTGCGGTCTGCTGCAGCACGCGCAAATCGTCTGCGTAAATCTTGAGAGCGATCTGACCGAACTGGCCTGAGATGTTCTCGTTGACGTTGTCGCGAATCGGCTGAGAGAAGTTCACCTCGATCCCAGGAATCGTGGCAAAAGCGCGGTTCATTTTGGCGATGAGCGTGCCGAGATCCTGGGTGTCCTTGGGCCAAGCAGTGGCCGGGCGCAGCTTGACGAATAGTTCCAGGTTGCTGGACAGGGTGGGATCGGTGCCATCTTCCGGTCGGCCTAGTTGGCTGAGGTGGCTTTCCACCTCTGGGAAGTCGTCGAGGATTCGCGACAGTGTGGGTGCAAGCTTCCTGCCCTCTGTGAGTGAGATGTTGGAGGGAAGGGTGAATGTAAGATAGAGAGCACCCTCGTTGAGCTCAGGTAGAAACTCGCTGCCTCGTGAAGCGAGCAGGTGAACTGAAAATGCGAGGGAAGCTGTGGCGACGCCGACCACAAGCAGCGGCCGCCGCAAGGCCGCGCGCAGGCTCGGCAGGTAAATGCGCCCAAAGAAACGCAGCAATGGCGACTCGCGATGCGCGTAGCTGCGCCGGTAGGCGAAGGTTGCGAGGACAGGCACGAGCGTGACCGAGAAAGCGAGGCTTCCGAGTAGCGCCGCGACCACCGTGTGCGCAAGCGGCGCGAAGATCCGTCCTTCCACTCGTTGCAGCAGGAAAATTGGTAGGTAGGCCGCGATGATAATCAGCAGCGAGAACACGGTGGGACGCACCACATCGCGGACCGCGCGTTCGATGCAGGCGGCGATGCCCTCGGGAGGCTCGCCCCGTTGTTCTCGCTGACCCAGCCGGTGCACGATGGCTTCGATGATCACCACGGCACCATCAACAATGATGCCGAAGTCGACCGCCCCCATGGAGATAAGGTTGGCGGACATACCGCGTAGATGCAGGTAGACGAAGGCTGCCGCGAGCGAGAGCGGGATGACGACCGCGACGATCAATGCTGCGCGCAGGTCGAGCAGGAACACGAACAACACGATGATGACCAGGATTGCGCCCTCCGCCAGATTGCGTCCGACGGTCTCAAGCGTGCTCGATACCAGCTCCGTTCGATCATAGAAGGTCCAGATGCGCGTGCCCTCCGGCAGCACGTCGCGATTGAGCTCCTCGATGCGCTCGCGCAGGGCGCTGAGCACGCGGCTCGGGTTCTCGCCGCGCCGCATGAGTACGATCCCTTCCACGGCGTCGTGGTCGCTGCCCCGGCCGACGATACCCTGGCGCGGGGCCCAACCTTCTTGCACGGAAGCTACGTCTGATACGTAGATCGGCGTGCCTGAGCGTGTGGTAATCGCCACTTTTCCGATATCTGCCACACTCGCGAACAGGCCCTGACTGCGGATCACAAGTTGCTCAGTACCCTGTTCGACCACTCCGCCAGAAGCGTTGAACGAGGCTTCGGAGAGTGCCTCGGACAGGTCATGGATGCCGATGCCCTTGGCAGCGAGCGCAACGGGATCGGGGCGCACTTGTATCTCGCGCAGGAGGCCACCATACGTGGCCACATCCGCAACGCCTTCGACACGCAAAAGACGAGGGCGCACCACCCACTCTTGGAGCGTGCGTAGCGCCATGGGATCCTTGGTGGGTGAGGTCAAGGTATAGCGATAGATCTCACCGATAGGTGTGGACAGGGAGCCGAGCTGGGGTGTGACCCCCTCTGGCAGCTCCGCTAGGCGCAAGCGCTCCAAGGTTTGCGCGCGCGCGTACAGCGCTTCGACTCCGTCCCGAAAGGTCAGGGTGACGAACGACAAGCCGAACAAGTTAATGGAGCGTACGCGGGCCAATCCTGGGGTGCCGTTGACCACGCGTTCAATCGGTACGGAGACTTGTCGCTCCATTTCCTCTGCCGGCTGTCCCGTCATCAAGGTGATGATGTTCACCTGAGTATCTGTCGGGTCTGGAAAGGCTTCGATGCTCACTTCACGGAAGGCAAACGCGCCCGCGATGAGCATCAACATGGCCGTCAACACGACGGCAAAGCGATTCTGAAGAGACCATGAGACGAGCGATTCAAGCACGGATCTAAGCCCTGATGTCGATCGCGTTGAGCAATAGTAACGCGCCGCTCTTCACCACGCGCTCGCCGCTGCGTAGACCGGATGAGACCTCCACTTCGTCGTGGTTCTGTCGGCCAACCTCTACGGCACGACGCTCGAAGGTGCCATGGGCCGTCTCGACGAACACCACAGCCGTCGCCCCGTCTCGTACGACCGAGGCTGCTGGAATGCGCACAACGTCTTGTCGCTGCTCGGAGTCGAAGGTCAGCGTCACGAAAGCATTCGGACGTAGCTTACCATTGGGATTGTCTACCCGAATCCGCACGGGCACCGTTTGTCGTGCGGGGTCCACGACCTCGGAGATCACCTCGATGCGCCCTTCGACCGCTTCGGCCGCGGATTGGCCGAGAAAAATGTGCGCGATACCTCCCTTGCTCAGAGACCCCGCGTCACCTTGAGGAACGTCGGCGACCACGAGCACTGCGCTTAGGTCGGCGACCGTAAGCAGCGCAGCCGATTCTGGGCCCACCTGCAGCCCAGGCGCTGCACCGAGTTGCACGACGCTGCCACTGCGCGCAGCGAGCACCCAGTAGGAGGTATCATCGGCACGAGCGATTTGCAGCGACGCGACTTTCGCCTTGGCCGCCTTGACCGAGAGGCGTGCTTGATCGAGCTCGCTCTGCGCGACAATGAGATCATTTTGCGAGCCCGCTCGCGATGCAACTAATCCCTCGAGACGTTGCACGGTATTGGCGCGCGTCTGCACGGACAGCTCTGCGGCCCGCACGTCATGCTCAAGCGTGGGCAGCTCGCCTGTGCGTACGAGTACCAGACGCTGACCTTTCGACACCCTGTCGCCAAGGTGCACCTGAGTTTCGATCACGCGCCCTGAGAGCGGCGCGAAGATCGGTGAAATTTGGGATTCCACTGGCTCCACCCGAGCTGGGATGGAAGGCAGCGCGAGTGAGGTGCCTAAGGTGGCGGTGACCACGTCGAACTGGACCGGACCTTCCTGGTTGATGTGCACCTGGTTCTCGGTCACACGGTAGGCCGTCTCAGCGTGATCCCCTGCCTCCTGCTCGCAGGCTGCGCCGAGCAGGGATGCCGCGCCACACAACAGCGCGCATAGGGGAGTTCGGTAGGTGGCCGGAATCATGGAACAGCTCCTCGCATGGATGTTTCTCGCAACAGGGAAAGGGCAGCCCGGAAAGCATCTCCGCAGCTATCGGCTTGATCGATGTACAACTCGACTACGGCGCGGCGCGCCTGGATGACGTCGGTGAGTGGGAGGAGCTGTTTCTCAGCGGCGCTCTGCAGACTATCAAGCACGCTTTGCGCATGCGGGATGAGCTCTTGGCCCACGCGGGTGCAGCGGCTGCGCTCGAAGGCCAAGCGCTCGATCAGCGCGGGCACGCGTGTTTGCGCGACGGACAACCGCTTGTCGCGTTCGGAAGCGAGGTGAGCCTGGCTTGCTAGCGCGGCGTCACGTCTGGCCTGTCCGCGATCGAACAACGGTAAGGGAATACTCACGCCCACGTTTAGGGAGTTGCGCTGATTGCCCGAGTAGAGGAAGCGATCATGCACGTACCCGAGCCTTACGGTGGGATCGGGGATGGCCTCGGCATCCGCAAGCTTTACCTCGGAACGCATCGCTTCTGAGTACGCAGACAGCGCGCGCAGGTCCGCGCGCTCTGACAGTTGTGGCGCCTGTGGTGGCGTCAGCTCGATATAGTGATTGAGGTAGCCCCGCGCATCGCTTGGATCGGCAAAGCCGAGGCATACAGTCCCAACCAAGCTCGAACAGGTCGAGAGCGCTTCGCTAATCTCTCCAGTCACGCCCGCCAGGGCCTGCTCGGTGCGTTGTACCTCCACGGTCATCCGATCGGCGTCGAGCGGTGCACCAAACGTGGCTTTGACCCGCGCTTGCACGAGCTCGACCGAGTGTTTTCCAGCCTCGACGAGGTCGGTCATGCCTTGTTGACGCAGGGTCGCTGTCGCGAGGGCACCCAGTACCTCCGCCAGCTCGAGTGCCGCACCGCGCGTATCGGCTTCAAGCTCGGCTTCGGCACCTCGCGCCATGGCTTCGGCACGCCTCCGCCTTGATTCGCGCTTCTTGAGGGGAAAGGTGTAGCCCACACCCACGCCGTAGCTCGGCACGTTGGCATAGGGGCGATCGAGATCGCGAGGATTGGTCTGGCCGACAGGAATCGTCGACCAGTCTGCGTCGAGAGTTGGGTTCGGGAGCAGGCGGCTTTGGCGCACATCCGCTGCGGCGACGGCCACGCTTCTGCGCGCCGCCTCAAGCTCGGGCAAACCCAGCTCGACCGCGCGCTCCAGGTCAGACAGCGTGAGCGCAGCACTGGGCTGAAACACCCCCGCAGGTCCGCGCGCTCTCCCCGGCTCTTGCGCTCGGGCAGGGCCTAACCATAGGGAGAGCAGCACCACGTAGGGAAGCAGTCGCGCGAGATACAAGGAGCCTAAGGGCGTTTGCCGCATGCCTCCTATTGGTAGCGGAACTTGCGCGCCACGACCTGAACCGCACATGAAGATCTCTTCAGACTCGACCGGGTGCGCCCGCAGCGTCGCAAGTGGCGCGCTTGCACGGTATCCTGCGCTGATGAAGATCCTGGTCGTAGAGGACAATCGCAAGCTCGCAAGCTTTCTACTCCGCGCGCTGGCAGAGGACGGCCACGTGGTAGACGTAGTGGGAGACGGGCGTACCGCATTGACTCAAGTGCGCGCCCTTGGCTACGACCTCGTGATCCTTGATTGGATGTTGCCGGAGCTCGATGGTATAGGTGTGTGTCGCGAACTTCGCGCCCGTGGATCGCGCGTTCCCATACTGATGCTCACCGCACGCGCTGAGGTCAATGAGCGGGTCGTCGGCCTCGATGCCGGAGCGGACGACTATCTTCCAAAACCGTTCGACCTAGGCGAGTTGTGGGCCCGCGTGCGCGCCTTGCACCGCCGCAGCGCAGGCAATGCCGGCGCTCTTCGTGTCGGACCGCTGCGCATCGATCAACAAGAACGTCGCGCGTCCATCAACGGTAAGGTTATGTCACTCACGCCCCGGGAGCTTGCCCTGCTCACTTACCTCGCGGGGCAGCTCGATCGAGTGGTACCACGTACAGAGCTGCTCTCGAAGCTCTGGGACATGCACTTCGACCCAGGGTCCAATGTCCTCGAGGTGCACGTGAAGAACCTACGCGAGAAACTGGGCGAGCACGCAGGCTTGATCGAGACGGTGCGTGGTGTGGGCTACCGGATGAGCGTTGCGGATGAAGCTTCAGAATAGACTCATGCTTAGCCTGACGCTGGTCACGGCGATCGTGCTCGGCCTCTCCCTGGCCGGGCTCTATGTCTTGGTGCAGCGCGACGAAGTAGAGGCGTTCGACCTTGCGCTCTTTCAGCAGGCGAGCGTAGCGGCACGCGAGGTTCTCTCCGATGGCGTCCAACAGTTGCTGCTCTCTGACGGTGGCGCACTGGTGCCCGAGTTACTCACGCCGACCTCGCGCTATCTCGTCGTGTACGACCTCGACGGTCAAATCACTGCAGCATCAAAGATCTTCTTCGGCAAGGCTCCCACTCTTGACAAGTTGGGTATAGAGACCCGCGAGAGTCTCCCTTGGCAAGGCGTGCCCATGAACCTTCAGGTGGGAACGAAAGCGCTACGCGGCGTGGTATTGCCGTTTGGTATAGACGGCCAAAGCTTACTGTTCGCCGCGTCTCGCCACAGTATCACCGAGGATTTGCGCTTTCTAAATCGGGTGCTGACCTTGTTGTTCTTTGGCGCGATGATGGTCACGGCGCTGTTCTCTCGCTGGCTTGGGGGCGTGCTCGCGCGCGATGTCGGGGCCATCGCCCAAGTCGCTCGGGCGGTCACCCACGGTGATCTCGACGCCAGGGTAGGGGTGCAGGCCACCAACAGTCAGGAGACACGGGCGCTCGCTGGCGATCTGGATGAAATGGTTGCGCGCCTCGCCGAGCTTGTGCGAACGCAGCAGAGCTTCGTGTCTCATGCCGCCCACGAGCTGCGCTCACCCTTGGCCACCTTGCGCGGCGAGCTCCAGTTCGCATTGCGTCGTCCGCGTGAGCCTGAAGAGTACCAGCGCTCCTTGGAAATGATCTTGGAGGATGTCGATGCACTCGCTCGACTCTCGGAAGACCTTCTCAGCCTTGCGCGCATTCAGGACAAGCACGGCGGGGGGCAAAGCGAGGTAGTTAGAGCCTCGGACTTGGTGGGAGATGCGACCAAGATGGCGCGAGGCTTGAGTGCTGCGCGCGGGGTGAGCATCGTCGCTGAGCTCGCTGATGAGCGCGTGAGCCAAACCTGCGTGCGAGGACGCCGCCATGAGCTTGTGCGCGTCTTGCGCAACCTTATCGACAACGCGTCCCAGCACGGGCCCTCTCAGGGCGAAGTACGAATCTCCTGCGCGCTCGTGAACGCCGGCTTGGAAATCTCAGTGACTGATCAAGGTGAGGGTATTTCCGAGTCCGATCGCACGAAGATCTTTGCGCCCTTTTTTCGAGGTGCAAAGAGTCAGAGTGGCGATCAAGAGGGCTCGGGTCTCGGCCTGTCGATAGCTCGCGGCATCGCCCGCGCTCACGGGGGGGAAGTGGAATATGACGCCAGCCACAGCCCCGGCGCGCGCTTCGTACTCAAGTTGCCCGTGGTCGCCTGAGTATATCAACACCCGCATGTCGATCGCGCTTTGGCGCTCGATCCCCAGGGATGAGCCGGTAGGAGCTCGCGGAATTCTTGGACATCAAAATGCCCACCCGAGAGAAACGCCAGGGCGATCGCATCTAAACCTTAATGATTTCGATCCCCTACGAGTGAGGAATTGCTCGCTTGCTCGATTTGTGATCGTCTACCGCCGTCTTCCGCCAAAAGGGGAGGATGGAGGGGCTGATGAGGGAGACCGAGTTTCGCGCGCTGGTAGCAGAGGAGTTCCTGTCGATCATCGACGACCCTCGCGTCGCGCGCACCCGGAAGTATCCGCTGGAGACGCTGCTGGTGGTCGCGTTGCTAGCTGTCATTTGTGGTGCGGACAGCTTTGTCGCGATGGAAGATTTCGCGCGAGCCAAGCAATCCTGGCTTCGAACTTTTCTCGACATGCAGGGAGGTGTTCCTTCACATGATACTTTCGGCCGCCTGTTTGCGGCCCTGGATGCGCGTGCGCTGGCAGAGGCGTTCCGTCGATGGACCATGGCCATGGCTACGACTTCGAATGCGAAGCTTGTGGCGATTGATGGCAAGACATTGCGACGCTCATTCAAGCAGGCTGGCGACAGCTCATTCGTCCACATGGTATCCGCATGGTCGCGCGAAAACCGTGTTGTCCTTGGGCAGGTCAAGACAGCCGAGAAGTCGAACGAGATTACGGCGATCCCTGAACTCCTGGACCTGCTCGATGTCACGGGCTGCATGGTTACGATCGATGCGGCGGGAACGCAGACGAACATTGCGAGCAAGATCGTTAGCAAAGGTGGCGACTACATGCTTGCCGTCAAAGGTAACCAACCCTCGCTCCAAACGGCTGTGATTGAGCACTTTGAGCGCGACGACATCCTATTCGGCGAGCATAAGACTGAGAAACGCGCACACGGACGTGACGAGCTCAGAAGAGCGTGGGTAAGCTTCGAGGTGCAAGGCATCGCCAGCGCGGCGCGATGGGACGGGCTTGCGGCATTCGTTCGCATCCAGTCCACGCGCACCCTCAAGCAAGTCACGAGCGTTGAAGATCGCT
>JBBSJC010000248.1:0-11100 GCA_038257655.1 Polyangiales bacterium | reverse complement strand
CGCGAGGCCTTCGACTTCTACCGGCATCATTCACCACGTCCCCGTCGCGAGCTGGTGTGTGCCCGGGGTTTCTTACTGGGCAGTATAGAGCAAAACCGCGGTTGTCTCCGCCGCAATGCCTAGGGCTGTGAGGCAGCCTACTAACTGGGCTGGCTGGACTGGCCGCACGGCGAGAGCCATCCTGGTGCGTGCCTATCGATGAAAAGCTTGAGCTTGACTGCCTGACCTGCGGCGCATGTTGTCGGCAGGGCAGCGACGGGCGCATTTTGGTGCCCGCTGAGGACGTCGTGCGTTGGAAGCGCGCAAAACGCAGCGACATCCTCGCGCAGCTGGTTCCCGGGCATTTTGGCGAGCAAGCGTTCGCAAGCACGCCCGAAGGCGCCTGCGTGCACCTCGGAACAAGCGAAAGCCGCCACGCCTGCCGCATGTACGAAGATCGCGGGACGACCTGTCGTGAGTTCGAGCGCGGCTCCTGGCAGTGCCATGAGTTTCGCCGCGACGCGGGACTCGAGCCGCAACGAGCGCTCAGACCGTAGCGCGCTCAGACCGTAGCGCGCTCAGACCGTAGCGCGCTCAGACCGTAAGGGGACGCGCACAACCCCGCAGCTGCGGATGCGACCGCCCGTCTCAGTCGGCGAACAGGCTCTCGACGTCCGCTTTAGTCATGCCCTTGAGGCCGACATCTTCGGTCGTGAGCACGTTGGCCACCAGCTCGCGCTTTTTCTCGCTGAGCTGCAGGATCTTCTCTTCGACGCTGCCCTTGGCGATCAGGCGATACACGCTGACGACCTTGGTCTGACCGATGCGATGGGCGCGATCGGTCGCTTGATCTTCGACCGCGGGATTCCACCAGGGATCGAAGTGAATGACAGTGTCGGCGCCCGTCAGGTTCAGGCCCGTGCCGCCCGCCTTGAGCGAGATCAAGAACACGGTCTGAGTCTCGTCCGTGTTGAACCGGTCGACCAGCGATTGCCGATCTTTGGTCGAGCCATCCAGATACAGATAACTGACCTTGTCGGCGTCGAGCGCCTCTTTGATCAACTTCAACATCGAGACGAACTGACTGAAGATCAACACGCGATGGCCGCCCGCTGCCGCTTCGCTGACGATCTCTTTGAGTGCGTTGAGCTTGCCGCTCTCTTCTTCGAAGTTGCCCTCGAGCCCGAGTAGACGCGGATCGCAAGCCACCTGGCGCAAACGCGTAAGTGCCGCGAGGATCTGAATCGAAGACTTCTGGATGCCCTGCTCTTCGACCTCGCTCATCACGCTCTCGCGAACCTGACGCAGGATCTGCTTGTAGAGCTTGCCCTGCTCTTCAGCCATGGGGACGACCATCTCCTGGATGATCTTCTCGGGCAGATCCTTGGCGACCTCAGACTTCGTGCGCCGTAGGACGAAGGGATGGATCGTGGCACGCAAGCGAGCAGCCGTCGGTTGATCACCGCGCTCGATCGGACGCGCGTACTTTTCTTCGAAGTTGGTGAGACCACCGAGCAAGCCGGGGGAGACGTAGTCGAAAATCGACCAGATCTCACTCAAACGATTTTCGATCGGCGTACCGGTCATGGCCAGACGACGTGCGTTCTTCAAGCGCTTGGCGGCGCGCGCCGTGGCACTCATCGGATTTTTGATGTGCTGCGCTTCATCAAGGATGGCGTAGCGAAAATCACGCGTGTGAAGGAACTCTTCATCGCGACGTAGCAGTGCGTAGCTCGTGATCATCACGTCTGCGTCATCGAGCTCTTTGGCTCGCTCATGACGATCAGGGCCCTGCCACAGCACGGTCTTGAAGCCGGGCGCAAACTTCTCGAATTCGCGCTGCCAGTTAGGCACGACAGAGGTGGGCGCCACCACGAGATTGAGCCCCGGGCCCTCCTTGGCCTTGAGCCAAAGCAAGAGCGCGATCGCTTGCACGGTCTTACCAAGGCCCATGTCGTCGGCGAGGATGCCGCCCGTGCCTAGATGATGCAGGAACACCAGCCAGGAATAGCCGTCCTTCTGATACGGACGGAGCGTCGCGCGTAGCGTGCGCGGCTTGGCGATGCTCTCGATTTGTCCGATGTCTTCAAGCTTACCGAACAAGCTTTTGGCAGTGCTCTGCACGTTCTGATCGGACACCAGGCGCATCAGCTCTTGAATGCGGCCCGCCTGCGAAAGCGGCACGCGCCGATCGTCACCGACGCCCGCGAAGATTTCAGCCATGCGCTCAAGAACTGCGCCCACTTCCTCGACCTTGATCGGTGCGTAGGTGCCATCGGACAGCTTCACCAGCTTGCGACCCTGCGCCAAGCACATGCGCAGCTCATCTTCGCTGACCGCGACGCCTTGTGAGCCGAACATCATGTCGAGATTGAGCCAATCGACACCGCTCGACAGACGCACGCGCGCGCTGACGGGTGCGTTGCGCACCGTCACGTCCACGAGATCATCTGGGATCAAACGATCCCAGGTCTCAGGCAATTCGGTGATGCCCTTCGTCCAAAACTTGAGCGCTTTGTCACCACGAGCCACGAGATCCTTACCATCGACCTCAAAGCCGTGATTCATCATCTCTTGGACCGCGGTCATCTCGAGACCGACCTCGCGACGTACGACGCGCGGGCGGCCATTGTCGGAGAGCTGCTCCAAGAAGCTCAGGGGCGGTGGCAGATCCCGAGGCGGCACCTCGAAGCTGTTGCCCTTGTAGCTGACGCCGATGCGCGCGCGCGCCTCGACCAGATCGCCTCCGGCGCGCAGCACGAACTGCGGAGTCACCTCGACGACGTCAGCGACAGATTCAAGATCGGGCAAGGCTGCAGACAGCGACGACGCGACGCGCGGCAAGAACTCCGTCAGGACGTGGGGCAGATCCGAAACCGGATGCACCAACGCGGGCGAGCGATACAGACGCTGCAACCAGGCCGGGGTGACGTTGTCTGCGACGGGACGCGCCACGCCCTCAGTCGTGTCTAAGTACCAGCCGGGTGTGCCCTCGAACCAGGCACCACTCGACAGCGGAAAGCGCCGACTGCCCGAAGGCAGCTCGAACACCACGCGCACACGCACCGAGCCACCGTTTGCGAGATCGAGCTCGATCTTCGGTCGCAAAGGCTCTTCTGTGAAGCGCAACTCCATGGAGGACGGCTCGAGCAAAACGCGCCGTCCCTTGAGCATGCTCAAGATCTCGGCCGCGTCTTCGCTCCGTACTTCCGCGGTCGCGGGCGTGCCGCGACTTGTATGACGCGCGAGTGCGCGAATCAGCGGGCGCACCTGAGTAGAAATCGTGTTGAAGCCGCTCAATGCGTCCGCGAGTGAGACCGCCTGACGCGTTCCAGCGAGCACCGTGGTAATCGCGATCGATGCCGGGCGCACAGCAAGCCTGAACTCGAGGTCTGCGGGCCGGGTAATCTGCGGCGGAAGCCAAGCATCCAAGCTTCCCCGTGTCTCGACGGTCGGCCGCTTCTCGACCACCATCTCGACCTGTTGCGGCGCGGCGGTCGGGCCCTCTGCGCCCCTGCGGCGTCTGCGCGAACGACGGCGTTTCCCGCCTGCAGACACTGTTCCTACGTCCTGACCATTGTCCGCGTTGGGGTTGGCGTTGGCATTAGTACGAGCCGCATTGCCGTTGCCGTTGCCGTTGCCGTGGGGCTGGGCAGCGGGTTGTCGGGCCTGAATACTCTGGTTCTGAGCAGGCTGCCCCGCGGGCATCTCATCGCCGATGGCGCCTTCTTCACCCTGCGGCCGAGGCGGACGCTCGCGGTCGCGCAAAGCGACCAACACCGCCGCCACGTGCTTGCAGTGCCCGGTGGGTCCACGCCAGGCCGGGCAAGAGCAGTGCGAGATAATTTGCCCCTCGCTGGTAAGCCCGAGCTGCGTCTCATAGGGCTGGTCAGCCCGTACGAGGATCTTCGCGCTCGCGGTCGTCCCTGTAGCGAGAAGGTCCACCACGGCGTTGCGTCGTGCGTATAAACGCCCGCGTAGAAACGCGTTGCCGCCGGTGATGCGTTGAATCGCCCTGTCCGAGAGTCTCGCGACATGCTGGGCGATCGTTTGGTCGTTCTTCGTATCGATCAATGGGCTTTCGGCCATGGTTTCTCTGGGCCCAGCGTGCGCCTGTCAGCGCGTGCCGGTACCCGTCCCCTCTTGACTGAAATGGCTAAGTCGCCGCGCCGGTCTGGGCGCCGTTTTGGGCGTCGGTTTAGCGAGAGCCGCTGCGCGGCACATGACTGCACTGACTACAAGTGACTCAGTACGTGTGAGATGATGAAGCGGGCTCGAATGAACCCTCAGACCCGGCGCGGACCCCTTGTTGTCACCGCCAACTGCCGTTCTGAGGAACTACTCAGACGCGGAAACGCGAGGGGGTCTCGTGCAACCTGAAGTCCGTTTCTAACCGGACCCCCATGGCCTGCAATCGAAAAAGCCTTAGACGGGAGCAAGCCAAGCGCTTTTGAGGTGGGGATCCCCACCAGCCGGGGCTGAAAAGTCCGCTGGCGGGGCCACGACCTCGATCTGAAGACGTCGATTGGCGCGCGCGCAGCCCGTACGCAGCATGCGCTCGAAGCTCAGAGTCGAGAGGCTCTGCTGATTGGTGCAGGCGAGCAGGTGGCCAGAATCCGACATGAGCTCAAGCGACTGCGCGACCAAGTCGACAAAGTCCTTCTCCACGCTGAAGCGCCCGCGTTTGGTCGATGCGTAGCTCGGCGGATCGAGAACGACGAGGTCGAAGCGCTCCTCGTGGCGCCGCAGCTTCGGTAGCTCTTCGAGCACATCGCGCGCGAGAAACCGATGACCCGAAACGTCGATGCCGGCTTGTGCGTAGTTTTGTTTACCGCGCTCGAGCACGGACTTGGACACGTCCATGTTGGCGGTCGAAATGGCTCCGCCTTGGGCTGCAACACAGCCAAATGCGCAGGTATAGGAGAACAGATTGAGCACGCGCCGACCGCTTGCAAGCGCATGCACGCGCTTACGGTTGTCCCGCTGGTCGAGAAACAGACCGGTGCTCAGCCCGTCTCCGAGCCGCACGATGAACGGCAGCCCGGATTCGCGTACCACAAGCTCAGGCGGCGCACTCTCGCCCCATACGGCACGTTCCGGTGCGCGGACGTTGCGTTCGTCTTCACGTAACGCATTGGCCTGACGTGGCCGACGCTTGAGATACACGCCACGAAACCCGAGCGAGAGCAGCGCAACGAACAACTCGGACAGCTCCTCATCGGAACGATCGGCGAGCAAGCTTGCGACGAGATAACGCGCGTAGACATCGACGGTCAGCCACGGGATGCCATCGGCGGCGCTGTGCACGAGTCGATAGGCATCGGTTTCTGTGCCAGGCAAACCTAGCTGCGCGCGCTTGTCGAATGCAGCGCGCAGTAAGGTCTTCAGGTCTTGGCCGCTCGCGATATCCACTCAGTAACCGCGCTCGCGCAAGAGCGCTGGAATCAAATGAGATGGCGTGCCTGAGCAGCTCAACCACAGCTGGTGCGCGGCGCGCGTGGAGGCGATGTGCAGCAAGTGCCGGGCTTCGTCGCTCGTCGGGTAGGTAGACTCGTTGACCTCGACCAACACCACGTAGTCGAACTCGAGGCCCTTCACCTGGCGTACGTCGGTTACATCGATGCCGGGCTTGAACTCGAAGTCCTGGTCGGCGACGCGGCGCACGTTGGGCACCTCGGCGTTGACCAGACCCCGGAAGTACAAGTCTGCTTGTTCGGGATAACGCGCGATCACGGCAACTGAGGAACGTGGCTCGGCGCGGGCGAGATCACGCAGCGATTCGGCCAAGAAGCCGACGGCATCACCGCTGTGCGCAAAGCGGAAGAGCTCGACCGCGGCCCCACTGCGCGTGGCACGGCCCATCTCCTTAGGCGCAATCGGACCGAGCGCCTGATGCGCAAACGCGATGATCTCGTAGGTCGAGCGGTAGCTGAGCTTCAGCGGCTCGACTTCGACGTGCGATAGATCGAGCTGACTGAGTACCTCGGACCAGCTGTTGAAGCCGTTGTCCATGTGCAAACGCTGGGCAACATCGCCCGCGAGGGTAAGGCTGCGCTGGGGCGTAGTGGTGCTGACGACCACCGACAGCTCGACTGGGCTCAGGTCTTGGGCTTCGTCGATCAGAATGTGCTCGTACTCGAGCGGCTCACGACCGCGACGCTCCGACAAAGGTCCGCGCAAGCGCTGATGCAATAGTAAGAGGATCGACTCGTCCTCGTGATCGATCGCGGTGGGCTGGTCGGGCGCGACAACCTCGTCGTCATCGTTGCTGTTGTCCGAGTCATTGCCCGTATCGACGCGTTCCTGTTGCGCTTCGTCGGCAAACTCGTGGCGCCCCTCGCGCGGCTCCGAATCACGGCCCGACGAGCGCGGCGTGGTGCCCTCTTCGATGTGTTCTTCCCACTCCGTGACGATCACCGGGCAACGGCGCGCGCACCACTGGTGGGCTTGTTCGAGCTCGCTCGGGCTCAGCTCGCCTGCGGCATGCTGGGTGAACACTTCGCGTACGCGACCTTCGTCTGTGAGCATCTCGCTCCAGGCGGTGATCACGTCGGACACGGATTTGCCGTAGCGGCTGACCGTGGTCTGAATTGCCCGGCGCACGGCGGGGGCCAAGGAGCGCTCGTTTTGCGCCCAACGCGACAGCGCTTCGAGGCGCACGCCCAAGGCATGTTTGCCGCTGTCGCCGAATGCACGCTCGATCACGTCGCGATCAGCGCTGCTCGCAACCGCATCAAGCATGTGATTCTTCAGCCGGCGCTCGAGCGCCGTCACGTGCTCGTTGATCAACACCAAAATCGCCGGGCTCTTCTTGAGCTTGGTCACGACGCCGGGTGTGTCGTCTGCTACTTCGCGCGGTAACAGCGGGAAATGGGCGCGCCGGAGCTTTTGTACCCACTGCTGGTAGATGACGACCGGTACGCCTTCGACGCCCAGGGCTGGCAGCACGCGTGAGATGTAGCGAGCGAGCGCCTTGTTGAAGACGACGATCAGCATGCGATCGCGGCGAAAGCGCTTGGGCTCTTGATAGGTGAGATACGCCAAGCGATGCAGACCGATCGTGGTCTTACCGCTGCCGGCGCCGCCCTGAATCACGACCAGACCCGAGCTCGGGCGCGTGATCAGCTCGAACTGGCGCGGATCGATCATGGCCGCGATTTCCGGCAAGTACTTGTCAACGCGACGCTCGCCATCACCGCCGACACCAAGCTTGCCTGAAGGTACGCGGTACTGTTCGGGGCGAGGCGCTGCGCCCTGACCACCCTGCAGACGCGCGCCGTCGTCCGCCCGCAGCCACTTGCCGTCGTGGGTCTTGACGAAGATGCCCTGCGGACAGCCAACGCGACGCAGGTTCCCTTCGCTAATCGCAAGACTGCGACGGGTGACGACCTCACCGGTTACTTCGCGCCCGCCGAACTCTTCGTCGTAGTCGTCGCCTTCTTCGTAGCGGTAATAGATTCGGCTGACTGGTGCGTCGCGCCAATCCACGATGCGCACGCCGGTGCGTGAATCGAGGTATGTGCCGCGGCCGATCAGGATCTCACGCTTCTGCTCACCCTCGCGCAACACGATGCGGCCGAAGTACGGCGACTTGGGATCGATGTGCGACTCGGTGACCTCAGCACGGCGAGCGGCGACGCCTTGTAAGCGCTCCATCTCTTCGAGCAAGGGCGGGATGTCTTCGTTGCGCGCTTCGTTGATCGCATCGCGTAGCTGAATCAGCTCCTTGTCGTAGTCGATGAGCGGTGGCGCCGAACGCCGCATGACGCGGTTCTCGAGGTGCTTCTCGACCCGGCTGAACACGCGCTCTTCTTCGGCGACGATGCGCTCGCGCTCAGGATCGCCCTGCACCGGCTCGGAAACTTGCTCAGACATGAAGGCTCGCCTCTTGGCGGATATGATAACCGCCGTTTTTTGCAGCGGATTGCCCTAGCACCTTTCGTGGGACAGGCCAGCGCAAGGCCAGATCCAGCGCTCACGCTCGCGCTTACGCTCACGCTCACGCTCACCATGGAGGCGTGGCGGGATACAGTTCCTTGGCGAAGACCTTGGAGCCACGGGCAGGGTTGTAAAGCGAGCGGCGGTCAGCGGGCAGCTCCTCCGGCGTGGCCGGGGCGTAGCCTCGTTCGTGAAACCAATGGGCCGTCTGCGTGGTCAGCACGAATAGACGTTTCATGCCGGCCTGCGCTGCGCGCTTCTCCAAGAAAGAGAGCGTACGGTCGCCCTGCCCGCCACTTTGGTACTCAGGATGGACCGCAAAGCACGACACCTCACCCACGCTGCCATCGGCAAATGCGTAGAGTGCGCCGCACGCGATCACGAGCCCATCGCGTTCGAGCACGACGAAGTGTTCGATCTCGCGCTCCAGACGCTCGCGTGAGCGCGGCACGAGCACCCCACGTGCCTCGAGGGGACGAATGAGCTCGAGCACGCCCGGCAGATCGCGCTGGGTTGCTACGCGCATACCTTCGAAGGCTTCCACGGCGATCAAGGTGCCGATGCCATCCCGCGTGTACAGCTCATGTAACAGCGCGCCGTCGGTGGTGCGCGTCAACAGATGCGCCCGTCGCACGCCGCCGACACAGGCGCGCGCCGCCGCCTGGGCCCAACGTCTAACGTCCTGCTCTAAATCGTCGCGGCCCTGCAACAGATCACCGACGGCCGAAGGTGATACTTCGCGTATCAGCTTTCCTTCGCGATCGATGAAACCCTTACCTTCCGTCAGGCACACGAGCTTGTCTGCACCTAACGCTTCAGCCACGCTGCTTGCGACGTCGTGCACGCCGAGGTTGAACACTTCGCCGGTCCAGGAGTAGCCGAGGTTCGATATCAGCACGACCGCCCCGTCGTCCAGACGCTGATTGATCGCATCGACGTCGACGCGGCGCACTTCGCCCGTGTACCAGTAGTCGACGCCATGCCGCACGCCGACAGGACGCGCCGTCACGAAGTTGCCGCACGCCACGCGCACGCGCGCGTTGCCCATGGGTGAGTTCGGTTGACTCATGGAGAGCTTGGATTCGATTTCAACGCGCGTGATGCCGACCGCTTCTTTGACGCACGGCAACGCCTCGGGGCGCGTGATGCGCAGACCATCATGAAACTCGCTGACGATGCCCGCCTCGCGCAGTCGATCCTCGATCTGCGGTCGCGTGCCATGGACGATCACGAGCCGCACACCCAAGCTCTGCAACAGCGCGAGATCGTGCACTATCCGATGGAACTCTTCGTCTGCCACCGCCTCACCGCCAAAGGCGACCACGAAGGTACGACCGCGATGGGCATGGATGTACGCGGCGCAGTGTCTAAACCACTCGACGAACGTGCGGGCACCCTCACCTTGAGAGCCGTTGCTTTGCGCCATGGATGCAAGCGTGCCCGCGATCAGCAGTCGATGCAAAACCGCTGCACGAGCTTTTGCAGAATCGTTACCGTCGGCTCGAGTCGATCGACACGCACGAACTCATCTGGACGGTGTGCCTCGGTGATGCCGCCCGGCCCAAGCACCACCGTATCGGCGCCGAGCGCGGCCAAAAACGGTGCTTCTGTGCCAAAAGCTACGGAAATGGCGCCCTCCCCGGTCAGGCTCTCCGTGGCGCGTAAGATGTCGGCATCGGGCCGCAGCTCGTGAGCTGGGGCACCAGTAAAGGTCGAGCGATGCTCAAGAGTAAGACCCGAGCCTGCGAGCGCATCTTCGGCCACGGTTCGAATGCGAGCCCGTAGGGCGTCGAGATCCATCCCAGGCAACACGCGCACGTCGAGGTCCAGCTCGCACTCGCCGCAAATGCGATTGGCGCTGTCGCCACCGTGAATGCGCCCGAGATTGAGCGTGGGCTCCGACACGGAAAACAAGGGATTACGGAAGCGTGCGGCAAGCTCGGCGCGCAGGGCGATCAAAGCAGACAGCACGCGCGCCATGCCATCCAGGGCGCTGTTACCAAGCCGCGGATCGCTGGAGTGTCCGGTGCGCCCGATCACGCGCAGTTGCTCCATCAAAATGCCTTTGTGCGCGCGCACGGGCTTCAGGTCGGTGGGCTCCCCGATGATCGCGTGACGGCCGCGGGGACGCTGCGCTGCCACGAGTGCCTTGGCGCCGTCCATGCTGCTTTCTTCATCCGCGGTGGCGAGCAGGATCAGAGGTGCCTTGAGCCGGTCAGGATCGAGACCGACGGCGACCTCGACAGCTAGCGCCAGAAACGCCTTCATGTCGCAGGTGCCAAGACCGTAAAGCTTACCGTCTGCTTCGCGGAGCGCGAATGGGTCGCTCGTCCAGCGCTCTGCGTCGTAGGGCACCGTGTCGCTGTGGCCCGCTATCACTAAGCCGCCGGCTCCGCGTCCGAAAGTAGCGATCAAGTTGCTCTTTTTCGGCTGATTGTGAACGGGCATGCGCTCGAGGGAAAAGCCGAGATCATCGAGCCACGTGCTGAGCGCGTCGATCACGCCTTCGTTCGATTGATCCCAGCCGGGTGCAGCACTGCTCACCGACGGCTCGCGAACGAGCTGCGCGATGCGTTCGAAGCGAGAGGGCAGCTGGCTCGACACGGTTACCTCGCAAAGCGGTAGATCAAGAACGCGGACAGCACAATCACGACGGTAATCACGCTACGCCGATCCTCTACCGGAAGCGAGCGCGCTTTGGGTTCGGCTAACAAAACAGCAGCGCCCATCAAGGGCAATAATGGCAGCGCGCGCTCGTACTGCAGCAAGAGTGCAAGGCCGAGCAGCAGGGCGGCGCCCATCGCGATCGCGACACGCCGCGCGTGCAAGCCGTGACGGCGCAGCGCCGCTGAATAAAGCGCGGCGAACAAGATGTCGCCCGCGCCGATAATAGCTTCGATACGTGGCGTTCCGAGCATGGCCCAAGGCAACGCAAACAACACCAAGCGATCGGGCTGGCTTGCCGCTTGCTGCGCGAGCTTGGCGGAAGGTCCGGAGGGATCGTAGACACTCCATAGATCCGCAAGCGCCGAGATCGCGACGACCGCCAGCAAATGCCCAGGCTTTTCGATGCGGGAGCCGATAAGTGAACCTAACGCAGCACTGCCTGCGAGCAGACCGAATGTTAGTAACGCGGCCGGCGCAGGAGTGGGCGTAAACGAACGCACACCGAGCATGACCACT
>JBBSJC010000247.1:0-11123 GCA_038257655.1 Polyangiales bacterium | reverse complement strand
GTCGTGAAGCTTCTTCGCTTCGCTTTCGGCTTCTTCGCGCGCTTCCTGCGCGTCCGCCGCCGCTTCGTACTCGAGCATCTTGGCTTTGAGCGCCCTGTTGCCCGGATTGATCAGGATGCCTTCCTGAATGAGCTCCGTCGCCTCATCCATCATGCCCTGCGACGCAAAGAAGTCCGCTTCGTCCAGCGTCTCTTCGATCTCAGGGGTAAGGTCGCTTTCGAGCTCTTCAATCCTGACCGGCTCCGGCGCGGCCTGCAGCACAGACTGTGCCGGCGCAGGTGCTGGCGCAGCGGGTGCTGGCGCAGCGGCTGCTGGCGCAACGGGTGCTGGCGCAACGGGTGCTGGCGCAGGTGCTGGCGGCGCTACTGCAGCGGGTGCTGGCGCAGGCCATGCGGGTGCCGGCCGTGCTGCTGGGGCGGGCCAGCCAGGTGCCGGCCGTGCTGGTGTAGGCGCTGCTGGCGGCCGCGGCGCCACGTATGGCGAGCGGCTCTCGGCATCGACCTCGGCACCGACATCCGCAAAGCTGACGTCAGCATCTTGTGTCGTCTCAGGTTCGGCGGGCGCTTCAGCAGGCTTGGGCGCACGGCCGAGACCACCCAGCGGCGCGGGCAGGGGGCCGTTGACCGCAGAGGCAGCGGACGACTTCAGAGCTGCCAGCGGCGGTAGGGGCGGCATCTCTGCGAGCGAAGCCCTACGCTGCCCGGGAATCGCGGTGGGCCTGAAGTTACCGCGCGCATCCCCTTGCTCGGCTTGATCGGCGTCAAACACGAGCTCGCTTGTGTTGAGCGGCGCGAAGACCTCCGGCGCAGCCGCGGCGCTGGGGTCGTATTCCGCTTCGGTGGCCTCAATATCGGCCACGTCGATTTCACCGGTGCCGACTTCGACGAACTCGATGCTCGGCTCATGGTCGTCGTCGGGGACGTGTGCTTCGGCAGGTGTGGTAGCCCGCGGCAGCTCTTGTTGCGCGATACTTTGCGCGAGGGCCGCGCGAATCTCGAGCGCATCTCCGATTTCAGTCGAGTCTGCATCGATCAGACCCGAGCGATCGAAACGCTCGTCGCTGAGACCGAAATCATCGTCGGGCTGCGGATTATCGAGCAGGTCGGCCACATCGCTCGGCGCCGCCATGCTGCGGCGAGGCGGCGGTGCGTCAAACTCATCTGGCGAAATCGGCGCATCGAGCAGGTCCGCCATCTCGTCATCGGACGCCTGACTCAGTCCGCGAGGTGCGTTCGTGACGGGGCCTTCGCGATCGAACTCCTCGGGCGAGACCTCTTCGTCCAACAGGTGCGCATAACTCTCGGTGCGCTGCCCGCGCGCCTGCATCGGCGGAGGTGCATCGAACTCATCGGGACTAATCGGAACATCCAGCGGATCTTCCTCGTCTTCGAACGCCGATTCAGCACGTTCAGGATGCGTCTGCGCGGGCGGAGCGAAGATGTCGCGAGCATCTCCGCTCTCGAATCCGCTTTCGTATCCGCTTTCGTATGAAGGAGCAGCCTGCGGCAAAGCGGCAGGCTTACTGTCTTCCACGAACATCACATCTTCGGGCGCCTCTTGTCCCGGGGTCAGGCCGAGCCCTAACAAGCGATTCTTGGTGGCGGCGGCGTTGGGCGCGAGATCGTAGGCCTCGCGCGCATACTGAATCGCTCTGTCGCGATTGCGATCTTCCCAGCTGTCCGAGAGCCAGAGCAGCTCGCGCGCCGCATCGACACGTCGATCCGTTGCGATGTACAGATCCTTCAAACGCTCATGGGTCGGCAGGTGCTCGGCTTCGACCGTGAGCACTTCCTTGAGCAGCGCTTCGACCTTGTCGTACAGGCCGTAACCTTCGTGGGCATCGGCATCCGACAAAAGGCGGGCGATGCGTTCTTGCTTGCTGTCGTGCTGGCGTCCACTGCCAGCCGCAGTTTTGCCAGGCGAAGCTTCAAGCTCGATATGACGATCGGTGCGATCGTCGACGATCAATACCTCTTCTGCATCGCCGTCATCCGAAAGCAGGTCCCCGTCGAGGTTGGCGTCTCCGCTATCGAGCAGGTCAAACTCGCTGCTCTCTTCAACCGCGAGCTCAATCTCGTCAGCGTCGGGCACCGGTGGAAATGACGAGGGGGCACCCGTGTATCTGCCCACGCCCTGAGGCGCAGGGGCAGGCGCCATACCCTGCACGGTGCGCAGGGGTTCGGTCGGCACGGGCGCTGTCCTGTCGGGCTGCCCTGGGCGTGGAATCTGCGCTCCGTCGGAAGTCGCGCGCGACACTTGGGCTGCCGCCGGACGCACAGGCGGTTCGGCCCCCGTGGTGCGCGCCACCGATGAGCCAGCACCCGTCCCGCGCGCCATCTGGCTGGGCGGTGGCGGCTGCGCGACGTTAGGCCCCGTGCGCTGTGTTTGTAGGGGCGCTTGTGGTGGCGTTTGTGGTGGCGTTTGCATTGCCGTCTGCGTTGCCGCTCGGCCTGGCGTCGGTGCATTGCCTGCGGCGCCCAAACCTTGGCGCGCTTCGGCGTCGTTGGGGTCTAGGTCGAGCACGCGTTGCAGCGTCCGGCGCCGGGCATCAGTGGCTCCGAACTCTGCATGCAAGCGCGAGATCTCTTTGAGCACACTTATCGTCTTTGGAATCTGTCCGAGCTGACGAAATGCCTCCGCGAGCATCTCGAGCGTCTGCACATCGCGCGGATCAGCCTTGAAGCAGATCTGGAGCTTCGCGAGCGCGCGCTTGGGGTCCTGCCGTTCGAGATACAAACTCGAAAGGGTGCGCGCCAAATCGAGGTTTTCCGCGTCGTGATACAGCTGCCGCTCAACGACACGGATGTAGTCGTCCATTCGGCCCTGCTCCTTGAGCAACGCGGCACCTTCGGCGAAAGCCTTGGCGGCCTCCTTGGTCTTTTCGGCTTTCGAAAGAGCCTCGGCGTACTTGATGCGCACCGCGACGTTCTGCCCATCGAGCTCGACCATCCGCTCCATGGTCTCGAGCGCCTTTTGCGTCTGCCCCTGCGCAAGGTAGGCATCGGCAACTTGCTCGTAGGTGTTGAGGGCGTCGCTCGTTAGCGCCAGCTCCTCGTACATCTTGGCAAGCTTCTGCGACGAATCGATGTGCGTGGCATCGAGCTTCAAGATTTGCTTGTAGACCGCGACCGCCTTGAGAAAGAAGCCCTGCTTGGCATACAGCTCTGCGACCTTCTGATAGACGTCGATCGCGTCTTTAGGCTTGTTTCGCTTCGTGTGAAGATCGCCGATCTTCAACAACGTGCGAACGTCACGCGGGTCCTCTACGACGAGCTTCTGGTACTCGGCGATCGCCTTATCGTACTGGCCCTTCGAGAGGAACTTTTGCGCGGCTTCGAGAACTTTGGTGCGGTTAACAGCCACGAGGCCTTTTAGGGTCGCCCCCGCCCTTGTGGTCCCCCTGTGGGCGCACCGGACACGAGGATCAACGAAAAGTGTAGGTCTTCGAACTTCGTCGGGTCAAGCCTCCAAGCCTCGCGACACGCCGAAAACGCAAGCGAGCACGAGGATTTGAGCATTGGCCATCATGCCTAGCCTGCAAGCCCGGAATTGCCTCACTTGAGGCGCTCTAGGAAGCGTGTGGAGATACGCCCTGCCACGTAATCCTCGGATAACAGGATGCGCTGATGTAGGGGGATGGTGGTGCGAATGCCCGATATGATCGTCTCAGACAATGCCCGCCGCATACGCGTAATGGCTTCGGGCCGATTGCGGCCGTAGGTGATGATCTTGGCGATCAGCGAATCGTAGAGCGCTGGCACGCGATAGCCACCATACACGCCGTCATCGACGCGCACGCCCGCGCCGCCCGGCGGGTGGTACTCGGTGATAAGCCCGGGCCAAGGCGCGAACGTGATTGGGTCCTCTGCGTTGATCCGGCATTCGATCGCGTGGCCCTGCGGCTGCATCGACTTTTCGGGGATCTGCACGCTGTGGCCCGCAGCGACACGGATCTGTTCGGTAAGCAGGTCCACGCCCGTGACGACCTCGGTCACCGGATGCTCGACTTGAATGCGCGTGTTCATTTCCATGAAGTACAGCTCGCCGCGCTCATCCATCAGGAACTCGAGGGTGCCGAGCGACACGTAACCGCTTTCGCGCATGGCGCGCGCGATCGTGACCGACATGTCGCGGCGGAGCTCCTCGGTCATCGCGATGCTGGGCGCCTCCTCGAGCAACTTTTGATGACGTCGCTGGATCGAACACTCGCGCTCGCCGAGCACGAACGCGCCACCCTTACCATCACACAGCACCTGAAACTCGATGTGCCGCGGCTCCTCGACGTACCGCTCGAGGTACAGATCGCCGTTTTTGAAACCGGCGATAGCTTCGCTTTGGGCGCGTGGAAAGCCTGCGCGCACATCAGTTTCGTTGCGCAGGATCTGCATGCCGCGACCGCCGCCGCCGCCCGATGCCTTGAGCATCACGGGGAAGCCGATTTTGCGAGCCTGGACGAGCGCGTCCTCGACGTCCGCTAACACACCTGAGCCGGGCAACAGCGGTAAGCCCAGGCGCAACGCGTTTTTGCGCGCGGTGACCTTGTCGCCCCAGTTCTGCATGTTTTCGGGGGTGGGGCCGATGAAGGTAAGTCCGCACTGCCGACAGATGTCCGCAAACTCTGCGTTCTCGGACAAAAATCCGTAGCCCGGGTGGATCGCATCTGCGCCGCTTATCTCCGCCGCAGCGATGATCGCAGGCACATTCAAATAGGAGTCTTTTGCAGCCGGCGGGCCGATACACACCGCTTCGTCTGCAAAGCGCACGTGCAAAGCCGTGGCATCTGCCTGGCTGTGCACAGCAACGGTAGGAATGCCGAGCTCGCGGCAACCGCGAATAATTCGCAGCGCGATTTCACCACGATTCGCAATCAGGATCTTTTTGAACATCGCGGCGGTTCAGCTCTTCTTCTTTACTTTGAACAGCCGGTCGCCGTACTCGACCGACTTGCCGTTTTCAGCAAGGACTTCGACGATCGTGCCCGTCACATCGGCTTCGATCTCGTTCATCAGCTTCATCGCTTCGATGATGCACAGGCTCTGGCCGGCCTTGATCTCACTGCCGGGCTTCACGAACGGATCGGAGCCTGGTGAGGGGCATTCGTAAAACGTGCCGACGAAGGGCGAGGTGATGTAATGAATCGAGGCGTCGTCTTCGACCTCTGCGCGTGCAGCTGGCGCTTGGCCCGGGAGGCTCGCCATGATTGCCGGCGGCATCATGCTGACCTGAGCGTGTCCCACGTGCTCAACACTGCGGCAGAGCTTGATTCGCTCGCCATTCTTCTCGATTTCGAGCTCACTGATGTCGTGCTGCTTGAGCGAGCGCATCAGTTCTTTGAGCTGCTTCAGATCGATGTCCATGTGCTTGCGTTCCCCGGGCGGCCGGCTCCCTGCCGACTCATGCCCTGAGATAGTCCAGAAGCGCGCGCAGGCCAAGCGCGTAACTGTTCGCACCAAAGCCTGCGATCGTGCCCACGCACACCGCGGCAGTGAGCGAGCTGTGCCTGAATGCTTCCCGTGCATGGACGTTGCTCAAGTGGACTTCGACCGTCGGCAACGCGACGCCCGCTATCGCATCGCGCAGTGCGACCGAGGTATGCGTGAAGCCGCCCGGGTTGATCAGCACGCCCTGATGTTTGTTGCGTGCCGCATGCAGCGCATCGATAAGCTCGCCCTCGTGATTGGACTGCTGGCATGCCACGCGCGCGGTGAGGCTCTTGGCTAGAATCTGAAGGCCCTTCTCGATGTCCTTGAGCGTGGCGCGGCCATACACCTCTGGCTCACGGCTGCCGAGCAAGTTCAGGTTCGGGCCCGAGAGCACGAGGATGGAAATAGATCCGGGAACGGCCATGGCTCAGACGAGATCGTCGAGCAGCTTGGGGGTCAAGGTGCGCAGCAGAAAGCGACCTTTGCCGAAGTTTCCCCCGGGCGTGATCGCGAGCGCCACAAAGTATTGGTCGTTGAGATAGCGGATAACCGTCGTCATGCGCTCGGCCTGAATCGCCACCTCGCGCGTCGTGCCCGAGTCGAGCATGTGCGAGGCCTTGCTGATCTGGGTGAGGATGATGCTCAGCTCCATGCCGATGGTTTCGATGTCGAACCCGCTGTCGTCCTTGACGTAGTTCTCGACCGGGATGCCGTCGTAACCCATCACCAGACCGGCGATGCCGCCCTCGGTTCGCTCCACGACTTCGCGCAGGACTTGTTTGAACATGGTTTCTCCTCCGCAAAATCACCGCACTTTCGCGGGCTGGGGTCAAGAACCTGCTGAGCACGTACTCCAAAGAGCGGGACATGAGCATGGCGTTCAACCGGCCTTGACACCCTACAGACGACCACTATATTCGCGCCACTGTTCGCCCGCTTGCGGGTGCACATGCGGAGGTGGCGGAATTGGCATACGCGCCAGACTAAGGATCTGGTGGGGCAACCCGTGGAGGTTCGAGTCCTCTCTTCCGCACTCGGGGCGATCGCGCAAGCGATCGCCCTGTTTGCTTTAAGCGGCATCGCGCAAGCGATCGCCCTGTTTGCTTTAAGCGGCGATCGCGCGAGCGATCGTTAGACCGTAGCAAGCCAATAACGGCGCACGGGCCACTCGAGCTCGCTGCCGACGTAGCTATCGGCGTACACGCCTCCACACTTTTCGATGACGCGGCGTGAGGCGAGATTTGGCTCATCACACATCACAAGCACGCGTGTTAATCCTAGCGCTGCGGCGAGGCTCAAGCCTTGCTTCAACATCGCTTGCGCGTAGCCATAGTCGCGATACTCAGGCAGCACACCAAAGCCAATGTGGCCTGCGACGCGCTCTAAATAGTCGTTCAGACGGTGGCGCAGCGATAAGCGACCGACCACCCGACCGTCTACTTCGGCCAAGAGAACGGTGGATGGAACCCAGCCCTCAGGTAGTCCGCGGCCGTGCTGGGCGTCTTCGAGCTTTTTCAGGTAATCCGCAAACGGCAGCCCATCGTCACGACCGAGAGCAAATGGAAAGCCTTCGCGTGCCATGACCTGTTGTGCCGTGACGACATCGCCTTCGTCGCTGAGTCGCAGGGCACGAAGCAGGAGACGGTCTGCGTCAGACGCCACGACTGCGGGGAGAGTTGTGGGAGGTCGGCAGCTTGGGGCGCTTGGGTCGCTGGGCTGTCTTGTCCTGGGCGGGTTCCCCCGCGCCTTCGCCGGCGTCTTGCGCTTCGGCTTCTGCTTCGGCCTCGGCGGCCAGCGCGGCCGTGCGCGCCTCCGCGTCGGCGAGAAGCTCTGCGGAACGCGCCGCAGCGTCTTTGGTCGCGCAGCAGCGTTTGTACTTTTGACCCGAGCCGCAGGGGCAAGGATCGTTTCTTCCAGCTTTGGTCGTCACCGCACGCTCCTAGCTCAGTATAGGCTGCGCGCCAGCCCGCGTGCGCATGGCGCCATGTCCTCGGTGTGCGGCGCGCACAAGCGCGCTGAACGCAGCCAGCAAATCTTACTGTCCGGGATAGCTTGCGGTACTGTCAACGGTAGTGCTGTCAACGGTAGTGCTGTCTACCGCAGTGCTCGGGACGAGGGCGTGCACGCCCCTGCGTTTCTTCTTCGGTTCGATCGGCGGCTCTCCCAATAGGATGCCTGTCAGCACGTCGCGTGCGTCATACAGACGTTTGTCTGACTTGAGCTCGAGGTGAAGGTGCGGCGCCGATCGCTGCATGCCGGTACGACCGACCGTGCCCAGGGCCTGACCCCGCACGATCCGTTGGCCCACACGCACGCGCACCTCCTCAAGGTGCATGTAACAGGAGCGCAGCCAAACCTCGTCGTCCAGCGCATCGAGATGGGTGAGGCATACGTAGCGTCCGCCATGGCCCAGGCTCGAGCGCGGCACCTCGCCTATCGCTTCGGGCGAAAGCTCCCGATTGTGTGCGTGACCGGGCAAATCCACGCCAGCGAAGCTGACCCGACCGTCAGCCATCGCCAGTACCGGTTCGCCGAACACCGCCTCGACATCGACGCCGTGATGGAGCCTTAGCCCGTCCTCGCGCTCAGCACCCGGTTGACTGCTCACGACTCGCGGGCTGCCCTCGAGGGGCGAACCCCAGATCACGTTGCGCCAGGCGCGGGTCGGGACGGGAAGTGTCAGGCCGTAGTGGGTGAGCAGCCTTCGCCGATCGGTGAAGATGCGATCCTCCGCGCGCGCACTCTTCACCCGGTCTCCCCAGATGAAGTGTGAAACGTAATGGCGATGGGGTTGTTGCTCGAACTTACTGTCGACGAGCTCGTGTTGCTCGCGCCACATGGCGAGCAGCGCAGCGGACCACGCAAGGTTCGCCTCGGCGCTGAGCAGCGCCTGCTCGAAGAAGCCGAATGCGACCACCTTTTGACGCGTTTCCCAGCTGGACTGCGCCGCGACCGGATAACTCAAGGTTCGTCCGCGCACGTTATGGGCATACATGCTGGGCTGGATCGCAGTCAGGCCTAGGCCTTCCACATTGCGCGCGTCGGGCAGGCAGCGGCTTGAGCGGTGCATCAGTGCGGCCACCAAGAACGGGTCTTCACCATACCTTTGGGCGCTAGCGATGATCCACTCGGCATAACGCTCTGCGCGTCCCTTCGGCATCGGACCGCAGACTTCGCGCAGCGCGCGCGCAAACGGCGCCACAGTGATAACCTCGGGGCTGGTCGGTTCGCGGTCCCAAATGGTAGGCGGGATCAGCGCCGCAGCGCGTCGGTTTTCCTGCACGCCCGCGCGACGCCGTGCGCGAAAAGCGGGCCAATCCGCCCCAAGCAAGCACAGACACAACAACAATCCCCATGCACATCGCAACAGCACTGGGAAAGGGTGAGGGCAAAAGCGTGATGCGGTCAAGATCCCAGGCAGGCGGACGCCACGCGCGTCAGCCCTTTGTTCCGTACGAACCTTACTGTGATGACGGCTTCAGAGCGACCGCGGCTTTAGCTTTCTTCGTCGCGCGTTAGGTGAATGTAGCTGCCTTCGGCGCGCCTTCGGGCGTGCCATTTCGCAGGTAGCTCGGGCCGCGTGAAGTAGAACAGCCAGCGCGCATCGGCGGGGGCGATGTTGGTGCAGCCATGGCTGCGCGTTTGGCCGAACTCGTCGTGCCAGTAGGCGCCGTGGAGGGCGTAGCTGTCGTGGTAGTACTGCACCCAGGGGATTTCCGCGATCTCGTAGTAGCCCTTGTCGGGATCGGGACCGGACATCGTGGTGGTGATGTGCTTTTCACGCACGCGGTAGGTGCCGGTCGGCGTGGCAAACCCATCCTCGAGCCCACTGGAGACGAGCGTGGCAAACACGGGCCTGTCGCCGTCGTAGGCCACGAGCGTCTGATTGGACAAGTTGACGTGAATCCAGCGCGTGCCCGCCTTCACGCTGTCCGGTCGTGCAATGGCGCGCGCCACGCGCACGCGTGATGCATCCACGCCGAGCTTGCTAGCGCCAAACACTACCTTACTGTCCTTGCGTACCTCCGTGCCATGTACCGTGAAGCGTGCGTGTTTGAAGGCCGCGCCGCGCCTCGAGCCGTTGGGGCCGAGCACGTCTGCGGGCTCGTTACCCCAAACGAACGCAAGCGGGAGCTGCCAGCGTTTTCCGAGCAGCTCGCCGTGCATCGCGGGATCGGGCTTGAAGCTTACGTCCGACTTACGAACAGTGCGGCCGAGCACCGTGCGGTAGTAATCCTCGCCGTCATCCGCGGGCGCGGTGCGGGGCAACGCCACGAAGTAGATGCCATCCATGACGTCGGATACGACGCGCGGCAGTCGCGGTGCGTCTTTGTCGTCTTTGCTCGCGGCACGGGAGGCCAGCGCGGCAAGCGTACGCTCGAGCTCGCGCTTACTGGGCGCTTCAAGAAAGCGCGGCGCACCCTCAGCCATTTTGGCGTAGCGATAGGGTAGGGCCGCATCGACGTCGGGCTGGTGCTGTACTGTCAACGGAGCGCGTGGCTCGGGCGTGATCAAAAAGCCATCGCGACTGCACGCATAGCCGCCCGAAGACAGTCTGTACCACGCGCCACGCTTGCAGCCCTTGCCCGATGCACGCTCCAAGGCGAGCAGCGTGGTTCCGCGGCGCACGATGCCCTTGGGCCGAGGCTTTCGCGCCGGACGCTCGAAGATGCGTGTGTTGTACTGATAGGCGAGCGCATAAAGCTTGCCCTCGGGCTCGCGGGGGCGGGGTGCCGCCGGCAGCAGTGACTCACTAATCGGATTGAGCGTGAGCGTCGCGCCGGCTTCCGTGTTGCGGAAGGGCCAGGGCCACACCGGTTCGTCCGCTGCGTGTTCGACTGCTGCGTTGGCGACCAGTGAGTTGGCTACGACTGACCGGGCATCCGCTGCGAGTGCGGCGTGCGTTGACGATGTGGTCAGGCTTGTTTGGTTTGTAGGCGCCAGACGGGGAATCGCGGCACCCGTAAACGATTGGATATGCAACCATAGTACCGCAGAGGCCACTCCAGTGCCAATTGCCATGAGCATCCAGCTATACTTCATGCGTCCCCACGGAAACCCACTTGCTCAATGTGCGGCACTGCCGCCTTTTGCCGTTTATTGCCGCTCCGGCTTTCGCCCTCGCCGCATTTCCTCATTGTGTGCGTCAGACTTCGCAAGGCGGTCATACCTTGCAAGTCCTGCGGGCACGGGTGAGAACAACCTACCGCCACGGAGACAGGACCGACAAGATGGTTTGCAAGGCTTCGCAAGAATTCACACACAGGAGCGTTGCGAGGCAGCTCGCCACAGGGGGTGCCGACTGGCGCGGGGCACTGATGGATCTGGTGCGACGCGATCCGCTATTCGAGACCACAAGTAGCTTGAGCGCGCTGCGCGACGACTCCGTAAGTTGTGATGTTCCGGACGCTGTGACGTTCGGGATTGGTGTCTGCTCTGCCCAAGGGCGTGTCAGCCGAGGCGTCCCCCTCGATTTAGTTGGATTTGCACTGGCCGCCGAAACCGTGCGCCAAGCCGTGGGAGCGAGCGCGCTGGTGGTGTTGGTTGCGGATGCTCACGCGACGCGTAGCGGTGTGCCCTGGTCCGACGTGTGCGTGCAGACTGCGCGGATTGAGCACGTGCTCGATCGGCTCGCCGCGCGCTGCAACTTGCCGCTGCGCCGGCTACGGGCGAGCGACTTGCACCAGACTCGCGAGCATG
>JBBSJC010000246.1:0-11161 GCA_038257655.1 Polyangiales bacterium | reverse complement strand
CTCCGCCCACTTCCACGGCAATGGCCACAAATTCGATGGAGCATCGATACACATCCAATTTCTGAAAACTGAGCATACCAAGGTATCGGCCAAGGCCGACCGAAGTTGCTCCCGTCGCCGTCGCCGTCGCCGTCAAGGCTCACGACCAGGACAACGCTCACGCCCACGTGGAGAAAACGTCCTGGCAGCCCTAGTGCTCACCTACTTCTGGGGACCTGTACTTAGGCATCGTGCGCGCTCGTCGTGTGCACATGCCAACAGGGGATGGCACAGTCGCCCGATGCCCCAAACGCTTGAGTACTTCTTCGACGTGCAGTGTCCCTTTGCCTACTTGGCGTCGACCCAAGTGCGCGCTTTGGCGGAGGCGACGGGCGCAGAGCTCGTCTACAAGCCGGTTTTGCTCGGGGGCATCTACAACGCGCTCGAGGACGGAGGGCCCTACAAGCGCCCGCCAGCGCCCGAGCGCACGCGCATGACGCTGCTCGATGCTCAACGCTGGGCGTGGCTGTGGGACGTGCCCCTGCGCTTTGCTGCAGGGCATCCGGTGCGCAGTGTGCTCGCGATGCGCGTGATCCTCGCTTCAAACGACATAGCGAAGGCCACGCACGCGTTGTTCGAGAGCGCCTGGGCCGAGGCCAAGTCGATTGCCGACCCCGCGCTGATTCGCGAAGCGCTCACGCGCGCGGGCTTCGCTGACGTCGAGGGCATCCTCACGCGCGCCGAAAGCCAGGCGAGCAAGGACGCGCTGCGAGACAACACCGAAGAGGCGGTCAGGCGCGGCGCATTCGGTGTACCTACCTTCTTTGTCGGCGACCAAATGTTCTGGGGGCAGGATCGACTGGACCTTGTGGCGCGCGCGCTCGGCACCGAACGGCATCTGGCGCCGACGCAAGCTTACGGTTCACCCGTGGCCGAGGTGGAGGCCTGGTTTGACTACTCAAGTCCGTTTGCCTACCTGGGCATGAGTCAGATTGAGCGCATCGCTCAGCAGGCAGGCGCGCGTGTGCTCTTTCGCCCGTTTCTGCTCGGGGGTCTGTTTCGAGAAATTGGCACGCCGGACGTACCCATGCTGGCATTCTCGGAGACCAAACGACGTCACCTTAGCCAGGACTTGGTGCGCTGGGCGAACCACTGGAACGTACCTTTCCGCTTCACCTCTCGCTTTCCCATGCGCACCATCCTGCCGCTTAGGGCTACCTATGCGCTATTGCAACAAAACGCAGCCCAAGCGCCTGCTTTCATCCAGGCGGTTTACCGTGCGTTGTGGTCCGAGGATCGCGACATCTCGCGCCCGGAAGTGTTGCTAGAGCTCTGCCGCGCCCACGACCTCGACCCGCGCTGCGTAGAAGAAGCCGATGCGCCCGAGAACAAACACGCGCTGCTCGAAGCCGGGAAAGAAGCACGCAGCCTGGGCCTATGCGGCGCGCCGACGTTCGTGGTCAATGGTAAGCTGTACTGGGGCCAAGACCGTCTAGAGATGGTGCTGCACGCGCTGCGTGGCGCGCGCTTTGAATGGACTTGATACGATCCGGGGTCGCTCTGCACTTCGTCCCGCTTGTGGACACGTAGCCTACGGTACTCGAGCAGCCTTGGTGTGCGAACCGCGTGGAGGCAGCATAGTCCGCCAGGCCGCGGTGGAACCTGTGGACGAGTGGATACGCCGGATGGTCTCGCGGGAAAATAATGTCGCCGACGGCGAAGTCGTATTGTCTCTGCACAATCTGAAGACAGAGCATATTATCATCTCATGACTACGAGCCACCCCCCAGTTCCCGGGCATTGGGGTCGCACCACCCTTGTCCTTGTCGTGACGAGCGTCATGAGCTGGGGCTGTGGCGATAGCAGTAACAGTACCAATAATGGTAATGAACCTTGTGACGTTTGCGGACAGACCGACGCCGGGATCCGCGAAGGGGGAGGTTCGACATCGGACGGGGGCGGTACCATTTCTGACGGTGGCATGGTGGGAGTGGACGACGGTAAAGACCCGCCGCCGATACTGGATCCGTCTGGATTGCCTAGCTCCTATAAACGACGACGTTCGTGTTAGACGAGCCCGACGACGGTGTCCCCTGCTCTGGCGCAAAGAATCCTAGCGCTACGCTAGGTAAGGTCTATTTCGCACAAACACACGCGCTCTCCCCAGGTCATCCACTTTTCTTCCTGATTGCCGAGCGACCCGCGCTGCTTGAGGTCCAGGTGACAGGGACGGGCCAGGCTCCTGAGATTAAGGTCACCGCTCAAGCGAAGGGGAAGAGTCTCGGCACTCTTTGCCTGGCTGGACCGAGGGAGTTGCCTGCGAGTATTGATGACTCGGTGCACCGCCGAGATGACCGGTATACCGTGACACTTCCCTCCGCTTGGCTGACCGCAGAGCTCTCCGTTGAAATCACAGCCGGAGAAGCAACGCGCGCCTTGAGCGCCAAAGAACTCACAGTCGGACATGCTCCCGAGTTGAACATGGTCCTGTTTCCAGTGGATGTGCTGAACTACAACGACGCGAAGAAGGACAGCCCGATCCCTGACGGCTGGCTTGCGAACCTGGAACGTTGAGGATGTCATTCACTTGCTAAACGGATTGCGGCGCGGGCGCATCTGAAAAGTCCACGAGCAGGACGAGCGTTTCGAGTACCTCCGGGACGGGCTCCGTGATCCCGGCGTCTGTTGTACCCGAGTCTCCTGTCGCACCCGGGCCCAGATTAGCGTCACCACCCTCGACGGCGCCATCCCCTGAGCCTCCTTTACCTGAGCCTCCTTTACCTGAGTCTCCCGCATCGCTCGTGGTAGGACCAACCGCGCCGTCACGGGTGGGCTCACCGCTTCCCGAATCGCGACTCCCCTCCGTGCCACCGGAGCAGCCCAAGAGAGCGATCGGAAGCACGACGGCGACGACAGAGCTGATTCGCAATTGGTTGATGGTCGTTCCCTTCATCTGATTCTCCATCGCGCATCGCCGGCAAGTGCGGTGCAAAGCCGAAACGTACCCTTGCTACGACCCGGAGGGCAACGGAGGCCTCGCAGGCATCACGCTCGTGCGCGAAGCAACGCGACTGTTCAAACCCGCGGTCCTTCAAACGTCGTTTATTTTGGACCAACTCAGTGAGTGACAAATAAGCGCGTGATCAGGTCACTGACTGTCGCTTTTTTTCTCCCCATTCGCACCTTCCCGTTTTCACGCATTTCAGGCGAAGTTGCGTGCAACTTCTGTTGACGGGTGTCCATGACCGTCAAACAATCAGGCATGATTTCCCCACGCTCTGCTCAGCGATCTTCACTGACGCCACTCTGCGCTTGCCTGGTCGCGTTGATCGGCGGGCTTTCCGCCTGCGGCGGGAGTAGCGCAGGTACGGAGCTCAACATGAGGGATTCTCCTGCCCCGGATGTCGAAGGTGACAGCGGCAGCAGCGACGGGGGCAAACCGAATGATGGCACGGAAGGCGACCCCGCTGACGTAGCAGGTGACCCCGCTGACGTAGAAGGCGAACCCGCTGACGTAGAAGGCGAACCCGCTGACGTAGAAGGCGGACCCGCAGGCGCGGGGGACGACCTCCCCCCCATCGCAAGCGACCGGGATAATGAGTTCAAGATCTCGATAAAGAATGCGGCCGGAAACGAGTATCAGATCACTTGCGCCAACAATCCCGGCAAGAGGAATTCCTACAACACCGATACCATCACGCACACACGCGCGGATCTATGGGGATGCACGAGTCCTAAGACGTGCTTGGAGAATCGGTTCTCGCTCCATTTCGAACGCGTCGATGCAAAAAATGCCGTCGCTGGACGCTGCATTAGCGCCGACACTCCCACGTTCTCGGGCGACGGAACGTTCTCCACCAGAATGTTCAGTCACACGAACGTGTTGGAGTCGGACGGTGTCTTCACCGTTGGAATGATGCCAACACCCTTTGACGTGAAAGGGGAGCTGGACCTGATCGTCGTCAACCTTACTGAGAACGTTGCTAAGGTGGGTTCACCTGGGAAGTCCAAGGCCGTCGCGCTCGATACCATCGCCAAACGATGGATCACGGTAACGATGGAGAAAGTCGGAGGGACCTGCACAACACAAATCGAGCGCGATGGAGCCTCGACTGTGAAGCTCGGGACATCAAAGTGCAGCACCAATCCGCTTGAGAATCACATCGTGATCACCGGACGGGCGCGCAACAACAGCAGTTCAAGATCTTCTTTTGTGGAAATCACAGACGTAAAGTGGGTGCAGCACTGAAGCCAGATCAAGTGTAGTGCTATAGCTTTGGCGAGCGAGACCCCAAGTGAAGGAGAGGGACGCGTAGGGCATGGCCGGCAGTATCTGCGCGGAGCAGAAGAAGTCTTTGCCGTCGGCCCCGCAAGGAAACGCGTATGCCTCGACGCGCACCCCGATAGCGGGCCGCACACGGAGCCTGCGCGCAGTCCGAATCTCGACGCCCGTCTGCAGCGGGATCGAGACTACGCGCGTGAGCACGAATTCGTCGTACTCACAACCGAAGCAGAGCATCTCCTCGTCTTCGCGCCGGTAGCTCACGCCCGTAGCTTAGCTAATGTCCAGGCCACTCTCTCGCCCATGACTGGCCGCACGGTTGCCAGCGCGCCTGCAGCAATCCCACCGAGCGCGCGGCCGGCTCCTATCTCTGCTGATATCCAGCGCCCGAAGTCGTACCCGAGCGAGACACCGATGCCGCCCAACGGACTGTACACGCCGAGGGCGAGGCTGGCCGTGGCTTGGTAGGACCCGAATCTATCGAGCGTGGTGCGACCAGGGCTCTGCGGGCGGTCCGCCCCCGAGGTCTGAGCGTGCGCATCGTCCGCGAGGAGCAGACAGGCCAAGGAAATGACTAGTGTCCAGGTAAAACTACTCTTTTCTCGCATCTTGCGTCGACTGAGACAGTTGGGCGTGCGATGTGACGGCCCGCGACAATAACGGCGGTGGGCCTTTACGGTTCCGCGTCCTCGAACAGCTCAAAAACCTACACGTTACCGCGCACCGATTTCGCCTCCTGCACTTGACGCGCATTAGCGGGGATTAGTTAGCCCGAGCTGTGAAACTAAGGTTAGTCACGCGCCTTCAAGTGCCACGGTGATTTCGGCACTAAGACGAACGCGGCCCTTACCCGCGGGGCGCGCTACACGTCGACGCCGCGGCCCCTCATTGGACCCAAATGCAAAGGTCACCTTAGGATCGCGCGCTGGTGTGCAGTGTGATTTCTAAGCAACATGAGCAGCGGTACTTTGGCAATATCACCGCCTGCCGCTCAGCTCGTCCGCGCGTAACACCTGTAAACTTTAGGATTTCCCTTACGATTTGTAACGGCACAGCGCAGCCGTGCTGGCTCGTGAGGCATGATGGTAGCCCGGACGATTTGTCTGCACAGACCTTCCCATTGCCACCGGCTGGCACGTTATAGTCGCAGCCACGACACACGCTTCGACCGCGTCGAGCTCGGCCTGGTCCTATCGCCAACTAAGATGGGCAGACAGAGCGCGATCTGGCGTCGCGTCGTGTGCTGCGCGGCGATCGACGTGAAGTCTGTAGTAGTGGGGTGGGAAGCCGCCCGCGGGCGGGATTGCTAACGCTTGTTAGTGATGCGGGTGACCTTCGTTTTCGTTTTCGTGAGCGTGAGGGGGAAGAATGCCAAATCGATGGATAGTTGCACTGCTTGCGGTCGCGTTGCCGGCCTGTATGACGGGAGGGGTAACCTACGACGACGCCAAAGGCGCGAACGAGGAATCTGAGGAAGATGCAGGTACGGGGGCATTTGCTGACGAAGATGCAGAAAACTTCGACGAGGAGCGTGCGGACTTCGATGCGGACCTAGCATACCTCGAACAGGAGAAGCTCGAGGAGGCGGCGCTTGGCGGGGAGGCGTTCGACAAGAAAGCCATCCGATATGTGGGCCATAATAAGATTCCGCCGATCACGACCCGCAATGATGGGGTCTATGGATGGTACTTACGCTACCAACCAGCGCTGAAAGTCAGCACAGGCTGCGTGCCCTTCCCAGCAGTCGGCGATCATATCGCTGGCCAAGGCCTCAGGACCAACGGCGCGCGAAATGGCGGCTGCGGCAAGAGTATCGGTCAGGTGTACGCGCGACATAGAGACTATAGGGGACGCGGCGCGCACGGCATTATGTACGCGTATTACTTTCCAAAGGACCAGGCCGCTCTTCCCGGCACTGGACATCGGCACGATTGGGAAGAGATCGTCGTATGGGTGACGTGGGATTGGAAGCGGGTGATCGCAGTATCCTTCTCCGGACACGGCGGTTACTCTAAGAGCAAGAAGCCGCAGTTTACGGGCGGAACGCACGTGCGGGCCCACTATAAGCCGGACGGTGGGGGCTTTGGCTCACATCGTATGACTAGCGGCAGTGGTACCTACCACAGTCATCCACTTGCAGCATATTGGAGGTTGTCGGCCGGTGTTCGGCATACCCTCAACGCGGCCGTCTGGATGGCGCAGGATGGAAAGCAGCACGCCGAGCCCAAGATCAAAGAGTCCAAGTTTGCAACCTACATGGACAAAGCGGGTTTTTGGTGACGCTCGCGCCGAGGCTCGTGTCTCGGGCATACTGCCCGGATGCGAGGCTTTGTTGCCTCTATGGGGCATGAAGCCCCGCCCGGGCTTAGAAGCGCGGCTGTACGGGCGCCGCGGAAAGCTGCTCGACTGATACTTGGCCTGGCTGTTCGTGCAGGGTGCGTGCGCGCTGCCAGATGGCCTTGCCCGACGCGCGGTCTGTGCCCTGGATCGAGATGCGCATGGCAGCGCCAGCTTCCGACACGGTGATCGAAGCGACACCTGCTGCGCGCAGGGGATCGCTGGGATGCACGCTGGCCGTGGACGCTGCGTGACAGGTCAGGGCGCGCTGTAAGTATGCGCGCGTTAACCCCGGTTCGGCCGATACGTACAGACTGGCGCCCGAGACGTAACGGGGCTGGATTGCGCGCGCCACGAACTCCTGTCGGTACGTCGGTTGAACCGACGTCAGCTTGCCGGGGCTGTACAGCGTCGCGACGGTTTGGTCCGAGCCCAGACTTCCACAGTCGGCCAGCGCGCGCTGCGAAGGCTGCTGAGCCGTTTGCGCAGCGCACCCGCCAAGGATGGACGCGAGAGCTGCAGACAGCAGCAGGGATTGCATTTGCATGATGACCTCCAACCGAGAGTGCTCGAATGGTTAGATTTCAAAATTGTTTCCGCTCCATGTCAATCTAGCGCCCGCGCCTGTTACGACAAGTGCAAACCCGTCGCTTTATTCGAACGCGGAATGACGCCGAAACGAGCCAGAAAAGCGCGTTTGGTTGGATGACGCCATGCGCTCGACAGGTTGGCCTCCTTCCCTTATGCGCTGCGCCCTATCCGGCTTGGTCGCGTGCGCGCTGCACGTCGCACTCGCCTGTGCACTTGCGATGATGCCATCCGCCATCGACGCCGAGTCCCGGCAGGCGCTCGTATGGCTGGAGGCCGCGCCGCTCGCCGCCGGCGCGATGCCGCTCGCCGCAGGTGCGATGCCGGGCAGCGCCGCGATGAAAGCGCAAAATGCGCAGGTGCACCTCCCGCCGGCTGCGCGCGCCGCTCAAGCTCAGGCCCGGCTTGTGCGACGCCTGCCGAAGCTTGTCAGCCAGACCGGCTCCTTGAGCGATGCGCCCGGCTCCCAGGCGGCGGTAGCGGCAGCTGTGCCGACCAGCGACTTTGTCGCGGCTGTCGCAGCCCCCGCGGTGCACGCTCAGGGCGCGCTGGGTAAGGCGCTCAGCGACCAAGCGAACGCTCCAGGCCTTGAGAGCGGCGCGTCCGCTGCCGACGCAGGTGCCATGGCTGGCAGGGGTGCGATGGGCGCGATCGGCGCGATCGGCGAAGGACGCTCGGCCCTGCGCGATGCCGCGCGCGCTGGAGGCTTGGTCCACGGGCCTGTTCTGCGCGCTGCCAGGGGCGGCTGCACGGGGTACTTCCCGGCCGACGCACGTTCCGGGCACGGCGAGGTGGAGATCGATGTGAACGTCGATGCGGGCGGCCACGCGCGGGCGAGCAGCGTGCTGAACGAGCAGCCCTTCGGGCAGGGCTTTGGGAGCGCAGCGCGCGGTTGCGTGCGCACGTTGGAATTTGCGCCCGCGGTGGATCGATCGGGCGCAGCGGTTGCGGGCCACGCGAAGCTCAGATTGCGCTTTGATCGCCCTTCCGCGACCTGAGCTAGTAGCGCGGCACGGTCACCCTAATCTCTACCGCGCCGAACAGAAGAGCCTGCGGCCGAGCGCAACAACGGGCCGGCTGGCTCTGCCTACTGCAGGTTGTCTGCAATCTGTGCGTTGCCTTCGAAGCCGACGAGCTTGGACACGATCGCATTCGCTTGCGCCATGGGAAGTTGCGGGTTCTGAGTGATACTCAGGTCGATGGTAACGGTTGTAAGTGATGGTAGCGCTAGGGTGGCGAGGGCAGCGTTTCTGTCGATGCGAAGACTTCCGGTCAGTGTGGTAAGCAAGGGCAGGCTCACCTCGACAAGGGTCACGTTGCCAAGCACGCGCAGACTAAGCGTTCGGTCCGAGACGTTGCCAAGCGCGGCGAGTTTGGGCAAGGCCACGCTCACAAGCAAAGAGTTGCGCTCAACGGCTAAGCTGCCGTCAACGGTTTCCAAGAGCGGCATGCTCAGCTGATCGAGTGCGGCATTGTCTGCGAAAGAGACGCCTTCCGCTTCCGTGAGTAGGGGGAAATCGATCTTAGAGAGGCTTTCATTGCTGCCAATTGAAAGTGAGCCCGCGTGCCAAACCTTGGGAAAATCAAGGCTCGCCAGGGACTCGTTGCCTTCGATCTGCACCTCGTTCAGATAGGTCGCTTCCGGCAGGCTTATCCGCTTCAAGCCTGTGCCACGCAAATCGAGCTTGTTCACAAACCGCAGGTCTGGAAATGCGACGTCGACCAGAGCCGGATCACTGTACAAGCTGAGCCCGTCTTCGAGCCTTGCCAAAAGCGGGAGCTCAACGCGATTGAGTAGCGGGTTGAGTCCGATTTCTACCTCTGTGGTAGACATTAGCGCGGGCAACACAATGCTCAGGAGCGCGGGATTGCCGTCGCACGTGATGTCGCCCGCGTTCTTAAGCCGGGGAATCTCGACCGATGTGAGCAGGGTTTGGGTGATGTTTAAGCCACCCACGACTTCTTCCAACGTGGGCAAGCCTAAGGTGCGCAAGTCGTCGTAGATCACGAGGTCGCCGTGTACCTTCCAAAGAGCGGGAAAGGTCAGCGCTTGCAGTGACGCATTGTCCTGAAACTTCAGATCGCCGCCCACTTCAGACAGCTGCGAAAGGGCGACTGTGGAGAGATTGGGATGGTCATACACACGCAACGCAGCCAGATGAACGAGCGCCTCGAGGCTCAGCTTTCGCAACATCGGATTGCCGTGCACCTCGAACACCTCCGCGCTCGAGAATAGCGGTAGGGTGAGCGTCCGGAGCGCAGCGTTTTCATGCACTTTAAGATCAGCCGTGGCTTCGAGTGCCGTCAGCGAGAGGTTCTCAAGCGTGGGATTGTCTGTGACTTCGAGCGTGCCACCGACGGTGCGGAGCTCAGGGAGCGTGAGCGCTGGGTCGCTGAAGTTGATGACGGTTAGGCTACCGTTGATTTGGGTGCACTGCGCGAGTTGACTCGCCTCTTTGCCGTTCGTGATGACGTAGCTGCCCGGACATATCAGCGTGCTCGAGGCATCGCGTACGGTCCCTGCATCGCACGATGCTCCTTTGCAATTCGGCAGCTGTGTTGCGGGTGCGATGGAAAACTCGCAAGCGCCGACCAGCATCGTACCTCCCACCAGAACTGCGAGCTTCACGCTTGGCACCCTCGGTTCCTCACTGTGGCTAGAGACCAGAAAACCTTAAATGTGATGACGGACGAAAGTCCGCAAAGGGCTTTGTCGAAGTGCTGGTTCGCTCCATAGTCTAGCCCAGCATGTGGCGTTGGCTGATTCTGTGTTTGATCGTGCTCGCGTACGCACCGCTAGCGTACGCAGATGTCCAAACTTACCGAGAGCTGATCGACGCGGCGATCACCGCGCAAGAGAGCGGTCACTACCAAGATGCCCGACGGCTGTTCGTCGAGGCCCATACTCTCTATCCGAACGCTCGTTCACTACGCGGCATGGGCGTGGCTGCCTTCCAGGCAGGCGACTACGTGCAAACCATCCGTGATCTCGAGGCGGCCCTGGTGCATCCCGAGAAGCCCCTCGACGAGTCGCTTCGAGCCAGCGCAGGAGAGCTTTTGGCCCGTGCGCGCGCGCGCGTGGCGAGTATTACGGTCGATCTTACGCCTGCGGATGCGACGGTAACCCTGACCGTGGATGAAGCGCAGGTTCGTGGCGACCAAGACATTTTGCTCGAGCCAGGGCCGCACGTACTGCTGATCTCGAGCGCCGGCTTTCAACCGCAGCAACTGACGTTGAATGCGCAGGCAGGCGTTCGCGAGGTGGTGCGCTTCACGCTGGTCCCGATCGAGCTACCGGTCGTGTCCGTAATGCACCCCTCAGCGCTTCCATTGACGGGGGGCTCCCTATCACCGGCAAACCCTGCAGGCAGGCCGTCGGGCCAGCGCGACGACGACAGAGGGAGCCGTATCGCGATGTGGAGCTTGCTCGTGACTGGCGGTGCGCTTTCGATCGCTACTGGTGGTCTCGCCTGGGCGGGATGGGAGAAGGCGCAACCCATCGATAGAGCCTGCCGCGAAGGCTGCGATGCCAGCGAACGAAACAGTCAGATCGAAGCTGCGCACCTGCGGGAGCTGGAAATGAGTGTCAACATCGTAGGCTCGGCGGCGCTCGCCAGTTTGCTCGCCAGCGGAAGTGTCTGGCTGTACCGGCGCGTCGCTTCACGGCCAAGCAATGACCATCCACAGCAGGCACGATCGTTCGGAATGCCGATTCGTTTCTAACCTTCCCGCTCTCTAACACTACTGTCCCAGGCTGGTCCACCGTGGTCGTAGGCGTTGACGGAAAGCGCCGATGAAAATCGGCATGAGGAAGTTGGTGAGAAGAAACGTGAAGACCATACATGATCAGTTTGTAACTCTCGGCGCGGAGGCCATTTTTGCTTTTCGAGGCCGGCCTGGCGTGATGGACCAACCTCGGAGTTGGTCGAGAATGGAAGGACTCCTGCGCCAGTTGGGATCCTTTCCGAAGTGGTT
>JBBSJC010000245.1:0-11194 GCA_038257655.1 Polyangiales bacterium | reverse complement strand
TGAGCAACTCGCGGCTGAGCGCCTTGCCCTTGAGTGCGAGCCTGCGTCGCTGCGCGTCCGATTAATACGAGGCGCTTGGGGCCGAGCTGCTCACGCAGCACCCGGTTCTCCTCGCGCAGGTACTCGATCGCGGCGAGTTGGCGCCGATTGACCCATCCGCAGACGGTCATGAGCAAGAAGTTGAAGGAGGTCGGGGTCACGGGCGGGTACCGTAGCGCGATTGCGCGAGCCGGAGCGCGGCTCAGGAAATGGATGGAATTCAGGCGCGTTTGCGGCGATCGTGTTTTGGGATAGCACGACTTAGGCACTGCCGGACACGGCCCAATCTTACCCTTCGCTCATCAACGCAACACAACCCGCCGGAGCCTGCCCCCACCCACGCGCGGGCCGTCCTAACCTTAGTAGCTACTTTGCGTCGCAGGCCGCGTGGCGCTCGAAAGCGCGGAGCGTAAGGTTTGCGCTGCCCCCTGCGGATGCTCCCAGCCCGAGCTTACCGGTACCACTTCGATGCGCAGGTTCTTCAGCTGCTCCCGCGCATGATCGTCAGGCAGCTCGTCGCTCAACCAAATCGCTGCCCGTGCGTGCGACAAAAAAGCGCCCCACAACGGCCGCAGACCGCGGTCGATCGGCGCTGCAAACAGCTCGACCTCGACGCCACCCACGCGCAGCATGCCGAGCGTGCCGAGACTGCCCGAGCCTGCGACCGGCGGCGTCGCCGCTTCGCTGACGAAACCTTCCACTGCGGATAACGCGCGCGCGAAACGCGATAGTGCCAGATGCGACGCTGCGAGTACTGCCACGCGCGCGGAGCCCTCAAAACCCATCGGACGCAGCTTGAGCGCGGCTGCGCGCAACACCACCGACTCGTCCTCGTCGCACAGCTGCGTGCGCTGCGTGCCGGCATCGAGCACCACGAGCGCATTATTGTCGATAAGCTCTTTGAGCCCGCGAATCACGTCCAGATCGCTATCCGGAAACACGTCGAGTACTTCGTCGATGCCGCGCGTGTCGTCGCCGAGGGCGGTCAGAATCCGTTCCGAGATTGCAGAGCAGCTCTTGGGCTTACGGGCGAGCGCCACCTGCGCGCCCATGGAAGGCATGTTGCCGGTCAGCTCCTTGATCTCGTCGGCGTGACGCACCGCTTCCATCAACAGCATGTCGGTCGAGGCTTGGATCGTCTCCGACACGGCGGTGAGATCCGGCATGAAAACGAACTGACCGCGCGTCGATGCCAGCAGGCGATACAAGGCTTTTTCGCCGCGTGCGCCGCGATAAGCGCAATCGACAATGCGACCATCTCGCACGCAAATCTCCCCGCTCGCGCCCGCCGCTTCGATCCGTAAGATACCCGTGCGCCGATTGGCCGCGAACACCTGCAGCAGATCAAAGGGCGCCACTTGTTCGAGATCACCGCGCAGCTCTGGCTCGCGTTTGGGTGCAGTGCGTGCGCGCAGCACCGCTTCGATGCGCGCCACGACTTCAGCCACGTGGAAGGGCTTGACCAACGCTTCTACGCGCTGGTCAAGGGCGCTGAGATAACTGGGGTCAGCCGTGGTTAGTACAAATGCGCGCGCAGTCGAAGTGCGTGGGTTGTCGCGCAGCACCTCCAAAAACGTCTTTACATCGACCACCGGCACTTCGCGGTCGACGATCACCACATCGGGCGCGCTCTCGACCGCGCGCTGTAAACCCGCGCGACCATCCGCGCACAACGTGACGTGATGACTGCGAGCGCGCAGCGCGCGGGACAACGTGCCGAGCGTGTTGTAGTCGGCGTCCACGATCAACACGCGGCCTTGGATGCGGTCTGTCACCTGAGCTCCGGTTGCAGGTGGTAGGTGCTCTGCAAGGCATGGACGAGCCCTTCGACGAGCTCTAAATCGGAAGATTGATAGGCGAGCACTTGGCCGCCTTCACCGCGACGGCCGACCAAGCAGTAACCTCCGCGCTCAGTCACACACAGCACGAGCGCGGTCTGCTTGAGCCGCGCGTCGGCCAAGGGCAGGCGAATCTCAGCGGCTGGGTCGCGCATCGAAGAGTTAGGTCCGAGTAACCAGGTGCGCAGCTGCAGCTCGCTCGAGGCGCCCACGACGCGTGCCACGGCTGCGCTCAAACCGGCGTCTCCTGCCAAATACAACGTGCCTGCGATCTTGTCGCGGGCGGCATCACGAATGATCGACACCGCGATGTGCGTCACGAGCTCCGTGTGCATCGCACTGCGAGAGCCTACCGCGCGTACGTCGGCCGCGGCGTCGTCATCGCCTGCAAGCAGTGACTCCACGCTATCCCAAAAGCCGCGGCCATCGAGGCCCAACCTCTGCCATTCGCCGCGAAGCGCCCGCTCGCTGCGTTTGCGGCTCAGCTTGAGCAACACGCCCAGGTCCGCACCGTCGGCGGGAAACACACTGATACCGAGACTTGGTGCGATGCGCGATAGCTCGATGCGTGCGGACACGGCGGGCGAGCTGACCTGCAGGTCTGCGGGCAAGCTCTTCAGGCGCTCAAGGATGCGGCGGCGACAGGCGAGCGCGCCGAGTAGGCCGGTTTCGGGTAATAGTAAGTAATATTCGTCGTCGTCGACGCGCGCAACTACGTCGCTGTCGCGCACTGCTGCGAGCACACCGGCCGTGACCGCACGCCGCAACGCGGAAAGCTCGTGCATCGCCAGGTTTGACCCGAGGTCGTGCATCCCGCTCAAGCGTAAGGTCAGTAGCGCAAACGCTCGGTGATGGCGGATTGCGCGCTCGATCTCCCGGGCCGCGACGTCGCCGAAGTAGGCAAAGGTATAAGCACCCGTTTCCGGATCTTTGATCCCCCCGCGCGCAGTCGCATCAACCTTACGGGTGGCGCTAAAGGTGGCGCTCGCGAGTTGCGCTATCACCTCGAGTCGCTCGGCCCCTTCGACCGAAAGGGGCGCGCCCGTGGGCCGCACTAAGATTACGGAGCCAAGCCGCGTCTCGCCGGAAGCGAGCACTAGATGCACGTCGTTACCCACCTCGCCAACCGTATGCCCCTTGGCCACGTGGATATCGCGCGCGCCCAGCTGCTCGGGGAGTAGCTCAGGCTTTCCGGTCAGCGCGATGCGGAAATAGCGCTCGGCGCCGCCTGCCTCACCCAGATACAGGGCGCTTATCACGCAGTCGATTTCGGCCGCGCAAGCTTCGAGCACACGGCGCGCGATCGAGGCCGGATCGGACTCCGCGACGAACACCGCGCAGCGCGCAAAGGTCTCGGTGCGCTTGGCGCCAGAGGCCACTTTTGCGCGCAAATTGGCGCGTTCTGCGATCAGCATCCGGCGCTCGCGCGCGCGATCGGCGGCGACCAGAATTTCGTCGCCCGTCAGCGGCGTGACAACCGTGCTCAAAACACCAAGCGCCATCGCGCTCGCCGCCTCTTCGACCTCATCGGGCGCAGACATCACGACCACGTCGAGATCGGGATACAGCGCGCGCAAGTGGTGCACGAGCGCTAAGCCATCGCCGCGCGGCATCGACAAGGACACGAGTGCAAGGTCGAAGGTCTCGTGGCTCAGACGCGCGAGGGCTTCGGGCACATCGGCGCAAGCTTCGGCGCGATCGCCGTTGTCATCGAGCACGAGCAGCGCGAAGTCTGCATCGCTCGGATTGGCAGCGACGACGAGCACGCGCAGGCGCGGAACAGTCATGGATGGATCTCTCTTGGCCAAGCGAGCTGGCCCTCGAATACGCGCCGCGCAGGCCCGGTCATCTCCACGGGAACGGCGCCGTGGGCCGTGCGTTCACCGACACGGATCGATAACGCGCCGCCCGGCAGGTTGACGGTGATGGCGCGATCCCGCGGCGCGCGCCCGGTCTCCACGGCAGCGACCGCAGCCGCACAGGCGCCAGTGCCGCAGGCACGCGTGAAGCCGCAACCGCGCTCCCAGACCCGTAAGTCGATCACATCGGGCGCGCGCAGCGTCGCAAAACCTACGTTGGCCCCCTCGCGAAAACGCGCGTCGCGCTCGATGCGCGGGCCGAGGGTGTCGACCAGATCAGGCAGCGCATCGAAGGTGACCGCATGGGGATTGCCCATGGACACCATGCTGAACGACAGCTGTCTGCCATCGACCTCAAAGGGGCGATCGAGGTGCTCTAAAACGTCATCTCGCTGCACGCCGACCTTGAGTACGCCGTCTTTGAGTACAGCGTTCGCAGCGAGCGAAGCGGGTCGCATCACTACGCGAACTTGGGCACCGTGCGCTTCGCTTGCCTTGCCCGCGCCGATCTTCGAGACGCTCACTTCGTGCACGCCCGCGTCGGTGTCGATCTCGAACGTCGACTCGTTCACGAGCCCGCGCTGAACGAGATACAGCGCCACGCAGCGCAGCCCATTGCCGCACATCTCGGGCTTTGAGCCGTCCGCATTGATCACGCGCATGAAGGGACGGCCGGCGGCGAGCCCCGTCAACAAGACACCATCGGCACCGATACCCAAGTGGCGATCACATAGGGCTTGGGCCTGCGCGCTATTGATGGCCGATCCGATCGTGGGGCTCAATGCCAGCACCGCATCGCGCTCCACGATGATGAAATCGTTGCCCAACCCTTCGTACTTGGCGAATGAAACGCTCACGTTAGGACAAGCTTACCCGAGGTCTCGCCGGAACGGCTACCTGCGTTGCAAGCGGGCCGTACATCGACCGCACGCCGTCTGGTACGCGCTTCTGTCACGTTCCTGCTTCAAGCGGCGCACACACCTGCGCTACCGTGCTCCAGCATGTCCGAACCCGAGCCGCAGCCACTTAGCGCCCAGGAGCTGGCTCAGCAGCAGCTCCTCCATGGCGTCGCCCTGGAGTCCGTATGGGGTCTTCTGTCGTCCTGTCTCGTGTTAGCGCTCGAGCCCGGTGCGCGGGTGCTCGAAGCGGGCAGCGCCAATCAGACGCTGTTTCTAGTGCTCTCCGGGCGCTTGGAGGTGCGGCTCGAAGGCCAGGAGCCCCATGAACGCATGGGCTCGATCGAGGTGGGTCAAGCCGTTGGTGAGCTGTCGGTGATCGACGCAGGGCCGGCATCGGCCCACGTCTTTGCCGCCGTGCCCACGCGTCTGCTCGCGATCGATGAAAGCACCTTTTGGCGGCTGATCGAGGTCTCCCACGAGCTCGCCGTCAACCTGTTGCTACTGCTGACAGACCGGCTACGCGCAAACAACACGCATTTAACCGAAGCCACGCGCCAAAAACGCGTGTTCGAGCGCGCAGCGCAGGTCGATGGCCTTACTAACTTGTTCAATCGGCGTTGGCTCAACGAACAACTGCCGCGTCTGGTGCAACGACACGCGCGCGCGGGGGAGCCGTTCTCCTTGCTCGTGCTCGACATCGATCATTTCAAGCGCTTCAACGACCACTACGGCCACGCCGCCGGGGACCACGTTCTGATCACAGTGGCGCGCACGATTCAGCAATGCGTGCGACCCACCGACCTGTGCGCACGCTTTGGTGGGGAAGAGCTAGTTGTGCTCTTGCCTCGCACCGCGCTCCCCGGCGCCTTGATTGCCGCTGAACGTTTGCGCTCGGCGATCGTGACAGCTTCGGCGCAGGCGCCCGATGGCAACGCCCTGCCCGCAGTCACCGTCTCGATCGGCGCAGCTAGCCTGCTGGGCGATGAGTCCGCAGACGCGCTACTCGCTCGGGCCGACGCGCTGCTTTACCAAGCCAAGAGCGAGGGTAGAAACCGCGTCGTCGGCTGAGTGCACCGGCTGAGTGCACCCGGGCGCCTCATCACCCAACGTAAAAGCCCAGGGTCCGGTCGTCAGTACTGTGCTTCGGTCCAGGTCACTGCAAACGACGCGTCACCCTTTGCAAAATCTCGCTCCACGATTCTGACACTCACATTCTCACTGCCCGTCGCTTGCACGAGGCCGGTCAGATACCCGGCGATCATCTGAGACCACTCGCTGCACAGCGCTTCGAAGCCTACGAGCGTGACGGCGGCCTGGCCCACCTGCTCGGTCGTCGCTGTCAGCTCGCCCGTGTCGTGCTGATTTTTGAACAGCGCGCCAGCCTTGCCCATGAGCTGCTGAGTATCGCGTTCAGCCATCAGATGCCGGTAGTGCTCACGTGAGTGCTGCAGCGCCGCGACCCGACCCATTTCGACCCACGCTTTGACGCCCATGCCTGGCATGTGGAGCTGCGCAAATGCGCGGAAGATCTCAAACGCATCTTGCTCGGGGTACCACGATCCAACCATCACGCGCTCCTCATTGAGGTAGCGCCTGCCGGCCTCGGAAAGCAGGGGCTCGGCCTTTTCACGCTGCATGCGTAGCGCCTTGACGGCGGAGACCAATACGGAGCCTTTGATGCGGCCATGCATGATGCGTGCTGTCTAGTGTCCCCCGCCTGACGGCCGCGAACAAGCGGATCGGGCCGGGCTGGGCTGGGCCTGAGTTAGCGCCTTGAACGAGGCGTCGTCACGCCTGCGCGTCTCGCCCGACATCTGTTTGCTCGCTCGCGCTCCTGCTCTCATGCACCGCGCGCACGCTCACAGGCACACCGCTGAAGCTCGCGTTGCCCGACAGCACATCGACGCGGGCATCGTCGGTGATGTCGTTGATGCTGGCGCCAGCGTGCTCATTGGCAATGCGCAGCCGGGTGCCCTTACGGTTGTGACCCCAGCCGTGGGGCAAGCTCACCACGCCAGGCATCAGGGTGTCCGTCACTTCGAGCGGCGCCTGCAGGCTGCCGACCCGTGAGCTCACCTCGACCACCTTGCCGTGCTCAAGGCCCAAGGAATCGGCGTCACTCGGATGCATCTGCAGCGTGCAGCGCACGGGGCCTTTCACCAACCGCTGACTGTTGTGCATCCATGAATTGTTCGAACGCAGCTGCCTTCGTCCGATCAACAGCAGCTCGCCTTTTTCGGGAGCAGCTGCGGGCTCGGCCAAAGAGCGCTCGAGCCGCGCCAGATCGCTCACCAGCGGCTCGGGCGCGAGCACGATCTTCCTATGTTCCGTGAACAGTCGACCGGGCAGACAGGGCGTAAGTGCACCGAGGTCGATGCCGTGGGGCGCACGTTCCAGCTTACGCAGCGACAGGCGGGTGGAGCCAGGCACGAATCGATCACCGTAAGGTCCGGCGCGCAGTAGCAGGTCGAGCATGCCGCGCGGTCCGAGCTTACCGAGCACCCCGGCGCTTGCGCGTGCCGCAAGACGCGAAAAGCGCCCCTTACTCATGCGCCAGGTCAGCTCGTTGAAAATCTCCCAGTCATGGCGCGCCTGCTCAGGGCGCGGGAAGACCGCGGGCGAATACTTGGATGTGTTGCGCACCGCAAGAAGATGAAACACCAGGTCGTAGTGATCGTGCTCGAGCGGACCTGTCGGCGGCAGGATGATATTGGCGTGACGCGTGGTCTCGTTGAGATAGAAGTCGATCGACACCATGAAGTCGAGGCCCGCCAACGCGCGCTCGAGACGGGCGCCATTGGGCGTCGAAAGCACGGGGTTGCCTGCCGATGTGACCAAGGCACGGATCTGACCCTTACCCTCGGTGTCGATCTCTTCAGCCATGGCCGCCACGGGCAGCTCGCCCCCAAACTCGGGTAGTTGCCGCAGACGGCTCTTGAACGCCGCAAAGTGTCCGCGTCCGAATGCTGCGCGCAGAGGCGGCTCGACCAGATCGACCGCGGGCCGCGTAAACATCGCGCCACCTTCCCGATCGAAGTTGCCAGTCACGATGTTGAGCAGGTTGACAAGCCAGCAGGCGAGCGCACCGAAGTCTTGCGTCGAGACACCGACACGGCCGTAGCAGACAGCACGCTTGGCCGCGGCAAACTCGAGCGCGATGCGCCGAATCTCGGGCGCGCCGATGCCGACGCGGGCCGAAACGCGCTCGGGCGAGTAGCTCTGCACAAGGCTCTCGACCTCAGGCAGCCCCGCGAGAAACGGTGTCAATCGGCCGGGCTGCACGCGCTTTTCAGCAAACAAGGTATGCAGCACCGCGAGCAGAAACAGTGCATCGCTGCCTGGTCGAATGAAGTGATGCTCATCGGCAAGGACCGCGGTCTCGGTGCGACGTGGGTCGAGCACGACCACGCGACCGCCGCGGCGTTGGATCGCGCGCAAGCGGTCGGAGGCACCTGGGGCCGTCATAAGACTACCGTTCGAGACCGCGGGGTTGGCGCCGAGTACGAGTAAATGATCGGTGCGGTCGAGGTCTGGGATCGGAAATAACAGCTGGTGACCGAACATCAAAAAGTCCGCCAGCATGTGCGGAAGCTGATCGACGGAGGTGGCTGAGAAGCGGTTACGCGTGTGCAAGCTGCGGACGAACATCGGCGCGAAAATCATCGAGCCATAGTTGTGAACAGTCGGGTTGCCCTGATAGACGCCGACCGCGCTGCGGCCATAGCGCGCCTGCACACGCTTCAAGTTGTCTGCAACCCGGTCGTAGGCCTCGTCCCAACCGATCGCCATGAACTCCTTGCCTACACGCACCAGCGGGGTGCGCAGGCGGTCAGGATCTTCGTGCACGTCCTTGAGGCCGACGGCCTTGGGGCAGATGTGACCCTTACTGAAGGGATCGTCGCGATCGCCACGAATGGAAGTAACGTGATCGGCCTCGGTCTCGACCGCGATGCCGCACATTGCTTCACATAACGTGCACGTTCGGTAGTGTTGCAAACCCATCTCGACATGACCTCTCTGCTGCGCCGGCACGCTGATCAATTTTACGTGGGGACCAAACCTTACCGGTTGCAGAGGGGCGGGCGAATGAACGGCTTGCATGATGGCCCATCAAGCAGGTGCATGTTGACAAAGGCGAGCGCCCGCCCTGACTTCGCTCGATGTGAGGGTCTCTCCTGCAACGGGCTTTCACCCGTAGGTCTTGATCAGCATCCACGCGGCCATCCCGAACATCATCACGTTCTCGGTGAGCGAGATGGCACCGAGCGGCACGTTGCTGTTGCCGCCTACGCACGCGCACTTCAGCTCACGCTTGTCGATGTACACAGCCTTGATGACCGAGATCGCTCCGACGCCGCCGATGAACAACGCGCCAGCGGCAACGAGTGGCGTCAAGATCCCCGCGATCATACCGACCCCCGCAAACACCTCCACGAACGGGTAAACGTAGGCGTAGCGAACGACCCGCTGCGCGAGCAGATCGTAACCGAGAAACTGGTTGCTGAAGCTTTCGAGATCGCGGAGCTTGAATACGGCGAGCAAACACATGCTGAACGCGATGAACCACTCGAACGAGCGAAGCGTGACAACTTGACCCAGAGTCGCGTAGCTGGCCGCCACAGCCATGGCGAAGGCAGTCGCGAAAGTGGCGATGACGGGCTGGTAGGTGATCTCGTCTTTCGCCTTGGTTTTGAGGCCAAAATGCTCGCGTAGCTGATCGTACCCGCCGATCCGCGTGCCCTCGATGAACACCTGTGGCGTGGTGTCTACGTCATTCTCGGTCTTGAAGGCATCGGTGTCGGAGCGGGAGCTCAATTCGTGGTCCTCGACGTCGAAGCCCTTGCGCTCGAGCAAGTCTTTCGCTTTCAAGCCGAAGGGGCAGATGTGCTCGTCGGTCACCATGCGGTACACGGTTGCGCGCGTCCCGGCGCCTGTCTTAGTGCTCGGATAGCTCGCGTCGGGCGTGGCCGTGCTCATGGCGCCTCCTTTCGATTCGATGGATGTGAGCTCTCCCGCGATGCCTGGGAATTGCCGACAATTGCGGAGGTGATTGTGCACGCAGCGTGCCAGCCGGCCTATCGACCTCGCACAAGGCTTTGGTCTCACGCGCCAGAACATCAGTGTGCGCAAAGCACGTACTTGGGCGCCCCCAATGCACGGGAGCCCAAGCCGCTACGCTTGGCGGGTAATGCTTCGTGGTACCGTGGTGACGACATACGGGGTCATGTTCAAGCCAAGAACGTCTGCGTAACGTGGCAGCTGGAACTCCTCGAGTCAGCGCCAAGGTGCAGATAGCTCCTGCTGAACGAGGCCCGTCTGATGGGTAACCTCAGGGGGCGGAGATGAGCGCAGTAGAGACGATGGATGCGCAGCTTGCGCGCGGTAAGTTACGCATTGCGCAGCTCGAACGCGAAGCTATCGAGCGCAGCGGGGATGCCGCCGAGGGCCTGCGCGCGCACCTGGATCGTTACCAGTCCTTGGTATTGGCGATTGCACAGGTCATTTGGACGAGTGATCCCGACGGTGAGATGGTGGGCGAGCAACCAAGCTGGGCCGCTTATACCGGGCAGAGTCTTCAGGAATACCAAGGTCTAGGTTGGCTCGATGCCGTGCATCCGGATGACCAAGCGCACAACTTGGAACGCTGGGAGCTAGCTGTGGCCGGCCGCACTCCCTACGAGTACGAGCACCGCTTGCGGCGCCACGACGGAGAGTATCGCTATTTTTCGGTGCGTGCCGTGCCAGTCTTCACGGACGACGGGTCCATTCGCGAGTGGGCGGGCATTCATACCGACATCACCCAGCGCAAGCTTACCGAGCAGTCGCTGCGCGATGGTCAACGGCGCTTCCGGGAGCTTGCGGATGCGATGCCGCAGATCGTGTGGGGCTCGCGCCCTGATGGTTTCTTCGATTATTACAATCGTCGCTGGTACGACTTTACCGGCCGGCTCGAAGGCCGCGGAGGCGACGCAAGTTGGGCGGACGTTGTCCACCCCGACGATCACAGCGAGTCCGTGGCGCGCTGGCATTCAGCGCTCGAATCAGGGCAGGAGTACGAAATCGAATACCGTCTCAAGCGAAAAGACGGAGCTTACCGTTGGTACCTTACGCGCGCGCTCCCGGTACGAAATGCGGAGGGAACTATCACCCGCTGGCTTGGCACCTGTACGGATATCGACGAGCGCAAGCGGACCGAGGATAAGCTCCGCTCGTCCGCGGCCATGCTCGCGCAGAGCAACCGCGAGCTAGAGGATTTTGCGACGGTGGCTTCGCACGACTTACAGGAACCCCTGCGCAAGATTCGCTCGTTCGTCACCTGCCTGCGCGACGACCAAGCTGCAGCCCTCAATGCGGAAGGTCGCGACTACCTCGACCGCATCCAAAACGCAGCCACACGAATGACAACGCTGGTCGCCGACCTCTTGGAGCTCTCCAGGATCTCGTCCAAGGGTAAGCCCTTCATACCCGTTGACCTGAACGAAGTGGTCGCGGGGGTGGTCTCGGACCTCGAAGCGCGACTCTCGCATACCGCAGGCCGTGTCGAGGTTGTCGAGCTGCC
>JBBSJC010000244.1:0-11201 GCA_038257655.1 Polyangiales bacterium | reverse complement strand
CGCTCGACGCGTTGCTCGCCGACGACGTTACCTTTCACTCCCCTGTCGTCCATACCCCGCAGCAAGGGCGCGCGCTCACCAAGATGTATTTGAGCGCGGCTTTGAATGTGTTCGTGAACGGCAGTTTTCGCTACGTGCGCGAGGTCGTCGGCGAGCAGATGGCGGTGCTCGAGTTCGTGACAAATATCGCCGATACGCATGTCAATGGCGTCGACATGATCGAGTGGAATGCCGAAGGTCGCATCAGTGACTTCAAGGTTATGCTGCGCCCGTTACGCGCCATCCAGCTCATCCAGCAAATGATGGCGGCGCAACTTCCGCAGCGTTAGCGAGTTCCTGTCTGCTGGGCGGCTCTGACTGCACCACTTCGGCGTAGCTAGAGCGTTGTCAGGAAGCCATCGGCAAAATGGCTCTTCAATGTTGCGAGCGACGCTGCTTGCGCGCGCTTCGCTTGATGACGTCGTAGTAGCTACCCAGATGCCGTTTGCGGGCGGATTTCTGCACGACAGCCGCGCTGCGCGCTGGCTCAGCCGCTGCGGTTTGGAGCCTGACTGGACCCTGCAGTATCGATTCCGCCGTGAGCTTGGGGATGGTTGTAGTCGGCCATTGTAGGGCGGTCATCGGGGGCGTGCTGAGCACCGTCAGGGAGCTTTCTGTAGTCGCATTCATCGGGGCGATTGCCGAATCAGCGGCGCCGATCGAAGAGCCATCCCCTGCGACACCAAATGCACTAGCGACACAGATTACCCCGCTCAACCACGCGATGTTGAGCGAGCGCTTGGCACGGGAGAGCCATGCATCCACCCTGCGACCGTGCCCGCGCTTTCGATCTTGGCCGGGCCAGTCTGCCGAGCTGATGTCCAACGATTGGACATCCGCGCTGCTTACCTCGTCGATGACCTCGAGCCAATCCGGATCGACGGGAAGGAAGGCATCCCGGCGCTGCTTCGGGGGAAGCGGAGGTAGCGCGTAGACAGCGAGAATATGGACATGTGGGTCAGTGGGCTCGCGCGCGTTACGCTGCGGATCAAGCGGGGCTGCGTGCAAGCGTTTGGCCTTGAGCTGGGCGGCTCGCGGCGGCTTGGGCGGCGCTAGGCTGCGCTGAGGAAACGGGATAGTCTTACACTCCTCGAGCGCGTGCGAGAGGTCTTCCAGCTCGGTGTCGCGCTGTTGAGGTCTGCGTCTGACGCCCGATCCGTCGTCGAGCGAGCTAGGCGCGAGTGCGTTGAGCGCGGCGGCTGACGGAGGTGGCAGCGGATGCGCCAACGAGGCGCGCCGTATCCCCGGGTCGGACGTGGCTGCAAGCGTCAGGGCGGCGCGCGACGCCCGTCTCTGTTGCTGGTGCGTGGCCCTTGGGTTCCACGTTTTCCTAAATGCCCGTATTGCCTCCTCTTGCATGACCATCCTCCAAAGACGAGCAAGTCACAGCAAAGAGCGAGCCACACGCAGACGCCCGTTCCGAACGGGTCGCCGCAGGCTTTCTGCCGCTAAAAGGCCGGTGCACGAACGAGATGCTCGCGGTGCAACATGCGGGATTCGAAGACTACTCTCCGGATATCGGAGGCTGTTGCTGGCAGCACAAGCGCTTGAGCGCGTCAGGCGAAGCCTACGTATGGCGTGCTACTGAGCTGCGGTCTTGCGCTGCCTGGGTCTGTTCTGGACGGCACGTTGCACCGCGGGCGCCAACATGCGGTGCATGTCCAGCTTCGACAGGATTTCGATGTTCGGCATGTGCCTGCGCACGCGATCTAGCGCCTGCGCTGAATCTGCCGACAGTATCAGGGCTGAGCGGACATTGCCTCGAGTGCGTCGAAGATCGCGTCCAGACCATAGTTGGGGTCGCGCATAAACGAGAGCGAGGTTTGTACGGCACTGTCTAGTCCGTGTGCAGACCAGGGCCTGTGTTCGGCGCTGCAGGCATTGGGCGAGATCGCCAGCACGTTCGTGTACGCCTCGAGCAGCGTCGCAGCACGGGCACGTTCGTTCCCGCCTTGGCCCTGAGCGACTGCCTTTTGCATGATGCCGAGGAACACGCGCTGCGGGTCGTGCTGCAGGAGCGTGTCGACTGTGTGCAGAATCGCCGATCCATCCAGGCGCGCCGGGTCGGCCAGTTTTGAAAGGTAAGGTGTCAGCTCACGCAGAGCCTCGCTGGGCGGCGGTAGCGCAGCCAGCTCGGCCAGCACCTGCAGCAACGGCGTAAAGATGCTTGGCGCAGTCGTGCCGGGCGCAGTCGTGCCTGGCAATGGATTCAATAGATCCACAACTACGGCATCTATCAACGCGCTCTGTTCGGAATTGGTATAGAGCCGCAGTAAGCGCACGGAGGTTGCGAGCGATTCCGACGTCCACAGCGCTTCGGCGTCTTTTGTCCATCCGTTGACGTAGCAGTCACGTTGCGCCCGTGGCAGCGACCATACGTCGACCACCCCATCGAGCAGCGCCCGCGCAAAGAGTAAGAGCTCGGCGTGCTCCAGCTTGTCCTCGGGCGTCGCCCTGAGGTAGCCGGTGACATGATCGGTAAGGTGGCCCGCCGCTTTGCTGACGGTGTCACTGACGGCGCTACCGTCCAGGCGCTCGATCAAGCGCTCGGTCGGACCTAGCAGCTCGCTCAGGTATGACGTGTTGTTGACGACGAAAGCGCGCGTGGGCACCGAACGCTGGGTCATCACGAATGCCGCGCTATCCACCAGCACATCGGCGAGGGTGGCGCGTCGGCCCTGTGCATCTGTCGTCTCAACCGTGACGAGCACATCGAGTAGGTCGAACACCGCGTCGGCCGTACCCTCTTCGATCAATGCGGATACGACAGGCAATAACGGTCGGAACACGCTGTGCGTACCGGGGTCGCCATCATCGTCTCGCGCCAGGTCATCGGCAACCAGGGTGAAAATCGCGACCAACGTCTTGAGCTGGCCCTTGTCCGCAAAGATCTTGTCGAGGGGAATGAGAAAGTCTAGGGCGCCGCTGGCCGCGAGATCCTCGAGCGAATCGAGCTCCCGCAGCACGCGGTCAGGGTTACTGCAGCCGATGGTACGCAGCGCGATCTTAGTAAAGAAGTCACCTACCACTCCGGTGACATCAAGCGCGCCGAGTAAGACATCCGTGACACCGCAGACGGTACTCGGCTTCATCTTGGCGACCGTATCGAGCACGAATACGCCCACGGACTTGCCGCCACTGAAAGGCACGCTTCCGCAGTCGACGGCAGCCAGCAGCTCGATCACCTGCTCAAGGCTGCTGCGATTGTTCGTGCCGCGCGGTTGCGCGTAATCGACCGGTCGCGAGCGCACGAAGTCCGGCGGTGTGTCTGAGCAAGTCTGCGCCTTCTTAAGCTCGGCGTAGTCGATGGTCCACTTCAGGCGCTCTGGAAAGTCACGGGCGGTGTGCCCGAGTTTATGGACAGCTTCCATCAACAAACGCGGGGTCTCGGCGTTGGACTCGAAGATGCGCGCCAGCAAGGGTAGGAGCTCCCGGGTCAGGCGTATCAGTTGTCCGCTATCGAGCTGTACGTCAGCGGCCCGCACCCGCTCGGTGAGCTTGCCGACGGCAACGAGCAGAGACTCGGCAAGCTCCGGTTTTTCGCGCAACAGCACGGACACAGCCTGCAGCAGGCTCTTGGTTTCGTCGTAGCGCAGTAGATCTGCTGCGACATAGGCGACGTCTGCGACCGGATTTTCAGCGCTTGGATAACGCAGGCAGTCTGCGCCACACGCTTCTTGGGGGCCAAGGGCCGCGTCCAGCACCACCGTAAGGTCGCGATGTACGCCTGCAGCGAGTGCATCGCGCGCAAGCTCAAGCCCCACGGCAAGACCCGTTCGTTTGGCATCGAATACCTGGTTGCGATTCGCTTCGTCCACGACCCAAGCCGGGGCTCCCAACTCGGCGCGTTCAGGCATGTCGCGTACATCGAGCAAGCGTGAGCTTAGCCCTTGCAGCGACAGGCCGGTGCATGACTGGGTCGCGCTGTCTGCGTCCAACGTGTCACTCAGCACCGAAAGCAAAGCGCTGGTCGCAACGCGGCTGCCATCCGCCTGTGCCCCGAGCTCCGCCAAGGCGTGAACGAGGGATGGCACGCGTTGATCGGCGAGCACGCCTTCGGCGATGCTTAGCACGTGGCGCTCATCGAGTAGCGAGTCTGACTCGAGCAGCTGCGCAAGGGCAGAAAGGGTGCGACGCTCAGGATCGAAGGCATCGTCGACCAACAGTGCAGTCGCGTCGGTGAACGCGTGGGTGGTCGACTTGAGATCACCGGACTTGATCAAAGGATCCAGAACCTCGCGGGCGACCTCCCCCATCGTGACCGCAGCGTTCGTGGTGACCATGCCATCGATGCTCGAGACGATGGGCTGCCGTTCTGCATCGAGCGCGGTGACACGCTCAGGGCCGCAAACCATGTCAAGGGCCATGAACCCGCGCGACAACTCGAACACGAACTCGCCCAAGGTCTGGGTTGACGGCGTGGGCGGAGCAGGACACGTGTTCTGCGTGGGGTCGCAGGCACAGCCCTCGTCGACCAAACCATCACAATCGTTGTCGTGCCCGTCGGCACAAATCTCCCCTGCTTCTGAGTGGGCCAAGGGGTCGAGGGGGGCGCAGTCGTCACCCGCCGCACAACCGGGGCCATAACCGTCCCCATCTGAGTCGAGACAGACGTCAGTGACGGAAGGCGGCTCCGGTTCGGCTGCGGCGTCGGGTCGGTCCGTCTCCACCTCGGTTGTCTCGTCAGGCGTGCCGCGTTCCTCGGGGACTTCGACATGCGACCTTCCCGCGCATGCAGACAGCAGGACAACACTCAGGATCACGCGATATTTGGGGGTCATGCTGCTCCTACGCACGTGGGAGGTCCGGGCAGACGCAAACCACGCGACGACCTGCTTTCCGCAGTACGCTCGTCGTACAACACAATCGTACAACTATGCTAGACGTTTTTGTACAAGGGTATGTACGCAAGCTAGTAGCCGAACGTTCAGTGCGGTGGCCGCGCGCGTGCTGAGCGATCGAGCACACTGCCCATTTTGCAAGGCCGCCTCACCACTCGGCGGAAATAGTCAGACGAGTAAACCAATTCGCCCCAGCCATCCCAGTCGCTCCATGGTGGTTGCTTGGGCGGGCGCGGCCCGTGTATGACGGAACCTTACTCACGGAGGGGGAAACCTATGCATCTCGCACTACGGAGTCTGCTTGTGGTTGTCATGCTCTACGGCCTGGGCACTCAGAAGGCGCATGCCGCCACGGACTGCGTGTTCGAAACCAGAGGCAGCACTTGGCTACTGCAAGCAGACTGTCAGACGGATCAGACACTGTCGGTTCCCGACGGCTTTACGCTCGACGGCAGAGGGCATCGGATCACTGCGCTCGATCCTGCGGGCGGGCACTTCCTTGGCGCCATCGTCCGCAATGCAGGTGCCACGGCACACGTCCGCAATCTGACGCTCGACACCACGACCCTGGCCAACGTTTGTGACCCGGTGACGCCGGTTGATGATCGCTTGCGCGGCATCTATTTCGAGGCCGCCTCGGGCACGATCATCGGCAATCGGGTGCTCAACATCAACCAGGGGGATAGTGGTTGCCAGGAGGGCTTTGGCATCGAAGCGCGCAACCCTGCTTACGGTGGCAGCCCCACGCGCACGACGCAGGTGTACATCGCCTTCAATCACGTCGAGGCCTACCAGAAGATCGGCATTCTCGTGAACGGGGACGTGGAGGCAGGCGTCTACTACAACGTCGTGAGTGGTTTGGGTGCTGTGGATTTCATCGCGCAGAACGGGATTCAGCTGGGCTTTGGCGCGCGCGGACACGTGAAGCTCAACCGCGTATCGCAGAACATCTACAGCGGCGAGGAGACCCAAGCCGCCGGCATTCTGCTGACGGAGGCTGGTGAGGGCACCGAAGTCAGCGTCAATCGCATCGACGCCTGCGACACCGGCATCGCCGTGGCGGCGAGCGGTGGCGCGCTTTTGGTAGCCAATCGGGTCACCGATTCTGCTCGCTACGGCGTGACCGTGATCGGCGATGCGAGCGCACTGCTCGGCAATCACGTGAAGCGCACGCAAGGCATCGGCATGTACCTATCAGGGGAGGAGAATACCCTTACCGGTAACAAGGTCCGCGGCAGCAGCGACCTTGATATCTATAATGTGGGTAGCAACGAGTACGCCTTCAACCACTGTGACAGCTCCACAGGAGCGCCCGTGGATTGCCCTTGACGCTCCGGCCGTCTTCCGGCCGCGTTCAAGTCCCCGTAAGCCTTTGGGCGCAGCGCTCATACCTCCCGTGCGGCGCGCCTACATCGACCGTTTAAGCTGACATGCCATTGGAGCGTAAGAGTAGGCACAATGTGCAAACGGGATGCATCTGAGTATGGCGTCGCGCGGCGGGTCGCCGGCTAGCGGGTCGAAGGAGATGAACGAGCATGAGTAAGCACTGGTTGTACGTGGCTGGGATGCTCGCGATGCTGTCGACTGCGTGCAGTGGAACTGCAGGCGGTAGTGGCGATCGCGGGTCTGTAGACGGCGGTGATGACGGCGGCAATGCCGGCAACGGCAGCAATGGCGACAGCGGGGGCAGTCGCGGCGGCGACAACCAGGACAGCAATGGCAGTGCAGACGGCGGAACCGGCGACAACGGCAGCGACATCGATGCCAGTCTCGGCCTGTGCGGTCTTACTGTTTGCGGTGCTGGACAGCGCTGCGACACAAGCTCAGGCAGCGCGTCGTGTGTAGACCTCGCGTGCAGCGATCTCAGCTGCGGTGATCTGGCGGAGTGCACTCCAGCGCTCGGCGGCGGACACTTGTGCAAGAGCATCGCCTGTGGCTCGGACGTACAGTGCGGCGACGCGCGTTTCTGTGATGGCAGCAAGTGCACGGACGACGTGTGCGAAGCTTCGGCGCAGCGCTGTGATGGTAACCAAGTCTATCAATGCGCCTCGAACGGTGGCGCCGACGAAGCACGCTTCAGCTGTGCGGGCGCCGCGTACTTCGAGAGCACATGTGACGACGCTGCATCGGGAGCGGTGGGGTGCACGTGTCAGGATGACTGGGATTGCCCGTCATATACCGCTTGCAATGCCGGGCGCTGCGAAGGTACCGGGCTTGCGCCGACCTGTACCTTACCTTCTTTACCGTTTGAACAAGTGCTACCCACCCGCGAGTTCCTTTGGGGTGGCGATCCTGCAAGCGGCAACCAAGCGACGGGCCGGCCCTTTCCGAACTACGTGCAGGTCGTTACCACGCCGGTCGTTGCGAATCTGGATGACGACAACGGCGATGGTTTGATCAACGAGCTCGACTTTCCGGAGATCATTTTCATGGCCTACGCCGGCAGCGGCGATGGCGTCCATAGAGACGGCGCGGTGCGCGCGGTGCACGGCGGCGGGCCCAAACGCGGCGAAGACTACTTTGCGCTGTGCGGCACAAAGCACTGGATCAGTGGCGATGACATCGCCGCGGCAACCTGCACCGCAACTGAGGGTGCCACGCGACCCGGTGGCGGTGTTGCCGTAGGCGACCTCGACTACGATGGCGTGCCGGAAATCGTCGTCGCCACCAAAGACGGTAAGCTCCAAATTCTGAATAACCGCGGCGCGATCGTGAGCACGAGCGCTGCGATCTTCATCGCCCAGGGCGCCGCCTCGCCTGACAACGATGCATGGAAGTATCCCCAAGTTGGACTTGCGAACCTCGACAACAGCGGCCTTGTGGAAGTGATCGTGGGCAACCGTGTGGTCACCCTCGAGAAGACGAGCCAAGGCGTGCTGCAGACGCTCGACGTGTTCAAGGGCACAGGCGCTGAGGGTGCGCAGGATGACGGAACGCGCCACTTTGGCCCGACCGCGTGTCCTGCAAACGTGATCGATGCCTCGGCAGACGACGAGGACGCCTCCCAGGAAATCGTGGTTGGCACCGTGCTCTATAAACTGCCGACGGCGCCGGTGGGCGTGAGCAAGCGGGCCGATTGCGCAGGCGGTGACAGCAGCGACTTCTGCACGGGTACCCTTACCCTCGTCTGGGATGCGCGTGTGGTCAATAACACAGTGAATGTCACGCAAATAACCAACCGCGAGGGCTATTGCGCCGTCGCCGACGTGCTCGGCGCCGATACCAGCGCCGCGCCCGGGCCGGGCAATGCCCTGGACGGCGTGCCCGAGGTGATTCTGGTATCGAACGGTCGCCTACTGATTTTGCGCGCCGATACCGGTGTCCTGTTGCGCAAGATAGACGTGCAGGCTGACCCCACGCGGAATGACCAGCGCGGCGGCGCACCCAACATCGACGACTTCGATGGCGACGGCTTTCCCGAGGTCGCGATGGCTTCGAGCGGTTTCTATACCGTGATCGATCTGCAAGAGCCGGAAGCCATGCAATGTCCTGCATGGGCGGCCAGCCTCAGTGCAACGGAGGCCTCGCCCGGCAGCAACCCTGCGCGCAACCCCGGCGGTAGCTGCACATCGAACGCCCAATGCGAGGCTGGCTCGGTCTGCAACACGACCGTGAGCCAGTGCGTGTGTCTGCACAACGGCTGGAAGCGCATTACGGAAGACGACTCGTCGAAGGCGACCTCTTCGAGCGTGTTCGACTTCAACGGCGATGGCGCCGCAGAAGTCGTGTACGGCGACGAGTGTTACTTTCGCATTTATGACGGTATTAGCGGCACGGTCAGACTCGCGGTTCCTGCCGTCAGTCGCACGGTGCTTGAAAACCCGGTGGTTGCAGACGTGGACAACGACGGCAACGCCGAGATCGTGTTCGTGAGCAACAACGAGACGTTGCAGTGCAGCCAAAACACGCTCACCAACCCGGATGGAACGACCATTGCGAAGAACTTGCTACCCAACGGCATTCAGGTTTGGGGCGATGCGAGCGACACCTGGGTGTCTGCGCGTCGCGTCTGGAACCAGCACGCATACCACGTAACCAACGTGACCGAGAGCGGACACATTCCCCTGCGCGAGCCCGAGAGCTGGAAGCCCTACGGCAACCGCGTCTACAACACCTACCGCTCGCAGCCTCGTGCGTTTGGTGTCGCACCGGATTTGTCGCTGATCGCGATGCAGGTCTCGTCTCCCGATGTGGCCTGTGGGCAACTTTCTAACGAGCTCGAGATCACGGTATTGGTCAAGAACCTTGGCGATCTGCGCGTGGGCCCGGGGGTTCAGGTCACATTCTACGGTGCGTGGGGCGCAGCTGCGAGCACGCCGGCGCTGCGCGACGCGACCGGTCAACCGCTCGTGTTCACCCTGCAAACCAGCCTCGAGCCTGGCGCCTCCGTGCTTGCGACGGTGCCTTTTCGGGCGCAGGACAATCCAGAGAATGCACTGCCCGACCGCGTGATTGCCGTCATCGACGAAGCGGGTGCGGAACGCGAATGCAAAGAAGACAACAATCGCATCGAGCAAGCGGTGGCGCCCGGTGCCGCGCTCGCCGACCTACGCCTTGAGATCGGCGCAGAATCCGGCCCGTGCACGGCCAAACAAGTCAGCGTGACCGTTCACAACGATGGCGCCGTCGGCGCAAGCAACGTAGTCGTGCGCTTGTATGCGGGCGACCCAAGCTCGGGCGGTCAGGTGTTGGGTGAGACGGTGCTTGCCGGGCCGATCGCACCGGGAGCCTCTGCGACCGGCGTGGTGACGGCCGGCGACCTCTTACGCAACGTGAGGGTTTACGGCGTGGCGGATCCATTGGACGCGGTGGAGGAGTGCAACAACGCGAACAACGTGGACGAGGGCCCCATGCTCAACTGCCTCGTGATCCTACAGTAAGACGCTTCCGATTCAGCCGCTCGAAGAAGGCAGTCAAGCCGCGATGCGAGATGCCGGCGCGATGCAACATCATCGCCGCTGCTCGGTCTGCAGAGGCTTCGTCTTCTCGGGAGAACTTGAGATTGGCCACGCGATAGGCCGTACCTGGATCGACCACCATCAGGCCCGCATAGTCGCCGATGGTAAGAGCCCAGATGCCGGTCAGGATGGCGTCGCGCACGAAGCCTGCAAGAACGTGGCGCTGGGTCACGTGCTGCATTTCGTGGGCTAACACGCCCGCCACTTCCCGCCTGTGCCGTGGTAGGCGAACAGGTAGCGATTCTCTGGCGCCGGGCTTCGGAGCGCAGGTCCGGACGTCGACTCATGGCGCGTGATTCCTGCCGCGCCGTTGCTCGAAAAAGTTTCCATCGACTGCAAGTTGGCTGCGTGGGCAGACCTGGACAAGTCTGGATCACCCCTGCGTCAACCCAGCTCGATGCCCGAGCTGTGCCCCCGCTTCAGTCAACCGCTTCACTCAACCGCTTCACTCAACCGCTTCACTCAACCGCGCGTGCGACTCAGCGTCCACTCTACGCGATACTCGCAAAACGGGTCTTTGCGACGGGTACAGCGAGCGTGATCGATGCGCGGCATGAGCACGCCCGTCTTCTCGACGAGTGCGAGCAACAGCCCCTCCTGCAGTATGCAATTGAAGGTCTGCGTGCGACGCATCAGGACATGGGCAGGCCCGTCACCGAGCACCTCCCAACCGCGCTTTTTCGGGTCTTGGATCATCCGGCTCGCCACCCTCTTGAGCTCGCTTAGGATCCGGAGCGGCGTCGGGTTGGCCCCCAACGTCCCGTCTTGGGTCATGCGTCCGTAGGCCCGCTCACCAATGGCGCGCCCCGCGTTGCGCACGCTTGAAGGACCAAACTGCTCTTCGATCTTCGTACACACTAGGTTGTACAGACGAATCGAGCACAGGTACTCCGGATGGCTCGCATCCAGGGCGTCCGCGAGGTTGAAGATAGGCTTACAGAGCCGGCGCATGTCCTTGTACTCGCCCAGTACGTCGAACACGAAGCCGCTGAGCAGCGTGACGTCTTCTTCGGAGTTATCCATCGCCCCGCCCCCCTGACGAGCGTGAACCAGGTGCGGCGCGCCACTCAAGCGAATAAATCACGGCGCGCGGCACGCTCGTAGCATTCGTCAGGGCTCAGTGCGCAGGGACGCACTGGCAAACGGATGCCTACGGTTGCGTGACGGTGCTCTGGTCCAGCACCACGGCGGTCTTGGCGAGCAATCGTCCGTTGATTGAAGCCTTGGTGCGCAGCGTAATCGCTTTGGCACTCAAAACCACGCCTTCGAGGTGTGAGGTGGTGCCCAGATCAACCGCCTCCGTAACCTGCCAGAAGATGTTCTTCGGAACCGCAGCCCCTTTCAGGATGACCTTCGCTCCACT
>JBBSJC010000243.1:0-11221 GCA_038257655.1 Polyangiales bacterium | reverse complement strand
CACGCGAAGGCGGCGCGTCAGTCGATAGCCTGCTGACGCAGGTCGCGAGCGCACGCATTAGCGTCTCGGATGCACCAGGCATCGCCCACGCCGTGCGCATCCTGCGTACGCTTTGTGGCGCCCTGCCAGATGTCTCTGAGCAAGCTCGCGTCGAAGATGACGGATCTTACTGGCTTAGCGAAGCGCGTACTGCAGCGTTCTCGTGGCTCGAAGAGCTCGAGCAGCTGGCGCCCTTCACCGGCCTGCTCGAAGCGCTTCCCCCGGCGCTCGCCAACGACGACCAAGTCAAAGACTGGACACGGCTGCTGAATCAACTCAGCTCCCTCGACGACGTACTCAAGGCATGCGAGCACGTCCTGCCGGCGTTGCGCGCACGTATCACGTTGCACGCCGGAGGAGCAGACGAGTCACCTTACCTTTCGCAGCTGCTGACGGCGCTCGAGCGTTCGCGCGCGGCGGTCGAGCCCTTGTGCTCGCGCATGCTGCGCGAAGCGGTGCGAGCGGGATCGCTTGCCGACCGCATGGACTTTTCGTTCATGTACGACGAAGACCGCTCGCTTTTTTCGATCGGCTACAACGTGGAGCTCGGCCGGCTGGACGAGTCGCGGTACGACCTGCTCGCCTCAGAGGCACGCCTCGGCAGCTTTGCGGCGATAGCCAAGGGTGACGTGCCACAGGAGCACTGGTTTCATCTATCGCGAGCGCGGGTACGGTCACGTTCGCGCGCCGTGCTCGTGGCCTGGAGCGGCTCGATGTTCGAGTATTTGATGCCGCTGCTCGTGATGAAGCGCCGCGAAAATACCCTACTCGACGAGACTTACGATTCAGTCGTGCTTGCCCAGCGCGCCTACGCCGAAGCGCAAGGGGTGCCCTGGGGCATCTCCGAGTCGGCCTACAACGTCATGGATCTGCACATGACCTACCAGTACCGCGCGTTCGGAGTGCAAGCGCTCGGTCTCAAGGCGGGCTTGTCCGAGGACTTGGTGATCGCACCTTACGCGACCGCCCTGTCGGTGATGGTCGATCCTGAGGCTTCGCTCGCCAACCTGCGGCGGCTGGCAAAGGAAGGGCTCGAAGGCCCGTGCGGCTTCTATGAGGCCGTCGATTACACCCCTGAGCGTGTCCCTCCTGGACGTCGCTGCGTGGTGGTCAAAGCATACATGGCGCATCACCAGGGCATGGCACTGGTGGCGCTCGCCAACGTGCTTCACGACAACCCGATGCAGCGCCGATTTCATGCCGACGCGCGCGTTAAAGCAACCGAGCTCTTGCTCGAAGAGCGCGCTCCGATTGGCGTGCCTGCCACGAAAGAGCGCGTGATCAGAAGTCCTGCGCCGACGCTCTCCGACGAGGAGCTGTCGCACGTCGAGCGCGTGTCGCTTTCGGACGAACCTGCCCAGCGCTGTCATGTGCTGGGACACGGCGAGCTTGCCACCGTGATAAGCACGCGCGGCATCGGTTTCACCACCTGGCGCGGGCTGGACGTACATCGTTATCGAGAGGATGCCGAAATCGGGGCCTCGGGCGTGCTCTTGTACGTGCGCGATCGGCGCAGCGGCAAGTTCTGGTCTGCAGGCTTTGAGCCCACACGCAAGCCGGCCGACGAGTACTTCGTCGAGTTTTCGCCCGACAAGGTGCGCCTGCAGCGCCGTGACGGCGAAATCGAAACAATCGTCGAGATCGCAGTCTCACCTGAGTATCCAGCCGAGGTGCGACGCATCTCGCTGTTGAACCACGGCAAAGAGACGGTAGAGCTCGACCTTACCTCCTACATGGAAGTGGTGCTCACGGAGCGAGCCGCAGACCTTGCCCACCGCGCGTTTAGCAATATGTTCGTCGACACCGAGGCGCTGCCCGAGCTCGGTGGCGTGATTGCGACGCGAAGACCACGCAAGCGCGCGGGCTTTCAGCCTTGGTGTCTGCAAATGTTGACGCCCGAGACGGGTGCGTCCGAGTCTGCCTTCGAGTGTGAGACGTCCCGCGTGGATTTTGTGGGTCGCGGACGCGGCTACGATGCGCCCCTGGCCATGACCCACCTCGCGCCACTTGCTGGCTCGGTCGGTTGTGTGCTCGACCCAGTGATCGCCCTGCGACGCACGGTCACGCTCAAGCCGGGCGAGCGTAAGCGCCTGGCGTTGACCACTGCCTTGGCCGAATCGCGAGCGCGCCTGATTGAGATCGCGGATGCGCTTTCTTCTACTTCGGGCGTTACTCGCGTCTTTGACCTCGCGTGGGCCGATGCACGGGTGGAGCTCAAGCATTTGGGCATTAGCGGGCTCGTGTCCCATCGGTTTCAGCGGCTGCTCACAGCCTTACTGTTTCCAGAGCCTGCCCTGCGCTATCAACACGAGCGTCAAGAACACGGACTGCCTGGCCAGCGCGCGCTGTGGTCCCTCGGCATTTCGGGCGATCTGCCGATCTTACTTGTGCGCCTTGACGACCTCGAGCTTACCGACCTGGTGCGCGACGTGCTCCTCGCCCATGAGTTCTATCGTCTCAACAATCTGAAGGTAGATCTGTTGTTGTGGGATGAGGAGCCCGCGGGCTATCTGACGCCTGTTCAGGACAAAGCGCTGCAAGTGGTGCGCGCCACCGCATCCCAGGGGCATATCGATCAGCGCGGCGGGGTGTTCGTGCGCAACGCCTCCCGCTTGAGTCTCGATGAGCAGGCACTTGTGCTCTCCGCAGCCAAGGTCGTGCTCAAGGTCTCCAAGGGCTCACTGGCTCGTCAGCTGCGGCTCGCAACGACGGTCGCAGAGGACCTCCCGGCCACGAGCGTTGCTGCGCCCGTCGCGCTTCAAGCCCCTGTGTATGCGGCGTCTCACGATCTGAGCTTCGACAACGGCATCGGCGGCTTTCAGGCAGATGGACGGGAGTACGTCATGCGCGTCGCGCCGGGCGAGCGACCTCCTCTTCCCTGGTCCAACGTCATGGCCCAACCCTCCTTCGGCACTGTGGTCACCGAAAGCGGAGGAGGTTTTACCTGGGCCTGCAACAGTCAGCGCCACCGCCTGACACCGTGGTCGAACGATTCGGTGCTCGATCCGGTAGGCGAAGCCTTGTACCTGAAAGACGAGACGGACGGCACCGTGTGGTCCGCGACGCCGAGCCCCGCGCCCCTTGGTGCGACCTATACCGTTCGCCATGGTCAGGGTTACAGTCAGTTCGAGCGTCAGGGCAGTGACCTACACAGCGAGCTTACGGTCTTTGTCGCCCCCGACGATCCTGCCAAAGTCTATCGTCTGCGTATCCGCAACAGCTCCGCGCAGGCGCGTACCCTGTCCGTATACATGTTCGTGGATTTGGCCCTGGGCGCCACGCGCGATCAAGCGCGGGACACGGTACACACGTCGTTTGTGCCAGAGACCAACACGATCATCGCGGAGAATGCATTTTCGGCGTTTCCCGCGCGTTGTGCCTATCTTACGGCCAGTCGCCTGGTCGTGAGCTTCACCGGCGACCGCAGCCAGCTCGTCGGCTTGACGGGGTCGCGCGCGCGACCGGTGGGCCTTGAGCCGGCACGTCTGTCAGGCGTCGTGGGAGCGGGGCTCAACCCGTGCGCCGCGCTACACGTAGTCATCCAGGTGCCAGCAGGCGGCGAGCAGACGTGTGCGTTCGTGCTCGGGGATGCTGCAACCCGCACGCAGGCCGCCCAGGTGTCCGCGCGCTTTGCAAAGGCGGAGCTCGACTTCGATGCGTTGCTGCAGCGCGCCCGCGACATGTGGGACGACGTGCTCGGACACGTGGTGATCAAGACGCCTGATGCGGCGCTCGATATCATGGTCAACCGCTGGCTGCTGTATCAAACGTTGAGTTGCCGAATCTGGGGGCGTTCGGGCTTTTATCAGTCGGGGGGCGCCTATGGTTATCGCGACCAGTTGCAGGATGTGTTGGCGCTGCTGCACGCACGACCCGAGCTTGCCCGTGAGCACCTGCTGAAAGCCGCAGGAAGGCAGTATGCAGAGGGCGACGTGCAGCACTGGTGGCATCCGGAAACTGGAGAGGGCGTACGCACGCGCTGTTCGGACGATATGCTTTGGCTTCCGTTCGCAGTGGCCCACTACGTGCGGGTGACAGGCGATGAAAGCGTGCTCGAAGAGAGAGTTGCGTTTCTAGAGGAGCGCGTGCTCGGGCCTAAGGAACATGATTTTTACAGCGTCCCGCGCGTGTCTGACGAAAAGGCATCGCTCTATGAACACTGCAGGCGTGCGCTGCTTATCGCCACGACCGCCGGTGAGCACGGTTTGCCCCTGATGGGCGGGGGCGACTGGAACGACGGCATGGATCAGGTAGGCGCTGAAGGCGTCGGCGAGAGCGTATGGCTCGGCTGGTTTCTGGCACGTGTGTGGAGCGATTTCGCGGTGCTGGCCCGCGCCCGTGGCGATGCCGAAACGGCCGAGCGCGCGCGCATCGAAACCCTCAGATTGAGCGACGCGCTCGATGCGCACGCCTGGGACGGTGCCTGGTATCGTCGCGCATACTTCGATAACGGCATGCCGCTTGGCTCGACACAAAGCGAGGAGTGCCGCATCGATGCGATCGCGCAGTCCTGGTCTGTTCTGTCGGGAATCGCCAATCCTGAGCGTTCACAGCAGGCCTTACTGTCTTCGCTCGAGCACCTGGTCAAGCCCGAGCACGGCATGATGCTCTTGCTCACGCCATCCTTTGTCGGCAAGAGCAGCGCGGACCCGGGCTACATCTGCGCTTACCCGGCAGGCATCCGCGAAAACGGCGGCCAGTACACCCATGGCGTGTTGTGGACCGTGCAGGCGCTGCTTGCACAAGGTGAGTGCGATCGCGCGCACGAGCTGCTCTCGATGCTCAACCCGATTCATCACGGCAAATCACGCACGGACATCGAGCGTTACAAAGTCGAGCCTTACGTGGTGGCCGCAGACGTGTACAGCAACGAGGCGCACTACGGGCGTGGCGGCTGGACCTGGTACACCGGGGCTGCGGGCTGGATGTACCGCATCGCTGTCGAGGACATGCTCGGCCTGGACGTGCGCGGTTCGCACCTATGTTTGCGACCGCGGGTGCCCGCTAGTTGGCGCGAGTTTTCCATCGACTACCGCCGGGGGGACACGCACTACGCCATCGGCTTCGACAATGCCCAAGGCGTCGACCTCAACCAGGCCGAGCTTGTGGTTCTACTCGATGGCCACAGCGTGCCAGCCACGCGCATTCCGCTCTCGGACGACGGTAAGACACACCGGATCCAGGTCAGCGTACGGCCGATCCCGAAAGAACGCGTCGTAGCCGCTTCACCGGCGCCAACAGGGCGCTAGAGGACCGAGCGGAGACGTCCTCTACTTTGAGAACGAAGCCAACTTCGCAGTCTACGTCCAAAGCGGCGGATCCTGATCAGCGGTCGCAGGATGTGCACAGCGCGCGATGACTGTCTCGCTTGACAGGCTCTCGGCGCTCACGTACCTGTTGGGTCGCTCTCGTTCTTTTCCATCCTCGATCTGCTTCAGGTGCCCGCGAGGGCATAACAGGGAAGTCCGGTGCAAGACCGGCGCGGTCCCGCCACTGTAAGCAGGCATAAGCCGCTCATCAGAAGCCACTTGGCCAATCACGCCAGGGAAGGTGGAGCGGTGCTCGAAGCGAAAGCTTCGGGGCCTGTGAGCCAGGAGACCTACCTGAAGTTTCTTCGGAAAGCGTTCCCGCGTGGACACGGGGCGTCACCACTGTCACGCGCATGCGTGGCGGACGTGAACCCCTTGTTCTTGCACGGAACAAGGGGTTTTTCTCATTCTTCAGGCCACACATAGCAAGCAGACTACGATTTTGATCGTGGGCCACGGCAGCCGTGATCCGAACGCTACGGCGGCGTTCGAAGCACTGGTTGCAGCGTTTGCGCCGGGTCGTGGTGAACGGGTGCGGCACGCCTACGTCGAACTTGCGCAGCCCCTCTTGGACGAGGCGCTAGAGGAGGCGGCACGCGAAAGTCAGGAGTTGGTACTAACTCCTCTGTTCCTGTTCACGGCGCCCCATGTCAAGAACGACCTCCCGGTCGCGGTCGCACGGGCGCGCGCCCGACACCCGGACGTGACCTTCAGCGTGAGCTCCGCCCTTGGCGTGCATCCCGCCATGATCGGTGCGTTCTGGGATCGCATCGCAGTGCACGTGGGCAGCGACTCCTCCCGAACGGCGTTGATTGTGGTCGGTCGAGGAGCAAGCGATCCCGATGCCAATGGCGAGCTGTACAAATTAGCGCGCATGGTGGCCGAGCGACGCGGACTTGCCTCCCTCGACGTGTGTTTTGCGGGCATCTCCCAGCCCACGCTAGAAGACGCATTGGAGCGCGCAACGCGCATGCGTCCCGCTCGGGTCATCGTGGCGCCCTACTTGCTCTTTGGCGGCCGCATCTACGACAAGCTGCACGCGATCACCGAAACGTTTGCGGCGCGCACGCCCTGGGTCGAGCATGTGCTCAGCGAGCCGCTAGCGGATCATCCTGGTGTGCTCGCCACCTTGAGGGAACGGGTGGGCGCGGCGCAGCGAGGAGAAGGTCTACTACCCTGCGACACCTGCCAGTACCGGCAGCCAATCGGTGCGGTGGTCGAAAAGGTAGGTGGGCTACGCGCACTTCTGTGGAGCGTCCGGCACAGCGTCACCCACGCCCAGGCAGCGCCACACGTGCATGGTCATCGCCCGCTGACAAAACACGTGTTGGTCTGCGCCAACGGCGACTGCGTCGATCGCGGGAGCATGGCTGTACTCACGAGCATGCGTCGTGAGCTCAAACAACTGGGCCGAGAGCGCGAGATACGCGTGACCCGCACCGGCTGCATGGGGCGCTGTGGCGAAGGCCCTGCGGTCGTCGTGTACCCGGACGGAATTTGGTACCGCGGCGTGCACGAAGCGGATGTGCACGACGTCGTGCGCGAACACCTGCTGGGCGAGCGCATCGTTGCGCGCCTGGTCGACAACATCATGGCCTGAAAGAGAGATTGCGATGGCTTGTCACGAGATTGCGGCACTGCGACTTGCAATGATGAATGTGCTGGGGGGATTCGAGGAGAGCGAGCGAGCGCACGAGCTTGCAGAGCTCGGCCCATTGGCGACCGCTCCCGGACCGCTTGCTGCACTCAGTAAGGCTCGGGATCTGCGCGACATGCGGGCAGGCTACGAGACGAGTCTGTCACTGCTCGAGGAGCGACTCGCAAAGACTGCGATGGAAGCTCGTGAGCGGCCTTACCTTGCCACGCTCGCCGTGTTTACCAAAAAGGTAGAGCTCGATTTATCGGCACAGATTGCTGGCTTTACCCGTCTGTGTCGCGAGCTCGATGAGATGCACGATTTTATCCATGAGCTGTATCCAGGAGAAGAAGCATGAGCGAGCCCAGGACGGCACGACTGGTCGCAGCGGAAAGGTTTGCGGACAGTAGGCTCATGCGTTTTCAAATGAACGATGGCTCGCCCTTGGCCTTTCGTGGCGGCCAGTACCTGATCGTCGACACCGGTCTTAGTTTGCCCGATGGCAAGCGGCGCAAGCGAGCCTTCTCGGTGCTTTCGCCGGACAGCGATCTACACGAGTTCGAGCTCGCGGTGCGGCACATCGACAACGGTCTTGGCTCCGAGTGGATGCTGGCCCTGGAGCTCGGTGCGGAGCTTCGTTTTAGTGGTCCCTGGGGGAAGTTGAGCGCACCTGAACGCGGCGACGTTGGTCCTGCGTGGGTGCTCGCCACCGACAGTGGTTTGACGGCCGCGCTCGGTCTGGTGCGTGCGCAAAGCTTTCAGCCGCATCTCGCGCGTACTCGCTTCATCTGGTGGGCGCCCTGCCCCCAGTACTTCCTTTGCACCGATTTATTTCGGGCCTGTCTACCTCCGTGCCAGGAGGCGTCGTTCGACACATTGCCAGAAATCGGCTCTGCACAGCGGCTGCTAGATGTCGACGCGCGCCTGCGCGACCTTGCGACGCAGGGCTTACCCTCCCGGGTTTACGTGATCGGTGACGGGCACGTCGCCACCCGTGCGCGAGAGCACTTGCTAGCGCTCGGGATGGAGTCGAGTGCAATTCAATCTGAGTCTTTCTTTCACCACACCGTGCGCAAGGCCTCTCCGACGCAGGCTGCGTAAACCGATGGTCGTTCCACCGCGCGACAAAAGAGGCCTGCGCACCGGCTTTACAACAGGCGCCTGTGCTGCGGCTGCTGCCAAAGCCGCAACCAGAGTGTTGGTACAAAACATCATGCTGACTCAGATCGAAACCACCCTACCCAACCGACAAGGCATCACGTTCGTGCTCGCGCGCTGCGAAAGGCTGGGCGAAGGGGCGCTCGTCAGCATCATCAAAGATGGTGGGGACGATCCCGACTGTACCCACGGCGCGGAAATCGTGGCGGAGGTCCAGCTATGCAAGCGACCGGGGGTGGAGATTCGTGGCGGGGTGGGCGTCGCCAGGGTGACGAAACCCGGGCTCGGTCTGGAAGTGGGCGGGCCTGCGATCAACCCGGTTCCGCGTCGCAATATCGCCGAGATGGTGAACGAGGAGCTTGATGGTTCCGAGTGGCAAGGCGTCATCGTCACGATCAGCGTGCCGCGGGGTGAAGAGCTGGCAAAACAGACCACGAACGCGCGCCTCGGTTTGTTCGGCGGCATCTCGATCCTGGGCACCAGCGGCATCGTGAAGCCTTACTCGACCGCAGCCTACCGGGCGAGCGTGGTGCAAGCGATCGATGTCGCAAAGGAACGCGGCCTGACACAAGTCGTGCTCACCACGGGCGGTAAGTCCGAGGCATACGCGATGAAGATGTTCCCTGACTTACCTGAGGACGCATTTGTGCAAATGGGGGACTTCGTCGGTGTCGCCATTAAGCATGCTGCGCGGCGCAAGCTCGCTTCGGCGCAGATCGTGGGGATGATGGGCAAGCTGTCCAAGATGGCCAATGGTAAGATGCAGACGCACGTGGCCGGCTCCGAGGTCAACCTCGACTTGCTCGCCGATTTTGCGCGCGAGCTCGGCGCTAGCGACCTAATCCACGAGAGCATTCGCAGCGCCAACACGGCACGGCACGTGCTTGAGATCTGCGCCGATCACGGCCTGGTACAGATCACCGAGCTCATCTGTAGGCGTGCCGTCGAACATACCTCCCGTCATGCGGGCGGCGAGCTTACTGTCGAAGCCTACCTTGTGGACTTTGGTGGCGCGCTCCTCGCGCAATGGCCCCCATCCCGCACTCACGTGCAAGGAGTCTCGTCATGAGTGATATGCGACAGATGACGGCGCTAGGTCGCAGCATCGAAGACAGCAGCTTCGCGATCATCGACCGCGAAGTGGGCGTGCACGGCCTGGAGCCGCGGGCCTGGCAGGTGGTAAGGCGCGTCATCCATGCCACCGCAGACTTCGAATTCAAGGAACTGATGCGAGTGCACCCGCGTGCCGTCGAGGCGGGCATCGCGGCCCTGCGCGCTGGCTGTCCACTAATTGTTGACGTGAGGATGATCCAAGTCGGGCTCAACGAAGAGCGCTTACGCGCCTACGGCTGCACAGTGCACAGCTTCATTTCCGATGACGACGTGATCGCAGAGGCCAAGGCTCAAAACAGCACGCGCGCTATCGTCTCGATCCAGAAGGCGCACCGCTTGGGTCTGCTCGATGGCGCGATCATCGCCGTCGGCAACGCACCCACCGCGTTGCTCGAGACGGTGCGGCTGGTGCAAGCACAAGCTGCACGTCCTGCGTTGATCATCGGTGTGCCCGTGGGCTTCGTGTCGGCTGTCGAATCCAAAGAAGCTGTGCTCGGGCTTGAGCAGGTACCTTCGATCGTCGCACGCGGTCGCAAAGGTGGCAGTCCGATTGCAGTCGCAATCGTGCACGCGCTGTTGCTGCTGTCGACGGAGGCAGGCTCGTGAGTAAGGCCGCCGTGCTGATCGTGGGTCTCGGTGACGATGGTTGTAACGGGCTGACAAGCCGCGCCATGGCTGCGATCGCGCGCGCACGCGTGCTTGCGGGAGGAGAGCGCCAGCTGGCGTTTTTTCCTGAATTTCAGGGCGAACGCCTACTACTTGGGGCGGGGCTGACGCAGACGATCGAGCGCTTGGCTGAGCTTTCCGAAGACAACACCGTATGCGTCCTCGCCTCGGGCGACCCCTTGTTTTTCGGCATTGCTGCCAAGGTGATAGCCAGGTTGGGAGCCGAGCACGTGGAGGTCATCCCCCAACCTTCCAGCGTTCAGTGGGCCTTTGCGCGTGCGGGCATCGCCTGGGACGATGCGGTGGTTCTCTCCCTGCACGGCAGGCCCTTGGAAGGTGTGGTGTCGCGCCTGCGCGGTGTGCACAAGGCTGCGATCCTTACTGATCGCGAAAACACGCCTCAGCGCATCGCGGCGCACTTGCTGGCGTTCGGCGAGACGGGGTTTCGGGCCTGGGTCTGCGAGAACCTCTGCGGCCCCGGCGAGCGAGTCCGTGCTTTTGAGCTTGAAACCTTGCGTGACGCGAGCGAGCTGTCTGCCCTGAACGTATTACTACTCGAGCGCACTAACTCTATGGCAAACGCTTCGAAGGCTTCGAACGACGCGAGGGCACCCGCGATCATCCCCTATTTGCACGAAGACGCATTTGCCAAGCGCATGCCCAAAAAGGGGCTGATCACGAAGCGTGAGGTACGCCTGCTTTCGCTCGCTGCCCTGCAGTTGCGGCGCGACAGTGTCATGTGGGATGTGGGTGCGGGCTCGGGATCGGTCAGCATCGAGGCTGGGCTGCTCGCCACGCATGGCCACGTGTATGCCATCGAAGTCGATCCCGAAGGAGTCGACATCTGTCGTGAAAATGCCCGGGCGCACGGTGCAGATAACGTGACCGTAGTAGCCGGGCTCGCACCGGCCGCGTTGACCGAGTTGCCCGCACCGGACGCCGTGTTCATCGGTGGCAGCAAGGGAAGCATGCGGGAGATCGTCGAGCTTGCACTAGATCGCCTCGTGCCCGGAGGCCGGCTCGTGGTCAACGCCGTGACGCTCGAAAACTCCCAGGAGTCCTACGAGGCGGTGCGCGCACGCGGCCTCGTTCCAGAGGTCACGCTCCTTCAAGTCTCACGCGCCGAGCCCCTGGCTCGCTACATGCGCTTCGAAGCGCTCAATCCGGTTCAGATCCTGAGCGTGATCAAACCGTATGCAAGGGAGGATGTATGACCGAGGCTACCCTTTACGGCATTGGGGCGGGGCCGGGTGCGCCCGATTTGCTCACCCTGCGCGCCCTCGACCTGTTGAACCAGGTG
>JBBSJC010000242.1:0-11222 GCA_038257655.1 Polyangiales bacterium | reverse complement strand
TCGAGCGTAAGTACCTCGAACCCCTTCACGCGCTGCACCACGACGCGCCTCGGCGGGGTCATGCGTCCCCGATAGCCCCAGGTGAGCTCGAGCAGTGCGCCACCCAGCAGGTCCTCTCGCGCAAAGAGCGACATGTCGCGGTTGTCGAGGTCGATCTCCACTTTGTCAGCGCGCTCTTCGGTGTCCTCGTAGCGCAGCGCAAGCACGCGACCGTCGAGGCCCGCAGCGCGTGCGTCGCGGTCTTTCGCGTCGTCGAGGAGCCCAATGCGAATGCCGGCTGCGCGGGAGTTGGGATTCATGCCCGTGCTCCGCGTGGGTCTGCGAGCACGATGTCGGTGAGCACGCGCATCGACATGATGACGAGCGTGCTGCCAACAGTAAGCTCGAGAGTGGGGTCCACGATTGGGTCCGGTTGAAAGTCCGCGATGGCCCACCAGTAGCCACACGCTCGTGGCAGGGGAGCGAAGTACTGTCCGGCCAGCGAGAAGAGTGAGTCGCCGAGCACGACCATGTGCTCTCGGTTGTCGGGATGGGCGACGTAGCCATAGGGCTCGCGGTCCGTGAGGTACCTGCAGCCGAGGGCGTCCGTCAGCGCGTCGCAGAAGCTGTAGCGAGAGCCCACATGCGGCGGCATCAGACGACTCCTCCGAGGATGGGGAGCACGATTTCTTCGAGCGTGCAGGTTGCGGTGTACATGAGCAGCTCCCCGTCAGCGCCGAACACTTGGTAGCGAAACTCCAAATCCGACAGCACGCACTCGATGGTAAGCACCTTGGGCCACACGAACAGGACCGTGGGTGGAGCGCTTGGTAGGTCCACCTGCGCGGGCCGTGCGATCTTGCGTAAGAAGTCACGAAAAGCGGCGATGTCCGGGTCGCTCGCAGACTGCTTGCCGATGCGCTTGTCCAGCACGAGCTCAAGGCCTGGAACCACGCGGTTCGAGGTGGAGTCATACTGAAGGAACTGGTGCCCGACGCCCGGCACCGAGAGCCGCCGATAGATGACCGAGAGTTTCTCCGTGAGCGTCTCCGGGTTGATCAGACACTCCATTCGCTCCTGCGTGTCGAGGTTGACGAGCGTGACGCGCGGCGGGCGCGCGGAGAGGAAATCCATCAGCCACCTCAGAATGCAGGCAATGGAGAGAACGAGCGTGCTGCGTCGGAGCGCGCTCCCTGCCGCGTGACCCGGGCGAGCGTCTCGCCATCGGCGACCAGCGTCGCGGACACGTGGATGTCCTCTCGCCCTGTGCTCCCAGCGGGCCGTGACATCAAAGCGCCTTCGAGCTGACGCATGGAGCCCGCTCGTAGCTCTACATCCGTCGCGGCGGGCATGGACATGGGCTCATGGGACGTCGAGGAAGCTCGCGACGCAGTTTGCGCCACCGCGACCTCGTAGGAAGGCCTGAGCCAAGGGGGCACGTAGCGCAGCGCCTGACCCACCGCGTCCACCGCCACGCCGAGCTTGTCCGAGAGCCAGCCGATGGCGCTCCCGATGGCGGAGACGATAGACGACACCACGGACCACACGAGATTCAAGATTCGAGTGGTCTCGGCGAACGTGGTCACCATGGCTGTGATAAGCGTGGCGAGCACCACCGCAATACCGCCCACCACGCGACCAACCACGAGCCCGAAGGTTCGAAACCCCTCGCTTGGCAAGTCAGCGACCGCCGCGCCCATCGAGTTTCCAGCCGCGCCGAAGGACAAGCCGAGTTGCGCCAGACTCGCTGACAGCGCCGCAAACACAGGCGCCGCAAACGTTAGCGCATCCTGAATCCCGGCCTTGAATCCCTCCCAGACCGCGCCTGCGCGATAGAGGAGCTGCCACATGCGGGTGACGAACGCGAGCACGCCTTCGTTCTCTGCGCGGCCGAGTTCGTCCAGCACGGCGCCACTGAGCACGCCGTCTTGCAGTAGCTGCGTGACGCCCCGGAACGCTAGGGACACGCGCTGCATCACGCGGTCGACCAGGTCGCCGAAGCCGCCGAGGTTCTTCTGGTAGGCGAAGTAGAGGCTCGCGCCGAGTGCCGCCAGAACGCCGATGACGGCGATGACCGGCAGAGCGGTCGCGGCGATGCCAGCAAGCGTAAGTCCGAGGACCTTCATCCCGATGACGGCAAGCACGACCGCCGCCTTGGCCGCGATGACCCCGCCCACGATGGTAAGCAGCGTGCCGATGAACAAGGTCGCCGCCGCGAACGCCTTCTTGAGCGGTGCGGGCATCGAGCGAAAGACCTCGAGCATCACGTTGATGGCCGCGGTGATCGCACCCACCACCGGCTTGAGTAGCGCCGCAAAGGGCTCGCCCAAGAGGATACCGAGCGTTTGCAAAGAGCCAGAGAGCAGCAGCTTCTGCCCCTCGAACGTGTTGAGCATCTTCTCGCGAAAGCCGGCCGCCGTGCCTCCCGCTTGCTCGAACTGGGTGCGCAGGTACGCGATGGCGTCAGCACCGCGAAGGATCTGCCCCGTGCTGTCGGGCATGCCGTTGTTGATCTGAGTGAGGATGGCGTTCACGCCACCCAAGGCCTCACGCCCGAACGCTTTCAGCAGGAAAGCAGAGCGCGTTGCCTGGCTCATGCCGGCCAGGCGCGGTGCAAGGTCTCCGAGGATGTCGAGGAAGTTACGGAACTCGCCTTGCGTGTTGACGACCTCGACGCCCAGCCCCTTGAGCCGCTTTTGGGCAGCGGGATCTGCCATGCGCTCCATGGCGACGGCGACGGCGGTGGAGGCGCGCTCGACACCCGGGATGATGTTCTTCACGAGGCCCAGGGAGATGACCGTCTCGGACAGCGATTGCCCGAGCGTTTGCGCGCCGCGCGAAGCTGTACCGAGCGCGAGCGGCAGCTCGCCCGCATTGAGTGCGAACACGTTGACGGCTTGCAGCATCTGGTCGACCGCCATGCCCGCACCATCGGCCGAGATCCCGAAGGCCTTCATGGCCTGGGATGCCAAGCCCGCGGCCGCCTGAGGCGACAGCTCGCCCAAGGAGCCCCCTGCGAGGTCGAGCACCGGCATCAGGAGCGCCACGGACTCCTTGGCCGTAAAGCCCGCTTGGGCAAGCTCACGCAGGCCCAGGGTGGCCTCGGTAGGCGAAAACTGAGTGGCGATGCCGGCTTGCATGGCAGCGGCGCGCAACGCGTCGAGGTCTGCAGCCGTTGCGCCAGAGATGGCTCCCACCGCCGCGATGGCGCTCTCGAACTTCCCGGCGACGTTGGCCAGGGCAAAGCTCGCAGCGAGGGTGGCAGCGCCTGCCGTGGCGATAGCTAAGCCTGCGCCCATTTCGCCGAAGGCTGAGCGCATGCGCTCCTCGCCGCCGGTGACGGCCTCGTCCAGGCTCCGGAACTGTCGCTCGACGCGGGACATCGTGCCGGTCGCGAGATCTCGCGCCGTGAACACGAACCCCATCCCGAGCGACCCGTTGAGCATCCAGACCTACTTCCTCTTCGCGGCCTTTTCGAGGGCGCGCGCTTCGTCGCGTCGCTGCTTGCCAATGCGCTCGATGAGCCAGTCGCGATCGATGAGACTCAGGTCGAGCGCGTCACTCCAGGGCATCGTCAAGCCTGAGCCGCCGTGCTCTTGCCAGCACAGGCGAAACATTCCCTCGCACCAGTCGTCGAGCCCTAACGATGGGAAGAGCTGCTCGACTCCGCGCTCGGCCTCTTCCTCTGTGGCAGGAAGAAGCCCTTCTCGAAAGGGAGGTCGACCTGCGTGATGCTCAGACACTCGGGGCACTCGACTTCGATTTCGGTCTCGACGCCACAGTCGACCCGATCGAACTCGCCGAGTAGAAAAGTCACGTCCGACATCTCGAGATCTTCGAGGAATCGCGTCTTGTCTTTCGTGTCCACGCCCTCGATGTTCGCGATGCGTAGCGCCATCGCAGTCGTGAGTGGCTTTTCCCCTGCAGCCCGCCGCTGCGCGCTCATGCGCTGTTCGTCCGCGCCACGGAGCAAACGAAACTCCACAGCCCGTGCTGCTTCGGGAAGCATGGTGCGGAATGGTCTGCCGCTCAGGAGCGCCTCGCGGCTCTCGACCGATAGCTGCCGAACGGGCAGCTCGCGAAGATCGAGCTCCCACTCGATACGCGCGCGACAGTCACGATTCGAGCACGGTACCGAGAACTCATAACTCGGGCCATACGACCGGGCGCGAATCTGAAGGAGCGCGTAGAAGCGATCGCCTACCAACACCTCAGACCAGTTTGGCGGATCCAAACCAAAACCGTAAGGCCCTGGGTCGAGCGTCTCCTCCCAGCAGGCGGCGAGGATCTGCTCAATCTGGCCGCCGTTTTTGGCAAGCTTACGGTCTGCGAGGATGCGTTCCTCGCGCGCCTTCATGCCGCGGACGCGGCCCGATAGCCCCGAAGGGCATGTAATCTCCATCGTCACTGCTCCAGCGTGAAGTAGTCATACGTCAGCGTGACCGACTCGATCACGACGTCGTCCGAGTCGTTGTCCCATTCGCCGGCCACGAACTTCGAGGGCCAGGCGTTGAAGAGCGTCCAGCGTCTGAGGGTCTCGCCGTCGCGATCGAGCTGCACGATGTCGACCGAGCGCTTGTAGGCCGCGTCGGATAGACCGCGCCCACTTGCGGCGTTCGCTACCTCCAAAAACCAATCATAGAGATCCCGGTCCCTGGTCGCGCCGCGCTGCAGGTCGACGTCCGAAAACGTGAGTCTTCCGGGCGCACGGTATGGAATGAGAGCTCCCCCTTCAAAGTGACTTACGGTTGCAGCCTCTACGCTGAGCTCGCTAACCGAGGCAAAGGCGGCCGAGCCCACGCCGGGCACCTCCACAATATGATTTGCCTTGTGGTGAAATGATCGAGGCGTACCCAGTATGGCCATCGCTTGCTAGTTCCCTCCTGCATTCAGGCTTGCCTTTAGTCGCGTGAGTTGATCGAGCATTCGCCACAACAACACCTCGAACTCGAGGTACAGGATCCGGATGGCAGCCTTCTCGCGATCAACAGCGTTCTTGAAAACGTGACAGGGCCGACATAGAAGCTGGCCGTTTTCTGGCTCACCACTTCCCCCGATCGACCGGGCTAAGATGTGATCGTACTCTAGCTTTCCCGTTGCTCCGCACCTTACACAGGCGCCTGCGCATCGTTCGAAAATGAGCTTCTTTGTCCACGGGGTGAAAAGGTTCGCCTGGTCGCGGGCCATCAAGGACCGATCCTTGTAACGTGGGTGCTGGGGGCCATGACCGAGTCGAGGAGGAGCGTGGTGATTTGGCAGATACCTCGGGATACCCATCGAATGATGGCCCCGTGTGATACGGATCGCCTTCTTGCAGCCGCACACACAGAAGTGCCGTCCTTGATTTTCCTTGACCCAGGCATCGAGAAATCGCCTTTCTGGAGCGAACGCACGCGAGCAATGGCCGGCGACAAAACGCGGAATCCCATAGCGCTTATGACGCGGTTCAAGCTTGATTGCGGTGCCACAACTGCATTCGCAGAGATGCAGGCCTCGTTGTTGCTCGACCCATGTGTCCAGCCCCTTGTAGTTCGGAGGGTTGTGCCGCGCGTGGTGGCCCTGCCGATACTTGGGAATCCCTAGCCGGCGGTGCTGCGCCAACACCAGAACCGATTCACCGCATCCGCAGGTACAGGGGTGCTGCCCCTGCTGAGCGTCAGCCCACTCACGGTCACTCTTCCGCCGGCGAGAAGCCTTGGCGTACAGGTCGTGAGTCTTGATGTACTTCGGAATGCCTTCGTAGAACTGATGCCTACGAATGACGATCGGTTCACCGCAGCCGCACTCGCAAAATCTTACGGTTCGACTCTCCTGCTCCATCCACCGTCTTACTGTTCCGGCAGGTGCCTTCTTTGGCCGCGCCTTGGCTTGGGTCGCGCTTGCCGCATCGCAGAGTGCGTGGCCAGACGAGCTGATCACAGGCATGCATCACTCCAGTTCTTGCGCTGTCGGCTCGCTCCTGCACACGAATAGGCGCTTGTCGCAGGAAGCGACGACCTTGGCTGCGCCGGTCATCGCGGTGGTCAGTTGGCTTGCCGCATCGCCGACGATCTCGAGCACACCTTGGACGATGTCCACCCCTTCGCCGATCACGCCTTCCACAATGGGGCCAAGCACCACGGCATCGACCGACTGGCGGAGCGGCTCAAGACTGAAGACCTCAGCAAGCGTTCGCTCTTCCTTTGCACTTGCTCCGAGGACAGCCACGACGCGCTCACGGTCCTCGAACACGTCTCGCCAGATGCGGAAGATCTCGAGCGAGCGCGCCGCGTGACACTTGATCGCAGCTCCGACGCAATCTTCGCCAAAGCGAACCACCGAGGAGCGTGCCGTGGCGCGCAGGTAGTGGTGCTGAGGTAGCGCGCTGTTCGCCACATCGTTCGAGTGCTCGACGTACACCGCATGCTCGGGGTTGAGCTTGTCTTTCACGAGCTCGGCGAAGCTCTTGACGTACTCGTCGTCGGCCCAGTGCGGCATGCAGAACCAGGGATCGAGTCCCGTTTGATTCGCGACCTCCACCATCACTTCGATCGGCACGCCGTCCGTCGAGTCGATGTCTTGATCGGTCGGCTTCGGGCGCTCTTGCCACGTGGCGGGCGGCGCCGAGTCGATGCGCTGCCAGAGCGCAAAGCGCACGATGCGTGAGCTCGAGACCGATTTCAGAAAGATCGGGGAGTCGATCTTACCAAGCAACGCGCGCATCGAGAGCTTCGTGCTCCAGTCGATGATGCCGGTGAGCGTTGCGACCATCGTCGACAACGGCTTCACGGTTCGCGACGACAGTACGCCCTTCTTCGCAGCGCCTTTCGCCTTCGACGCAGGCTTCGTAGCCAGCGGTGTCGGCACGATGCGCAGACTGGGAGGCTTTGATGGATTGGGCGGTGGAGTCGTGGGCTCGGGCCCCGGCGAAGGTGCATCCCAGCACGCATCGCAGGTGCGGCACATGGTCCACTGCCGGAATAGACACAGCCAAAATGCGCACATCATTCCGCGCGCCTTCTTCATGACGTTAGACAAACAGACCTCCTGCCCACCTGGTAAGGTGGGAAACCTGGGGACTCAGAATCCGAGCGGACCTATTGCTGGCCTACGCTGCCAGCTCCGCATCCAGTGCGCGCACGTCCTGGCTCAAAGCGACGATGATCCATTCGGCAGGGCGCTGCGTCGCCAAGCCGACGCGCACGAGCAGTCGACCGCTATAGATCACACTGGCCGTGTTTTGGCTCAAATCCACGAAGAACGCCGATTTGGGATCCCGTGTTCTGAACGCGCCCTGGTTCATCTGCTGAATCAGGAAGGCCGTGATCGTGCGCTTCACTTCGGCACGCAGGCGTTCGTCATTCGCGCGGTGTCTCGCGAATTCCAATCCAGCCTTCAAACTCCTGGCGATGAACGAAACACCGCGGCGCTCCGATACGAAGGGGAAGTTCCCGTCGCCCTTGAGTGTTCGAGAGCCGTCGATGTAGCGAGGAAAGCCAGGCGCTGTGGTCAAGGGGTTGATGCGGCGCGGGTAGACGAGGTCGCGCGTGGGCTCCTCGAGCACCTCGTCGGTCTCAAAGCCGAGCACCGTCAGCATGCGACCCTTTTCGATGCCCGCAGGCGGGTCGTACACGCCGCCAGGGCGCGCGCCGTCGGTGCGCGCGTACACACCCGCGATGATGCCGGACGGGGCCACCACAAGACGCGTGTCGGAGCCGAACACGCTGCGATCCGGGTTGAGCACTTCGACGCGCGGCCAGTAGATCGCGCCGTGCTCGCTCAAACCGCCAAGCGCAGCGCTGTTGTCGACGTACTCTACGATCTCCGTGCCGCTCATCCGCTCGGGAGGGTCGAGCACCGGAAAGCACGTGCCCCCGCGCACGATCTCGCAGTACTGCACCATCCCTTGGTGCACCGCGGGCGTGGCTTGTCCAGGAACAAGCAGAATCGAGAGGTCCTGCACCCGGTCGAGGGAGCGAAGGCCGCTGCGCGCGGGAGCGGTGCCGAGAAAGTCGATGTCCGAAAGCTCGGCGAGCCCGTCATCACCGCCGAGCAGCGGCTGCGTTTGGGTGGGGATCGACCGGCTGCGCGTCCCGGGTGCAGGTGTCACGCGAATCAGGCGGGAGCCGCTCACGCGGTCGTTGACGATCGTGGGCGCGTAGCGGAGCGACGTGGGCTCGAGCGACAGGGTTGGCCAGGTCTCGCGCAACAGCGAGCGCTCGTAGACCCTCAGGTCAAACCCGAAGGGCTCACGCGTGTCTGCGCTTGGCTGCGCGAACACAGCGAGCTGATTGCCGTAGGCGCCGGGGTCCCGTGCCCGAACGTCAAGGAGCGGTAGGTCCCCCGCATCGCTTCCGCGGTGCTCATCCGTGTCAAATCCAAAGGGGCCCGGTAACTCGCCCACGACCTGTAGGAGCGCACCCTCACCCAGGGCGCGCGTGCGGAGCGTAAGGGTCTGGTCGGGCAGCACAGCGACCAACACCTCGCGCGCCTCCGACTCGACCAACAGCTTCACCTCCTCGCCGGTGACAGCGCTGAGGTCGGCCACCGTGCCGCTGCCCTCGCGCACGGGCTGAAAGCGAAGCAGCGGTGCCGCGCGTCCGCCGAGCACTTCGACCCGACTGCGGCGTCCACGCGTCAGGCTTTCAACGAGCAGGCCGGTCTCGCTCTGAGCGATGTGCACGCCCGTGAGCTGCGCCGTCAGTACCCGCTCAACATCACCCAGCGACGCGGCAGCGACGTTCTCGAAGTCTTCCGCGCGAAAGAGCACGGTCTGGACAGCGCCGCTATCGAGGCGCAGCTGCAGCGTCATGGCATCGGCCAGTACGACAGGCTCCGTCGCTGTGATCCGAACCGCCGCAGGTTCGCCCGCGAATCGCACGCTGCGAGGCGGACCGTCGAGAAGAAGACGAAGCTGAAGTTCGGTGTTGTCGGTCAACCGGAAGGGCGCGCGCGCGTTGCCTTCGATGAGGGCTGGTGTGGGGACCTGGCCGGCCACGAGCGCAGCGCGCGCGGAGCGCGCTGTGAGGCTCTGCGGGTCAAGCGGTCGCTCATAATGCGCGGTGCGCACCACATAGAGCTGGGTGCCGCCCTCGCCGAAGAAGCCCATGGCAGCAAGCGCAAGGTCGGAGTCCGGCGTAAAGCCACCAAAGCGCTCGACGAACTCGGGGAACGATACGCAGCGGACTGCTTCGCCGACGGGGCCGCGCTCCGCGACGCCGACTGCACCCGCGACGCTGGTCGACAGCGAGGGGATGCCGCGCACAGGAGGAGGCTCCTCGAAGATCGCGACCTTACTCGCAAGAAGTTCAGCCATCGGACCTTCCCTTTCGCGCGCGTGCAGAAGGAGATGTCGCCACCGGAAGGGGAGAGCTTGGGGGCGCTTGGCGGCTAGCCTCGAGTTCGCCCGCACGAAGAGCCGCCTGCACGACCGGCAGGTCGAGCACGGAATCGTCCAGCCCTGCCACGGTCTGCATCGAGGCGATGCGCACGGCGCGAGAGGCTGAGCCCTCAGCCACGAGGATGGTGACCAGCCGCCTTCGGAGATTGGTCAGCGAAATACTCATGCGCTCGCCTCGAAGCGGAGCGCCTCGGCGAGCACCGAGGTGCTCTCGACCGTACGGGTGAGCGAGAGCGGAAGGCCCTCTTCGATGTCCACCCCCCGCACAATCACCGACGCGGTGAAGGCGCGCGCTGCATCGGTGGACAGAAGCTTGGTGCGCATCTCGCCGTCGGGATGAAGCCCCCACTTCACCTGCTCGCTCGGGTCGTCTGCGTCTCTGGAGACGGACAGCCAGCGATTGCGCGAGATGAAGGTCACCACGGCGCTCATCAAGTTCAACAGCTCGACGGTGCTTGCGCTCGTGCCGGTGATGGTGAAGGTAAGGTCGGCCGTGAATGGGGGACGACGTTTGCGAATCTCGGGCCCGTGCTCGCCGAGCACCACCTGCTCCTTGGGCTCCACGGTGCGGTAGAAGCGGTTCTCGCGTAGGGTTGGACCAGACAGCACAAGCGAAGGCACGCGCGCGACAACGGCCGGAGCCCCGTCGTCGTCGACAGGCTCTTGGTAGTCGACCGACACGGTGATTGCGGTGTTCTCGAGCACGTCGCGCTTGAGCGCCTGCAGCATGGCGCGCACGATGCGCGTCAGTGTGGCTTCGGTGGTGAGCGGCGTGCGCAGGTAGCGATAGGCTTGGGCGAGGGTCGAGCGCTCCCCTTCGATGGGAAGCCCGTCCACGTCCAGGTTCCAAACAATCACGTCGACCAGCGCGGGCACGTGAGGCGGAGTGCGTACGTCCACGAACGCGGTGCTTGAGATGCGCACCACGCGCTGAACCTCGGCCTCGGCGCCACCGAACCACACGGCGATGCGCTCGCTGAGGTCGGTGCCGCTGAGTCGCACGAGGTCGCCGCCTGAGGTCGGGCCGCGGTCTTGAGAAATGCGAATGAGGGTCGGTGTCGCCATATGCCTATCCGAGGACCTTCCAGTGAGTTGCAACGCGGCGCAGAAAGCGCTTGCCAGCGTCGCGACGAAACTTGTCGAAGACGGGCCGCAGGAACGGCCGCGCGGGAATGCGAGTGACGATCACGCCGGGAGTCGCTGTAAATCCGGCCGGGGCCGAGTCACCGCCAGCTTCACGACGAAGGACATACAAAAACCTGCGCATCTTGGCGGTTACGGGGATGACAATCGGGTCGCTTCCAAACTCGTTCAGCTTCGCTACATCTGCGAGCTGAGCACCATCGCGCCCTCTGGCCGTTCGGGACACCCCAACGAACGCTTCGCCGTTCCTTACTGTTGCGGTCACCGCGTTGCGCAGGTCCGCGTTGCGTATGAGCGCCTTCGAGCCCGAGAACTTGCGCAACCTGCGCTTGGCGAGGGTGAAGTGTGAAAGCGGGCTGAAGGCCTGCCCCGCGGGCGCTTGCTTGGTGATGCCCTCGACGACCTCGCCGCGCAGTTGCTCGGCTTCCTGACGAAGCGCACGGTCGGTGGCCACCTTGAGTCGCGTGGGCGCTCCCCGGAGTAGCACTCGTGCAAGCGACCAGTCGCCCGTTCGTTTCATCGGCACGGCCCTACGCTTAGGCCACGCGGCGCAGGTGAGAAGCGTGCTCGTTCAGCCAGGAGATCGCGATCCGGCCCGCTTGGGTGAGCACCGCGCCGCGCTTTACCGTTTCGGCATTCGACCGCAACGCGGTCAGGGCCGGGGCGATGTCGTTCTTGCCGAGCGAGTAGCTCGACAGGCCCTCCACGAGCGCCTCGAGAC
>JBBSJC010000241.1:0-11341 GCA_038257655.1 Polyangiales bacterium | reverse complement strand
TTCCAGCAGCTTCAAGGGCTCACGCAAGAGCACGCCCTTCGCAGCGCAGGTGGCAGCGGAAAACGCAGCTCGTCGCGCGCAAGAGCACGGCATGCGTTCGGTCGCGATCTTCGTGAATGGACCTGGTGCGGGCCGCGAGTCAGCGTTGCGCGCGTTTCAGATCACGGGCATGCGCATCACCCTGATCCGCGACGTCACTCCCGTTCCCCACAATGGTTGCCGGCCTCCCAAGCGCCGTCGCGTTTGATCTGAGAAGGACCTCGATATGGCACGTTACATTGGACCTGTTTGCCGGCTCTGCCGTCGTGAAGGCACGAAGCTCTTTCTCAAGGGTGATCGCTGCTTCACCGAGAAGTGCGCGATCGATCGCCGCCCGTATCCGCCTGGTCAGCACGGCCAGCGCCGCACGAAGTTTACCGAGTACGGCATTCGTCTGCGTGAGAAGCAGAAAGTGGCGCGAATCTATGGCGTGCTCGAGCGCCAGTTTCGCCGCTATTTCTTCGAGGCAGACCGCATCAAGGGCGTGACAGGTGAAAACCTGCTCTCGCTGCTTGAGCGACGCCTCGACAGCACGTGCTTCCGGCTCGGCTTCGCGTCAACGCGAGCGGAGTCTCGCCACCTCGTGCGCCACAAGCATGTGGCGGTGAACGGCCGCACGGTCAACATCCCGTCGTACCGTGTACGTCCCGGTGACAAGATCGAGATCCGCGAGACCAGTCGCAAGATGACGCGCATTTCCAGTGCGCTAGATCAAGCTGAGCGTCGCGGTATCCCGACTTGGCTTGAGCTGAGTCGCGAGAATTTTGCCGGCACGATCAAGTCGCTTCCGCACCGTGAAGAGATCACGTTGCCCATTCAAGAGCAGCTCATCGTCGAGTTCTATTCGCGCTGATTGAGCCGCTTGTTGGCGGTCTTGCCTCAAAACGAGCAAGACTATGCCGTTTTATGATTCCAGCAGTCCGGTTGTTAGGAGACAGACAGCATGAGCACCTCGCAGATGGTAGCCCGCAACTGGCGTGACCTGATCCGACCCAAGTCGGTTCCGGTGGAGCAGGATTCACTTTCAACCACCTACGGCAAGTTCGTATGTGAGCCACTAGAGCGTGGTTTCGGCATCACCTTGGGCAACTCGTTGCGCCGCGTGCTGTTGTCCTCGCTCCAGGGCGCGGCGATCACGGCGATCAAGATTGATGGCGCGTTGCACGAGTTCACCTCGGTGCCAGACGTTGTCGAGGATGTGACCACGATCGTTTTGAACCTCAAAGAGGTGGTGGTTCGCTCGCACACCGCTCGTACCCATGTGGTGCGCATCGAAAAGGACGGGCCCTGCGAGGTCAAGGCTGGAGACATCCAGACCAGCGACCAGATCGAAGTGCTTAATCCTGATCACGTGATCTGCAGCGTGTCGCGGGGCGGCCGCTTCTCCGCAGAGCTCACGATCACGGTCGGCCGTGGTTACGTGCCTTCGGATCGCACCAAGCAGCCGGGACAGCCGATCGGCACCATCGCACTCGATGCGCTCTACTCGCCGATCCGCAAGGTCAATTACACGGTGACCAACGCACGCGTCGGTCAGATGACGGACTACGACAAGCTTACACTTGAGGTCTGGACCGATGGCTCCGTCAAGCCTCAGGACGCGGTGGCTTACGCTGCCAAGATCCTCAAGGACCAGCTCACGATCTTCATTAACTTCGAGGAAGAGGCGGAAGCCAGCTCCACGATCAAGGAAGAAGACGAGCCTCTCAACGACAACCTCTTTCGCTCGGTGGAAGAGCTTGAGTTGTCGGTGCGTTCCGCAAACTGCCTGCAGAACGCGAACATCCACCTCATCGGTGAGCTCGTGCAGCGCACCGAGAGCGAGATGCTCAAGACGAAGAACTTCGGTCGCAAGTCGCTCAAAGAGATCAAAGAGATCCTCGCCGATATGGGACTTTCCCTCGGTATGCGTATCGACAACTGGCCGCAGATGCTTGAGCGCTGGAAGCAGCAGCAGGCGAACGGTTAGCCAGGGTCTCGCGGCGCAAGTCGCCGGTTCGTTTCGGGCGACGTAGGTCGCTAGGTTTTAAATGGCGACGTAGGTCGCCGGCTTTTGATTGGCGACATAGGTCGCCAGCTTGGATGGCGACGCAAAGTCGCCAGCATGCGGCCCAGGCCGCGAGGATTTGGTGTCATGCGTCATCTCAAGGCGGGCCGGAAGTTCGGCCGCAATACGAGCCACCGTCGAGCCATGTTCCGCAATCTTGCGGCCAATCTCGTCTTGCACGAGCGCATCGAGACCACCGATGCGAAGGCCAAGGAGCTGCGCCGCATCGCTGAGCGTCTGATCACAAAGGCCACGCGCCTCGGTGACGACCTCAATGCGGACACGTCGAAGCTGCCGGATGCGGACAAGCAGCGGGTTACGTCGCGTCGGGTTCACGCCCAGCGCCTCGTCGCTCGCTTCCTGCCCAGGCTAGTCGGCAAGCAGAACGCGGAGGGCGAGGTGGAGGAGATCGACCTCGTCTACAAGTTGTTTCACGAGATCGCACCGCGCTACATGGAGCGGGTCAAGGCGGGTAAGGGCGGCGGCTACACGCGCATCGTCAAGATCGGCTCGCGTCGCGGCGACAACGCTCCGATGTCGATCATCGAGTTCGTCTAACTCGCGCGACAGCTGGTGACGGTTGCGGCGTGCTCCTCCGGGAGTGCGCCGTTTGTCATTTCGCGTATTTCGCGTGCTCATTGCGAGCCGTGCGGGTGATGCTGACGCTTGGTACGTCAGCGAGGTCGGGCCAGCAGTCGAATTACTCCGCTGCGGCGCGCTGTTGGCACTTGGATGGTCCGCTAGGTGCTGCGACAAGCGGCCTGTTAGAGGTTTGGCTCGGGCTCGCTGGATTTGGCGGGGCTCGACGTCTCGTCTTTCGGCACAGCCGAACGTGCGGCGCTCAAACGCGCGCTGCGCAGGAGCGCGAAAGCGGCAACCAGCATCAGCAATGCGGCTATGAAGCCGACTATACGTTGCGATAGTCGTGCGCGTGCGGCGCGCTCACCCGACATCACGTCGAGGGTGTCTTGCGCCTGCGCCAAGCTTGGATCGAGGTTCAGCGCATGCTGGTAACCTGCGAGGTCTACGACGCCTTGGTCGAGGCGCAGCTCCGCTTCGATGTAGCGCACACGTGCCTGAAATCGGGCGCTTTCTTGGCCATCCGGCAGCAGGCGCAATGCACGGCGATAGGCGCTAAGGGCGCGCTCAAGCTCACCGTTCTCGAGGTAGCTGGCAGCGAGCTGCGCGTAGAGTGGGGCAGCGGCTCTGGCGCGCGTGGACTGCGGCTCTATATCGAGGGCGCCAGTCAGCGCTTCGGCCGCGCGGTCGTGCTCGTTTGCTTTGATAGCGCTGCGTGCCGCGCTTAGGGCCAGCTCGAAACCGCGTCTTCGCGGTTCGTCGTGTACGGCATAGAGCTCATCGAGAATGCGCTGGTGGCCCCAGGTAGTTGGCGCTTCCTTGCCGGTGGCGTTCAAGTAGCGTTCGCGTAGTTGCCAGATGGCATTCTTACCAAAACGGCGAACTGCTGTGGCGGCGGCCTCGCGCACGGCCACGCGCTCGTCGGTCAAGTAAGACACGATCACGGGCATCGCATCGAAGGTCAACGTGTCACCGTAGGCGGTCAGCAACGCCGCGAGCAGCACAACGTCATCTTGCTGCACTGCGCGGCCCGGCGTGTCCATGTGCATCTCAAGCAGCGAGCTCGCACAGAAATCGCGAATCCACGGGCGGCTATGGGTTCGATGACGAACCAAGGCCGGCAGCATCAGCACGCCTAACCGCTCATGCGTCCGTGGACCTTCGTAACGAAAGAGCTTGGGCTCGACCGCGAACAACTGGCCGACGATCACGTGTGCGGCGGCCGGGGTCTTTTGCGCCTCCAGGGCGCGCAAATACAACACGAGCTCTGCGGTGTCGACCGTGGCGCGGCTGCGATCCTTCGCAAGCACAGGCAACACCCCAGCTAAGATATCGACCGCAAGCTCCGGGCTCGCAGAACCCTGCACGCGTCGAAAGTTACTGATCGCCGTCAGCGCCTGCTCGGTGGCGACCCGTGATCCCAGTTGGCCAAGCCTCGCCTTGATCGCCGGCAGCGCGTCTTCGCCGAGCGCGAGCAGCGCCTCGTAGGCTCGCTTGCGCAGATTGGGATCCGCACTCGCCAGCTCGCTTGCGAGCTGCGCTAGCTCGGCTGCGCTCGGAGCAGTGTCGGTATGGGCTGCAGGGCTGGCCGGGGCGGACTGCGCGCGCACCGGACCTGGTTGAACCGAAAGCATTGAGCCGACCGCGGTCGCGATGCAGAGTACGCGGGCCGCGCGCGCTAGGATCGGTGCCGCGCACGCTAGGATCGGTGCCGCGCACGCTAGGCGCGATGCCTCACGCCCTACGTAACGATGCGGAAGTCTGCGAACTCGCCGGTGTAGCTGCGCCATCGGGTCTCGGTCTTGTCTACGCGGGCCGTGGAGGGCCCATGTTGTGCCCAGGTGAGGAAGTCCTTCACCTGGTCCTCCTCACCTTCGACTACAACTTCGACAGAGTTGTCGTGACGATTTTTCGCCCAGCCCGTCAGCCCGAGGAGCTTGGCTTCGCGCTGGGCCGAGGCGCGGAAGTAGACCCCTTGCACTCGGCCGCGCACGATCAGGTGTAACCGTTTCTGTCCCATGGCGACTGATCTTCTGTATCCCTGGCCCCGGAAGTCTGCAAGTTTTCTGCGAAATCCCGTGTTACCCTGATTGCGGTCAGGCGATCGGCGTCCACGGGGAATGACTTGCGGATCCAGGCAAGTTCGAGTAGATCGCCAGCCCCGCTCTTATTCACGGAGCGCGGTTTAAGTCGAGGCAGAGCCCATGAAGCCCGAGATTCATCCTCAGTATAAAGACGCTACGATCTCCTGCGCTTGCGGGTCCGTGGTCGAAACCAAGTCCACCTCCGGCTCGTTCGGCGTGGACATTTGCAGCCAGTGCCATCCGTTCTTCACCGGCAAACAGCGCATCGCTGACACGGCCGGTCGAGTGGAGCGCTTCCGCAGGAAGTACGGCAAGGACAAGTGAGCGAAGAGCCCGCGCGTTCGTACATCGGCGGGCAGGCCGTGATCGAGGGCGTCATGATGCGCGCCCCCAAGTGCCTTACTGTTGCGGTGAGACGCCCTGACGGTGCCCTCGTGGTCCGCGAGGGGCCCTTGCGCGCGAAGCTACTTACCGGTCCCCTCAGCAAGATTCCGGGACTGCGCGGCATCGTGATGTTGGTCGAGTCGCTCTCGCTCGGCTACGGGGCCTTGCGCTTTTCCGTCGAGCAGCAGCTCAGCGAAGAGGAGCGCAAGCAAGCTGGCGACAGCGGCGGGGCGGCTTGGATCTCGATCCTGTTCGCGCTCGGCTTGTTCATGCTGCTTCCCCAGGGGCTGACGAGCGGGCTCGCACGTTTGATCGGTGCCCAGTGGGATCTGACCTCGCCGATGTTTCAACTCGTCACCGGTCTGTTCAAGCTCGCGATCTTTACTAGTTATCTGACGTTCATCAGCTTGTTCAAGGAAGTGCGGCGCGTGTTTCAGTATCACGGCGCCGAGCACAAGACGATTTTCGCCTACGAGGCGGGTTTACCGCTGACGGTCGAAAATGTGCGTGCGCAATCGACGTTGCACCCGCGCTGCGGGACGACATTTCTCGTGATCGTGATCGCGGTCTCGATCTTGTTGGCGGCGATTTCAGCGCCGGTGCTCTTGCCGAATGCCCAGGGTACGTCGGGCTTCGTGCTCACGTTCTTGTTGCGCGTGCTCTTGTTGCCGTTCGTCGCGGCGATCTCCTACGAGCTGCAGCGCCTATCGGCGCGCTTCTGCACGACGGGGCCCTTGCGGGTTCTGCTCTATCCGGGCTTTCTGTTTCAGAAAATCACGACCCGCGAGCCCGATGATCAGCAGCTTGAGGTCGCGATCGCCGCGATGGAAACCGCGCGCGTTCGCGATGAAGCGCTCCAGCAGCCCGACTTGGCCGAGCCCGACCGAGTTCACGTGTTTTCCGGCTTTTCGAGCTTCGAAGATGCGGCAGAGCGGGGCCTGCCCGCGGGCGCAGCCGCATGAGCACGCAACTGCCGACCCTCAAGCTCGAAGGGCTCGCGGCGCGCTTTCGTGAGCTCGAAGAGCTGCTCTGTCAGCCGCACATCTTGAGCGATGCCAAGCGCTACACCGAGTTGCGGCGTGAGCACGCCGACCTTTCTGGCTTGGTGGTTGCTTTTGCGCGCTACACGCAAGTCGAGAAGCAGCTTGCAGACGACCGTGAGGCGCTGAGCGACCCCGAGCTGCGCGAGCTGGTACAACAGGAGATCCCGGAGCTTGAGCGCGATCTTCTCAAGCTTGCAGAAGAGCTGAACGTGCTCTTGCTGCCGAGCGATCCCAACGATACCCGCAATACCGTGCTTGAAATTCGCGGCGGCACCGGCGGCGAAGAGGCGGCGCTGTTTGCGGCCGACCTGTTCCGCATGTACTCGCGTTACGCCGAAAAGCGCGGTTGGAAAATCGAAGTGCTGTCGCTAAGCGAAGCATCGGCTGGTGGCATCAAGGACCTGTCGGCTCTCGTGACAGGGGATCGCGTGTATTCACAGCTGCGCTTCGAAGCCGGGGTGCATCGCGTGCAGCGCGTGCCTGCGACCGAAGCGCAGGGGCGCATTCACACTTCGACTCCAACTGTAGCTGTGTTGCCTGAAGCCGAAGACGTCGATGTCGAGATTCGCGAGGAAGATCTGGAGATCACCTCTACCCACGCTGGTGGTCCGGGTGGCCAGCACGTGAACACGACCAACTCCGCGGTGCAGCTGTTTCACAAGCCGTCGGGCATCCAGATCAAGTGTCAGCAGGAGCGCTCGCAGCACAAGAACAAGGCGACTGCGATCAAACTGTTGCGCTCGCGGCTTCTGTCAGCGGCACAAGACGCGCACGACAAGGCGATCTCCGATGAGCGTCGCGGCATGGTAGGGAGTGGCGACCGCTCGGAAAAGATCCGAACCTACAACTATCCGCAAAATCGTGTGACTGACCACCGAATTGGGCTGACGTTGCACCGGCTGGACGCCATCGTCGAAGGTGATTTGGACGAGCTGTTCACCGCCTTGCGTCAAGACCATCAGGCTGCGCTGCTCGCGGCGCAGCAAGATCAGCGCTAAGACATACAGACATGCACGCTCCCGCTCGTCCGGTCCCACCCAGTGACGTCATCCGCTATGCGGAGGCGCAGGTACCCACCGAATACGGCGAGATGAGCATCATCGTCTATCATGAGCCAGGCACGGCCCATGAACACTGCGCCATCGTGTGCGGAGACGTTAAGGGCAAGGCCCACGTGCTCACGCGCGTGCACAGCGAATGCTTCACGGGTGAGGTCTTACACTCTTTGAAATGTGATTGTCGCGAGCAGCTGGAAGCAGCCTTGCGCAAGATTTCGGAGGAGGGGGCTGGGATCGTGATCTACCTGCGCCAGGAAGGCCGCGGGATCGGTCTGGGTAACAAAATCCGCGCCTACGCCCTGCAACAGGAGGGCCACGATACTGTTGATGCCAATCGGATGTTGGGCTTTGGCGACGATTTGCGCGTCTACGAAGTAGCGCACGCGATCCTGCGCGATTTCGCGATCAGCTCGGTGCGTCTGATGACGAACAACCCTGAGAAGGTTGAAGCGCTGCGCGAGGGCGGGTTCGAGGTCGAGCGGGTCGCTGTGTCCATCGAGCCTTCTGCACACAATCAGGGTTACCTCGATACCAAGCGCGATCGCATGGGGCATTTGCCCTAGGTTGCGAGCAAGCGGCGCGTGTTGACTGCGTCGCGACGCACACGTTTGCTGCATCGCTGCGATGGCGCGCGTTACTGCGCGTGTTGAACAGCTCTGCAGATTGGGTCGCTAGTTGGCGACGCGGGCTAGTACGGTTGGGCGCCGCGCCCGCGCCTCGGAGTAATTACTGGACGGTGCCGCGGCCGTGGTGCAGCTGTGATTCGAGCTGGCCGAGCACACTTGCAATGTGGCCGGTGAGCTTGTGAATGCGGCTGGGCACGTCGAGGGTTTCGAGCACGTCTTGGCGCGCCTCAGGATCGGCGAGCAGGCGATCTGCGAGCGTGTCCGCGATTTGATGGGGCGGATCGTCCGGGGCGATCCCCAGGCTGAAATCTGCGTGCTGCTTCCTGACGACGGTGGCAACGAGCGATGCCGTGGATAGCAGCGTAGTCAGCGCATCGCGGGACGGGCGGTCGGTACCTTGACGCGCATCGAGCACTTCGGCGCGCGCCAGACGGAACGGGACGTCGGCCTGGGGTAGCTCGGTCAGGTGCACGCGGGCGACGCCCCTTAACACGACGTTGTAGCGGCCATCGGCAAGCTCTTCGTGGTTTTCGATGCGACCCACGCCGCACACCCGGTGGATCGGTGGGCTGCCGTCGTAGTCCGTCTCGTAGCCGGGCTCGAGCAACGCGACGGCGATGGCCATGCGTTTGGAGCGGATGCAATGGCGCATCATCGCCCGATAGCGCTCTTCAAAGATGTGCAGGGGCAACACCGTGCCTGGAAAGAACACCGTGCGTGGCAACGGAAAAACGGCCAGCTCCTGGAGCCAATCTACTGGGAGCAAGTGGGTCGACGATATAGACACTGCATCCTCCTCTTGCGCCGCATGAACCATAGCGTTCCCACGCGATCAGGGTCAAACCAGGGTTTGCGGGGAGCGCGTGCCCGTGCGCACTCATTTTTAGCAACCTGGGGCTCGGCGGGACGATAGCGACAGCATAGCTGGGTCCTTGCTGATCTGGGGAGAGGTGTGCCAATGCTTCAGGAACAGCCGTGAGCCCGTCGATCAAACCGCCCACTGGTGCCGCACCTGGCCTGTCTGGCATTGAAGGCACAGCGGATATCAAGCCCGCTGCGCCCGGGGACAGCTCGGCTGTAAGCGCCGCCAATACGCATGCCGCGACGAGCACTGGGGCCGGCGAATCTGCTAGCACGCAGCTATTGCGGCAGCTGGAGGCGGGCGAAGTCTCGCGCCAGCAGGCGATTGAGGGACTCGTGGCGCAGGCGCTCGAAGCCCACGGAGGCGCACGGCTGCCCGCCCCTCAGCGCATGGAGCTCGAACAGGTGTTGCGGGCCGCCTTGCTCGACGATCCAGTGCTCTCGCGACTGATCGGTTCGGACTAGCCCCCACCGGCCGGGCGGCGGCGTTGTGCTGTCCCACGCCGGCGTGAGATTGAGACCGACGTTATTTGACCCGCAGGTGCTCTTGCGTGACTAAGCGGGCATTTGCCGCAGATGCCCTCGTAAGCCAGCGGCATGGCTCGCAGGGAGGCACGGGGCACTCGCAGTGCGCGGTTAGGGCCCGCCGCAAAACAATCAGGTCGGATCGACGCCGATGCATCCCCGTCGCCAGCGCTGAAAATTCTTCAGATACAGCGAGTATCCTTGCGAATTTTCATCACCGCCGACGGGGCGCCTCGACGCCGATCCGACCTGATTGTTTTGCGGCGGTCGCTTAGTTGAGCGTGAGCTTGCTCGGCTGATCGCGAAGGGCTGCGTAGACTTCCGGGCCGATCACCGTGGGACTCTCTTCGTTGGCGACGCGTGCAGTTAGAAGGGTGGCGATCTGTTCGATCACTTCGTAGCGCACGGCCAAGCGGTAGTAATCCTCGCGGCGGATGTCACCGGTTCGCTCCAGGGACTCGCGTACCAAGCCTGCTTCGCTCGGCAGCACTTGCAGGTGTGCGCCATAACCGGGGGCCTCTTCGCCAAGCACGGCTTCGAGGGCGGCTCCAACCGGGTTGAAACCCAGAAAGCAGCGCTCGAATTCGAGACGAATGGCTTCGGGGCCTTCGCCCTCGAGGTACCAGCGGCAGGGGCCCAGCGTCGCTTTGACGACTTCGCCGAAGTACGCGCCAGCGGCCGGGGCGATCAACTGCAGCAGCTCATCGCGGGGCGTTTTGCGCGCCTCCCGCAGGTAGTGATCGAGGATGGGTAATGTCTCGGGGGTGAAGTCGAGCACGATGCCGAGGGAGCCTTGTACGAAGCGCACGCACGCGTCGGAAAGGTCGGCCACGGAAGCCAAGGATGGAGGTGCGAGGGGTTTGTCGTCGTGGGCCACGCCTCAAGCATACGTGCCCGAGCCTGCATCGCCAGGCCGCGATAAGGCGCATGTTGCTAGGCCTTTGCGGCATAATGCCTGCGGTCTTGGAGGTCGGTGATGGGGAGCGAAAAACGGGAGGGCGCGGACGTCGGTTCGTCGGAATCTGTGCCGTACCTGGGCGCCATGGGCAAGACCCGCAGCGAGATGGCCCAGGTTTGGATGCCTGACGGGTGCTTTCGCGCTCTTTCTGTTTACGTCGGAATCGACGCGGCCGCCGATCCGGCGCTCGCGCGTACAGCTCGCGCGGGCGCCTTGCATCAGCTGGCGCATGACGTGGCCTTGGCCATTCCCTTTACCTTTCACGATCCCGTGCAGCGTTTGTTTGTGATTGTCCTGCCCGAAGCGCTTAGGCATCGTGCGCTCGCGTTGCGCGCCGAGCAGATGGCGTCGATTGCAGCTGACGTGGCGCACGACGTGCCTGACTACGTACGTGATTGCGAGGTTGTGATCGGTGCAGCAGGGCTTGCCGCGCGCATCGACTCGGGGCTTTCTATCGGGGGCGCTCGCAGCAGCACCATGCCCGACGTAGAGGGAGCGATGGCGCTGTTGCGCGAGCGCGAGCGCGTTTTACTGCGTCGTGAGCGTCTGCTGGCAGCACGCGAACACGCCGTGCCAGTCCCGATTCTGTCGCTGCCTGCGCGCCCGGTCCTCGACTCGGAATTGCAGGAGGTCGATGACAACGAACCGCTTGAGTTCGGCGAAACGGTGCTGGCCGAAACCCTCGATATAGACGAGCGCGAAGAGGTGGAGCTACTCGATAGCGACGATGAGCTCGAAGACGTCGAGGACTTGGATGATGCGGAAGACTTCGACGACAGCGATGAGGTGAGCGACAGCGACGATGTGCGCGGCGACGACGAAGGGGCTGAAGACGAAAGCGATGACGACCGCATCTCGTTCATGGATGCGATTTCACCGCACGGATCGAACCAGGGGGAGACGCCCCTGGCGCCAGCAAGCTTCGTCGATGATCCTTCGGTGCAGCTGTGCGTGATCGAGAACGAAGGCCGGGTGTGGCTGTTCGTGCGGGGGCGTCCGCCTGCGCCCCGCGACACGTCTGATCTGGATCTGTTGGTGCAGCTCGACCCGGAGCAAGAAGTGCCGGTGCTGCTGCTTACGCTGATCTTTGATCTAAACGGACCGTCCGAGGTGTTGCGCGGCGTGATCGATCTGGAC
>JBBSJC010000240.1:0-11385 GCA_038257655.1 Polyangiales bacterium | reverse complement strand
GGTCGCGCGACCGAGGGCGAAGTAGTCGATATCGACGACGACCTTGCGGAGCTTTGTCAGCGCGTGCGCTCCTCGCAGCGCCGCCACTGCGCGATCGTGTTTTGCGATTACGACTCCTAGTCCCGCGTAGGTGCCGCTGCAGGCCAACTAGGCCCTGGTGCCCCTGCCCAGCACCGAATGGCCGACATCAGTGCGCCCGCTGAGCGCGGCTGCCACTTGGAGGACGAGTTTCTCGGCCGATAGGTGGCTTGGCCGGCTCGTGCCGTGACGCTGCGCAAGGTGGTTCGCGAGCTTTTCGAAAAGCTCCAAACGGACAGCCAACGGCAAGCTGTCACGACGCAGGCATAGCGAAAGTACAGCCGTGCGTTCCTCGGCGGACAAGCGGTAAGCAACGGCGCCGCCCTCGCCCAACGTGGTGGGTTGCCCGGCAAAACCGAGCAGTCGCGCCGGCACACGTGCGCGGCCATCGCGTACGACCAGCGTCGACGCCGCCATATCACCCAGCCGCCGTCCTTCGGGATCGATCAAAGCAGCGATGCCTCCCACCAGGTACAGACCGGGCAAAAAATCAACGACGCGCAGCAGGTTGCGCACGGTCGCCTGATAGAGGCTAAGCGGCAGACCGGATGCGTCGAGGGTGCGCAGGCCCAGGAACATCTTACCTATCGTGCGTCCAGCCATCAGCCATTCGCACAGCGCGGCATACCACCACTGGACGAGGAAAATCACGACGAGCAAGAGAGCCGTTGCGAGATCTCCGAGCAGTAGTCCCGAAAGCGAGAACAAAAGCGCCGCAAGCTGGATCAGCAGCCCCATCAGTGCGACATCGACCGCCCAGGCCAAACCACGCGAGGCCAAGCCGGCGTGTTCGAAGTGAAAGCGCACGTTCTCGGGCGTGCGGATCTCGTAGACTTCATCGCTCACTGAGGTTTTGTACCACGTCCATGTCGACTTCTTCTGCGACAGGCTACGGATCCGCTGACGCGTTTGTAGGGCGCCGCAGCGACGATTGGCGGCGGCTGGAAGACCTCCTACGGCGGCTCGAAAAGCAGGGGCCGCGCGGGTTGTCGATCCCCGAGGTCCGCAGCTTGGGCAAGCTGTATCGCGCGGCTTGCGCGGATTTGCTGATCGCACAGAGCGAACTCGCTGATGCAGCGCTCAGCGATTACTTGAACGGGCTTGTCGCACGCGGTTATGCGCGGGTGTACGACGATCGGCGGATTGGTCGCGTGCAGGTGTTCGATTTTCTTTGGCGCGAGTTTCCCCGGCTCGTGCGGCGCGAACGTTGGCTCGTGGCCGTGTCTGCCTGTCTGCTCTTGGGCGGGGCGTTGTCAGGTGCAGCGGTGGTCACGCTCGATCCTGAGGCGATGGGTCTGGTGATTCCGGATATGCATCAAGCGCGCACGCCCGAGGAGCGTGTGCGCGATGAATCGTTCGAAGAGCCGGCGAAAGTAGGCCCTGCGGCGGTGTTTTCGAGCTTTCTGTTCACGCACAACATTCAGGTCACGTTCCTCGTGTTCGCGTTGGGCGTCACGTTCGGTGTGGGCACGGCGGCCCTGCTATTTTGGAATGGCGTGCCCTTGGGCGCGCTTGCGGCCCAGTATCACGCGAGCGGACAAGGGCTGTTCTTCTGGGCGTGGATTCTGCCTCACGGGGTGGTCGAGCTGACGGTGGTGATCATCGCAGGCGCGGCGGGGTTGTTGCTTGCCCGTGGTCTTTGGCGCCCAGGCCAGCGTAGTCGGCGCGCGGCACTCGTGATCGAGGCACGCTCAGCGGTGCGACTTATCGCTGGCGGAATGCCGCTCTTGGTCGTGGCAGGCTCCGTTGAAGGCACGATCAGCCAAGTTCACGCGCCTCTTGTGCCCTATGCGCACAAGCTGGCCTTTGCCGGCGCTTTGTTCTTGGTGCTGATGATTTATCTCTCGCGCGGCGGGATCGAACGTAGCCGCAAGCGGTTGAGCTCGATCAAGATCGAGTAAGCCTCGAGCGCCTGTACCTCGGTAATCTCTGCGCCGAGTCGCGCTTCTTGGACGAGCGCGCGGAATACGCGCCAACGCTCACCGGGCAAGCCTAAACACATGGCGACGATCGCTGGACGGCGCTCTTCGGGCTCAAGGGCGATCTCCGCAGCGGCATCAGCAAGCGTCTCAGATGCGAGAGCATCCGAACGGAGAATCGATGCCCGTAAATCGCCTGAGATCAGATCCTGCTCGAGCTGCACGACAGCTGCGGCTTGATCTTCAGGGAACAGTAAGACCCAGCTTGGGCCACTCGAAGGATGCTCTTGCAGCGCTTCGTTCGACGCACCAAAGCGCGGCACGCGTACAGGCTCAGATGCTTGTTTGCGGCCGACCAGTGCGGACGGCGAGCGTTGTGGCGGAATAGCGACCAGCGGGCGCGGTGGCAGCGTGGCCACGCTTCGCACGGGGGTCGTGGGGCGGCCTGGAAGGGGCGATGCGGCCAGCGGCGGACTGCTTCTGTAAGGCGGAGCCATGCTCTTAATCGCCTGTAAGGTCGGGTCGACGGCGTCACGCCATAGTTCTTCGCTGGCGCGGCTCAACGATTCACCAAGACCATCGCGTGCGGCTTCGAAACGCGGCGATGGCGCTTCGGGTTGTGCCTCTGGGCCGAACACAGAACGTTTCTCGAGGTCGAGGAGGACTAGGCGTACGAGCTCGTCGAGCGGCTCAAGCACACCGATGCCACGGGCCGCCGCACTCTCGAAAGAGGGCGCGCCCTGAGCGTTCAACGCCGCATTGAGTTCCGCAGTGCTCAAGATGTTCTCGAGATCGCGCTTATTGAACTGAAAGACGTGGGGTACGGCTTCGATCGTGCGGTCCTGCTCTGCGAGGTTGCCTTCGAGATTCTGCAAGCTCTCAAGGTTGGCATCCTGTCGGTCGCGTTGGCTGTCCGCAACGAACACCACGCCGTCTGCGCCGGTGAGAACCAACTTGCGCGTGGCGTTGAAGTAAACCTGGCCCGGCACCGTGAAGAGCTGTAGGCGCACCGGGTAGCCGTGCACGGGGCCGACGCGTAGCGGCATGAAATCGAAATACAACGTGCGATCGACCGGCGTAGCGAGCGAAACGATCTTGCCCCGGGTCTCCGCCGGGGACAAGGTGTGTACCTTCTGTAAGGTCGTGGTTTTTCCGCCGAGGCCGGGCCCGTAGTACACGAGCTTGATTAGAACCTCGCGAGTAAGCGGATTGACCTGCGCCACGTTCGGGATCGTAACACGGCTCGTCCTGCCGAAAGGAAGTGCCCCGTCGTAGCGGATGCGGAACTACCCCGCGCACACGCCGCGTGTTCAGGAGCATTGCTGCTTTGACGCTCGTTCGTCTATGGTCCGGCCCGGAGGTCGACAAGGATGCCTGCACGCTTCACCGGATTCAGTCTTGCCAACGTTGCATTGGCGCTCTGCCTTTGCCTTTCAGGGGTGTTGGTCGCCTGCGGCGGCGGCTCCCATCGCGCCAGCGTCACACCTGGCAGCATGCCGCAGGGCGGCACGTTCACCGGTGTCTGGTTCTCACCGCAGTACGGTGAAATGCACCTGGTTCAGAACGGCGCCACCGTCGTCGGACGCTTTCAAAAAGAAGAACGCACGGGGCGCATTCAAGGCGGCGTTGAAGGCGATTTGATGCGCTTTGAATGGACAGAGGCACGCGAGCTCATCGTCGGCCGTCCGACGAACACCAAGGGCCGCGGCTACTTCCGCCTGGTCAAGGACGAGCGGGAGGACAACTGGAAGCTCGTAGGTGAATGGGGCAGTGACACCTACGAAACAGGCGGTGGCCCGTGGAATGCGGTGAAGTCCAAGACGCGCCAGCCCGAGCTGGGTAGTGGCTCAGGCGATGAGTCTGAAGCGGACGACAGCAGCGACGAGAGCTCATCCGACAGCGAAGAGTCGAATTCGGGCGGCAACGACGGCCTGGGAGATCTCTGATCGCTAGCTCAGCTGAGCGGCAGGTCGAATGCGTAGTAGGCGGCCTGCGGCTTGGCCGTCGCGAGCGCGAGGAGATCGTGCATCGGGGCAAGCTGAGGCAAAGCAACGCAGAGCGCATCAAGGACGACCTGGATCGGCGGAGGCGGCGTCACGTCGCGACGCGCGGGCGACACGATCGAGGCCTGCGAGTCGGCCTGGATACCGCGCGCTTCAAGCAGTGCATCGATCGCGGCACGTGCCTGTTCGTAGCCGCCAAGCTCGTCGACTAGGCCGTGCGCTTTGGCGTCGCGCCCCGACCACACGCGACCTCCTGCTAAAGCGCGAATCGTCTCGACAGGCTGGGACCGACCGGCTGCGACTACATCGAGAAAGCGCGCGTAGAAATGCTCGGTTTCGGCGATGATCGCGCTGCGCTCGCCCTCCGTGAGCGGGCGCGAGAGATCGTAGATGTCGGCATGATCAGTCTGCTTGACCACTTCGCGCCGGACGCCGATTTCGCTCAGCAACGCGGAGATCACCGGTCTGACGCTGATGACGCCGATCGAGCCCGTGATCGTGGTGGGCTCTGCGATGATCGTCTGGGCAGCGACTGCGAGATAATAACCGCCACTGGCTGCTACGTTGCCAAGCCAAGCCACCACAGGTTTCTTACTCGCGAGGCGTGCCACTTCACGATGCAAGAGATCGCTAACAACGGCCGACCCGCCAGGCGAATCGATATACAGCACCACCCCCGCGACCTGCGAATCGTCCGCCAGCGAACGCAGGGCCGCGGTCGTGGGACGCAGCTCAATGCCGCGCGCGGCAGCCATCGCCCCGATCGCGCCCTCGAGACGTAATACGACGACTTTCGGGGCTGGATGCAGCGGCCGCCAGACGGGTTTGCGCACCATGCTCATATAGCGGGCGGCTGTGATCGGCCGCTTTTTCTTATCTGTGAAGCCGAGCTCTGCGTGGACCTCGTCTTCGTACAGCGCCGCGTCAACGAGCCCGGCTGCGATCGCTTGCTCAGCGTTGAACATGGCTTGAGCAAACAGACCGTCAACCTGCGCGGGATCGATGCCGGGACGCTCTGCCACTGCCGCTCGGAGGGTCTGGTTGAGCGTCCCGACGATCGCGGATAGCTGCTCGCGCTCGCGATCGCTCATACTTGCCCGCGCCAAAGGCTCCGCTGCCGTCTTGTAGGCGCCTTGGGCGAGCACATCGATCTCGACCCCCACTCGCTCGAGTAGCGGTTTGATGTAGGTGCGTGAAGCCATAGGGCCGAGCAGGGTCAACGTGGCAGGTGGCGCGATCCACACGGTGTCCGCCGCGCTGGCGAGAAACAACGTTCCTTGGTCCCCGCCCTCGGGCAAATACACGACGACCCGCTTGCCTTTGGCACGCAGCGCTAACAGCTGCTCGCGCAGGGCGCTGCGCGTGGCCCAGCCTGAGCTCAGACTCTCGAGCTGCAGAAATACGCCCTTAATCTGGGGATCGACTTCGATCTGCTTGAACAGATTGCGCAGGCGCGAGACAGAGCTTTTCGGCGGACGCAGTCCCTCAAGCAGGTTCCGCAGCCACGCCGGGCGCGGGCGCTGGAGCATGCCGACATCGCCTTGAAGACGTAAAGACACCCATTCTGCACGACGTCGTCTTAGGCGTGGCACGAGCCCCCACAGGGGCCAGGTCAGGACACGCAGAATGTTGATCGCGAGGCGCAGGATGAGCAGCACAAGGCCAGGCTAGCGCGCTCGCTTTACCATCGCTTTGTGCTTTTGAAGGTCTTCGTACCGATTCCCGTTCCCGGTGCGCGCGCACTACGATATCGTTTTGCTTCACTCGAATCTGCCCGCCCCGGTGCTAAGTGCGCGAAGCGTCAAATGCTTTACCCATCAAGATGGCTCTGATACCAACGACCGCAGAGGCGGTGCCGAGGTTCGCAAGAACCCTGCACTTGAAACGGTGCATAACGCTTCCCGTGTTCGTGCTTGCACGACGTGGACAGCTGATTATCGGCAACGCTGTCGGCGACGCCTGGAGGGGGCGATGAGCAATCCGCAGATGGTGATGTACGAAGAAGAGTTCCATCAGATCCAAGGGATCGTGGACAATTTGGTACAAGCCGCAAATTCCAAGGTCGTGTTCATCATCGATAAGAACGGCCAGCTTATCGCTGCTGCCGGGGACACCGACCATATCGACACGACGTCGCTAGCATCGCTGACGGCCGGCAACATCGCCGCCACCGGTGGCATTGCAAAGCTGCTTCGTGAGAACGAGTTCGCAACGCAGTTTCACGAAGGCGAAAAGGCGAACATTCACATCCAGCTCGTGGGAAACCGCGTGATCCTGGTCGTGATTTTCGACAATAAAACGAGCTTGGGGCTCGTGCGCCTGCGTGTGAAAAAGGCGAGCGAGCAGCTCAATCTGATCTTCGAAGCTTTGATCAAGAAGGCCGATGATCCCGCGCACAAGACGCCGTTCGCCGAAATCACCGACGACGACATCGACAACCTGTTCAACGACTGATCGCCTCTGACAGTCCACGCTGCGACGCAGCGCTGCTGGTTTCATAGGAGTCTGGGAGCCGATGTCCTTCATCAACTACCTGTCCCGCGAGATCAACTGCAAGATCGTATATTACGGTCCCGGTTTGTGCGGGAAGACGACGAATCTTCAGTACATCTATACAAAGACCAACCCTGAAGCGAAGGGTAAGATGATCTCGCTCGCGACTGAAACCGAGCGAACGTTGTTCTTCGACTTCTTGCCGCTTGCGCTCGGTGAGATTCGCGGTTTCAAAACGCGTTTCCATCTGTACACGGTACCCGGTCAGGTCTTCTATGACGCCAGTCGCAAGCTTATCTTGAAGGGCGTCGATGGCGTGGTGTTCGTGGCCGATTCGCAAATCGCGCGCATGGAAGCCAACGTGGAGTCGCTGGAGAACCTGCGCACCAACCTCGCGGAGCAGGGCTACTCGCTCGATAAGCTCCCCTACGTGATTCAGTACAACAAGCGCGACATGCCCGGCATTGCGCCGGTCGAAGAGCTGCGCGAGCTGCTGAATCCCGCGAGCGTGCCCGAGTTTGAAGGGGTGGCTTCGATCGGCACCGGTGTGTTCGACACGCTCAAGGCCGTGGCCAAGCTCGTGCTTACCGCGCTCAAGAAAGGCACCTGAGGCGGATCGTGTCAGAGGCGCGGTCTAGCGGTCTGCGCACGCGGTCCCAACGGTTTTACAAGGCCTGCTCGCTCGCGCTCCTCATGTCTTTGTGGGCGGCGAGCGGCTGCGGCGATCCAGACGCGTCACCTGACCAAGAACGTGGTCTGCACGGCACCGTGCGCGACGCGGTCAGTGGCAAACGCCTTCAGGGCGTCAGCGTTCAGTTTCGCTCAGACACGCTCGACGAAGCGGGCGATAAGAGCGACGAAGACGGCGACTACACGATCTTCGTGAGCACGGACGCACGCAACGGCCGTATCGAAGCAAAGAAGAGCGGCTACGAGACGCGCGTGGTCAGCGTCTACTTCGACGACGAAGATGTTCAGGTCAACATCGAGCTCAATCCCAGCTAAACGATTGGGAGCTTGGCAGTCGCTAAGCGCGACCGAGCAGTGGATCGAGCTTGCCCTGTCGATCGAGGGCCGAGATATCTGAAAAGCCCCCGTACGCCTTGCCGTCGATGAAAATCTGCGGGACCGTGCGTTGGCCGCTTTGCTCGACGAGCCACGCTCGCTTCGCACGATCATTCGAGACGTCGATCTCTTCGTAGGCGACGCCCTTCTCGCCCAACAGGCGCTTGGCCATGACGCAGTAAGGGCAAGTGGGCGTGGTGTAAACCTGAACTTGGGCCATGGGACGCGTGCTCCTTCCGTGAGTGTGTCGTCAGCAGTGCCGCGTGCGTTGCAGGGTGTAGCGCCTCAGCTAGAAGCTCGTCATGGCCTCGCGCATTTTGTGCTTTGTCTTGCTCTGCACATGCGCTCTCGGGCACGCGTCCGATGCGCGCGCTTGGCACAAGCTCAATCCCGGCATGAACGGCTGGGCAGAAAGCGGAAATCCGGGGATACGGGGGATTACGGTAGGCCCGATCGAGTCCTCGCAGTGGCCGGGCCGCGGTTACGGCTCGCCGTATAGCGAAGCGCTGCTCGATGAGCTTGCGCGCATGGGCGCAAACTGGATCAGCATCACGCCCTTCGGCCGAATATGGAGTCTGACGAGCACTGAGATCGCCCTCGATTTCGAAGCGCCCTTCGAGCAGAACCGTGCAGATGTCGCACGCATGATCGAGCAAGCGCACGCGCGGGGGATCAAGGTGCTGTTGATCCCGCACCTGTGGGTCGAAACGGATGGATGGCGTGGTGAAATCGATCCGGGCTCCCCCGCAGGCTGGATCGCTTACCAGAAATCCTATGCGGAGTTCGTGTTGGCTTGGGCGACGCTGGCCGGCGAAGCGGGGGCGGATGCCTTCTCGATCGGCGTCGAATGCAAGAGTTGGTCGGGCAGGTTCGGAGCATTCTGGGCCGGATTGATTCGCGATGTTCGCCAGCAGTTTCCAGGGTTTCTCACCTACAGCGCGAACTGGGATGAAGTCGAGCACGTGCTGTTCTGGGACAAACTCGATCTGATCGGCGTCAACGCCTTCTATCCGCTCGCCGAGCACAATCAGGCGACCTATGCGGAGTACGTGGAGGGCGCCAAACGCGCGCGCGACGGTATTCAGCGCTCAGCCACGATTCTGGAGATGCCCGTGCTGTTCGTTGAAGTCGGCTACACGACCCGCAGCGACGCGGCGGTAGAGCCCTGGTTATGGCCCGACGACATGACCGACGTAGTCTTTGACGAGCACGAGCAAGCCCGGGCTCTAGCCGCTGTTTTTGAGGCCTTTTTGCCTGAGCCTTGGTTCGCGGGCTTCTTTGTCTGGCGCTACTACGCGAGCCTTGACGACATCTCCCAGGAGCACATCTGGGGCTTCTCTCCGCATGGCAAAGTGGCGGAGCCCGTGCTCGCCCAAGTGTTTGACTTCGCTTGGGGGGCGGATCCCTAGCTGGCTCATCAAACCTCCGAAATCTTGATCCCCTGTACGTTTGCCTGGTACCCATGCCGTATGGCCCAGAGCCCCGGGAACGACGATAGCGGTGCGCGCAAGGTGGTGCGCCCGTTTGCATTCTTTCGTGCAGGCGCGCGGGTAGACCCTGCTCAGGCAGACAAGCCTATCCTCGTGCTCGAGAATGTTTACAAGTACTTCCAGCCCGATGTCCCGACCCTTCGCAACATCGATCTGACGATCGAACGCGGGGAGTTCGTGTTCATTACAGGGCCAAGCGGCTCGGGCAAAAGCACCCTGCTGCAGCTGTTGTATCGCCGTACCAACGTTGACGAGGGCCGCATCTTCTTCTGTGGTCGTGACATCGCGCGGCTCACCAGCGATTCGATCCCGTTTTTGCGCCGCAACATGGGCGTCGTTTTTCAAGACTTCAAAGTCATCGCGCATTGGTCTGTGTTCGAGAATGTGGCGATTGCACTCGAAATTCTCGACATGCCCAGGCGGCTAATCCGATCGCGTGTGGCCGAAGCGCTGGAGCGCGTGGGGCTGTCGGGCCGTGGTGATGAGCGCACCGCGCATTTGTCCGGCGGCGAGCAGCAGCGGGTCGCAATCGCGCGGGCCATCGTGAGCGAGCCTGCTCTGCTGATCGCCGATGAGCCCACGGGCAATCTCGATCCGACCTTAGCGCTCGATATTCTGACGTTGTTCGAAGAGATCAATAGCACCGGTACGACCGTGCTGTTTGCGACCCACGATCACTCGCTTTTGTCCGCACGCCCCCATCGCCTGCTCGTGATCGAAGAGGGGCGTCTGACGGAAGCGCGCCAGGGGCTCGGTAGTTGGTCCAAGCGCGTGCGCCGCGCGACAGCCTGAATCGGCACGACAGCGACTTAGAAGGCAGGGGGAAGCAGCGTGGATCTCAACATCATGATGGCGCGAGCCAAGCGCGGCGTCCGAGAAGACGCAAAGCTGTACGTGGTCGCCGTCTCGAGCCTTACGGTTGCGTTTCTGTGTCTCGCTACGGCCTTGCTCGGCGTGACGAACTTGGCCGAGCTCGCAGACCGCTGGGGGCGCACACACAAGATGAGCGTGTATTTGAAAGACGCTGCGGCACCCCAAGACGTCGAGCGCCTCAAAGGAGTCCTGTCATCGATCGAGGGCGTGACGCGCGCCGAGCATCTTACGTCGAGCTCGGCGCGTGAGCGATTCCTCAAAGACGCGAATGTCAACAGTGAGCTTTCATCGTTGCCCGCCGATGTCTTTCCGGCCTCGATCGAGGTTGATTTCGCGGCCGACACCAGCGACCTGCGTAGTCGCGAAGTTGCGGACAAAGTGGCGGCGTTCGGCGCGGCTGTCTCTGAAGTGGACACCTACCGCACCTGGTTCGACAGACTCGGTGCGCTGTTGGCCGCTGGACGCACGGCGGCGTTGATGCTCGCCGTGCTCGTGCTCATCTGTGCATTTGCCGTAGTCGCCAACACGATTCGTCTGGCGGTGGCGGCGCGCCGCGACGAAATCGAAATGCTCAAGATGTGTGGCGCGACTGACGGCTTTGTACGCGGTCCTTTCGTGCTCGAAGGCACGCTGCAGGGCTTGGTCTCCGCAGGGCTTTCGATCGTGATTCTCGTCGTTCTCTATCTGACCCTTCGGTCCCAAGTGGATTCAACACTGGGACCGCTCACCGGCATGCAGTTGAGCTTTTTGTCTCCATTGGTCATGGTCGGAATAGTGCTGGCGGGGGCTCTCGCGGGGGCCTTGGGCAGCGCGGTTTCAATCCGCCGCTATCTGGCGGTCTGAGTATGTTGATGGCGCGAAGCAGAGGCCTCAAGCTCCTGGCATTGTGCGGCTTACTCGGCTCGGCGGTGCCGTTCGCCAGCGGTCAAGATGGCTGGGGCGTGCAATCCACAGGTGCCGTAGACGCGCAACTGCTCACATCGCGCGCCACGCTCGAACGCAGCCATGCACGTCGCGGCCAGGTCGAAGCGGAGCTCGCCGAGATTGGCCCGCAGCGTAACCGTCTAAGTGAGCGACTCACTCAACATGGTCGCTCCCTGTATCGCGTGAGCCGCGGCGGTATGTTGCCGCTGGCGGGCGGGCTCGAGGCGATGCTGAGCCATGCTTCACGTGTCGAGCGCTTGACGCGGGTGGTCAAGGGTGAGCTCGACGCGTTGAAGGCCCTCGATCGCAAGGGTGTCGCGCTGCGCAAGGAGGCCTTTGACCTCGAGTCGCGCTTGGGCGTGGCGCAGCGCGAGGTTCAAGCACTCGAGCAGGCGCGCGTGGGCCTTGCCCAACAACAGCTATCCCAACAGCTCTTCGACTCCGCGTTCATGGCGGCGCGCGCCACGGAATCGAGTGGCGAAAGCATATCTTACGGTCTTTCCATCATCGGTGGCGCCGCTGGCGGCGAGAAGTTCGCTG
>JBBSJC010000239.1:0-11433 GCA_038257655.1 Polyangiales bacterium | reverse complement strand
TCGGCCTCGGCGTACGCACGCGCATCGATGCACTCTTGCGCTTCGAGGAGGAGATCCGCTCCCGCGTCGTCGCTTGTGAGCGCTGACTGCGCCAGCCGGTACGCCACGCGCCCATCTGCGACCGCGTCGCGACCGGGGTGCGGCGCGTGTTCGCGATGCAATGTGAGGGGGACGAGCCCGAGCACAGACGGGTCGATCCGAATCGACGTCACTTCACCCGAGAGATAGGGATGCCGAGCATGCGTCCAATGCTTTTTCGGCGTCACGGTGATAATCGAGCCAGCGATCTCGTCCCGCACGGCCGTTCGGAGCGTGATCTCCCGGGCAGAACCCAAGAGCCGGCAACGGAGCGCGTTCGATTTGCATGCGAGCACCACGAGATCGATCGGCCTACCGACGACGATGTCTTCGCCCTCGACTTTGTGCGTGCGCGCGGCCTCGGGCTCTGATGCCCCGAACGGCGCACGGCCGAGCCAAGCGCGGTATCGCTCGACGAAGGACGCACCGGCACCAGGAGTTGGAAACAGGACGTCCGCGTCCTGTTCTTCATGCGCGGCTTGCGTCGGAATCCTCGCGGGCAAGCGCCTGTCGTGGAAGTGGCTGTCAGTCTTCAACTTGAAGCGGGCTCGGCAACGCGCACCGACGATTACAGGAACAGGCGGGCCACGAAAGCGCTCGGCTTTCGGATCTCGTCCGATAGCCCATCATTGTCGTATATGAATTCGTGCAGGTTTCTGCGAGTCACCTCGTCGTGCGGCGCGTAGGTGAGCGCCTTCTCCCACGCTCCCTTGAGGTCATCGAGCACCAACAGGGGACCAAAGACATAGCCGGAAGCTGCATCCAACAGGATGTAGACATCAACGGGGTCGCCAGCGACCCTGTCGAGGGTCTGCAGCCGACAGGCTATCCATGCTTCGTTGACTCTGAATTGGTTGTGCTGAAGCTTCATGAGCGCCGTCCAGCTACTTCAAGCTGCAATAGCTCGACATCGTTGAGATTGGATGGTCGCTCCGCGCACTGGTTGCCTTCGGGCTCGGCGACTCGTAGCTCCTCCCGATGAGCAGTACCCAACGGGTCTATGACTATCGGCTCCGCGAGCAGATCGTGCGAACGGGCAACCCCGACCTGTTCCCCGAGCGTGAGATTCCTCGGGGCACGATTCTGACCTGGCTCCGACGCGGCATGCCGGAAGTCGTGTGGCTCGACGAGCCTGACGGAGACAATGCTCGACTGCGCGAGCGAGTGGCTCGTCTCGAGCGCCGCGTCTCGATGCTCACGGCTCTGCTCAGACTGACGCTGACCATGCTGCGCGTCCTGGTCCTGGGATCGCACGTGGACGCCAAGCGCATCAGCTCTGCCGCACACAGGCAAAGCTTGCTGTCGGCGCTTGAGCACGCGCGTCGCGTCATGCCCGTAAGCGCCGCGTTGCGCGTGCTCCGCATCTCCTCGTCGAGCGTCTCGGAATGGAAGCGTGCGCTGACGCCATGCGAGGTCGCCGTCGCGCCGTCGTGCGCGATGCCCCATCCCCAGCGCTTGTCGATCAAAGAGAGGATGCGCATCAAAGACATGGTGCTGTCGTCTGCCAACCGTCACATGTCTATCCGTGCGCTCGCGCTGCACGCGCAACGCGTCGGGGGAGTGTTCGCGCATCCGAGTACGTGGGGCAAGTTGATTCGTGCGAATGGCTGGCGCAGGCCACGGCTGCGCATGTATCCCGCCAAGCCGAAGGAGGGAGTGCATGCAACCAGGCCAAACGAGAAGTGGCATATCGATGTGAGTGTGCTGCGCCTGCTCGACGGGAGGAAGGTCTACTTGCACGCGGTAATCGACAACTTCTCGCGTAAGATCCTGGCGTGGAAAGTTGCCGATCGCCTGCATCCGTCGGGCACATGCGAGATCCTGCAGGAAGTCGCTCGGCATCTGCATCCCGACGAGTCCGTGCAGCTCGTCTGCGACGGCGGCGTCGAGAATTTCAACGAGGCAGTCGACGCGGTGGTCGAGCAGTTCGAGTGGGAACGCATCCGTGCGCTGGTGGACGTCACCTTCTCCAACTCGAAGATCGAAGCCTGGTGGCGCAGCCTCAAGCACCAGTGGCTCTACCTCAACCAGCTCAACACGATCACCGACGTTCGCTGGCTCACCAAGTTCTACGTCGAGCAGCACAACAGTGTGATGCCCCACGCCGCGTTCGAAGGACAGACACCCGACGAGATGTACTACGGAACCGGCGCGCACCTGATGGACGAGCTCAAGGCCAAACGCGCGGGTGCTCGCCAAAGGCGGCTCGATGACAACAGAGGTGCGGCATGTGCCGCATGTCCCAGAGGTCCGAGCGCTTCAGAGCGCGTGGCGGCATGACTTCACTTGAAGCGTCGGACGTCCGGCACACACGAAGTCGTAGCTGGGCTCGGTGTTGAGGGTCCACGCGAAGCTGCTGCGATCACGGCTGGCGGACGTGGACGATGCGGTCCAGCTCGCGTCGCGACATCCCGTCTACCTCAAGAGACTTCAGCTCGGACCCACCTACCGCGCTGACGTCTGGGCAGCCCTGGACGACGAACCGACAGCAACTCCTGCCGCGATCGCCCGGCGCGTCGGATGCGCGTATGAGACCGCCCGCGCCGTGGCCGACGATTGGAAGACTGCCAGGCTGGCGATAGAAGCCGCGTGATGAGGCGAGAGGGCGCGAAGCTCCATCACGAGTATCGGAGCGCGGCGCAGCGGACAGGCCTGGCCCATGTGCCACTCAGTCTGATTACTTTTTGTAAAAGATGTGCAGTGCCACGGCGCCCTTCCGACTCTGTGCTCATGTGGGCACACTTTAACAGACTTGGTTACGGCCAACCGTTAGAGAATGCCCGGCGCGTCACGCAGCGTCGAGCCAAGCCCCTGCGCCCAATTCGCTGCCTAGGGCTCGGGTGAGGACCCAAGCTAGATCGTCATTGCCTCCGTGTTTGCGCTCGACCAGCTTGACCGCTGGGTACGGCCTTGAACAGGAGCAGGTAGCCTCCGCAGTGACCTCCCCTTGCCGTTGCTGTCAAACGCGCGGGCGGTCAGGACCGCCGCGGCAAGTCCGGCTACCCATGGCCAGACAGGAGTCTTGGTCAGTTTGGGAAGCGTTACCTTTCCGAGGTCTCCTCCCGCCTCGATGGCCGGCGCCACCGCCGGGTAAAAGGCCACAAAGGTCGCGGCTCCTGCGAGCATGCCAAGGGTGCCGACCAACGCATCGCGGTTACCTTCTCCTACGGCGGCGAGCGACGTACCCGGGCAATAACCCAGCACGGCCAAACCCGCGCCGAACATCGCGGCTCCCCCTACGACACCGCCTACTTTGAGCGGCTTGACCTCAGGGCTTGCGAGTCCCTTGCTTTGCAAAGCCCAAAGGGCGGCAGCGCCAACCGCGATGGCCGTACCCATCACCTTGGCCACGTGATGATCCCGAAGGGTCAGCTGATCATGAAGCACTTCGTGGCGCGCAACCTTCCCTTTTTGAAGCAATGCGCCGAAGACGAGGCCGGTGGCTAGCCCTAATACTCTCTTACCGGTTTCCGCTTTCGCTGCCATCTGCCTCCTCCTTCCCGTAAAGAGCCCGTGTGGTGACCGCTGCGCTGATGGCCATCAATGGCGAGAACAACCAACTTGATGCTGCGAGCTGCGAGGTGCCGGTGATGCAGTGACCGCTTGTGCATCCCTTGGCCATTCGTGCACCAAACATCATCGCTGCTCCCCCGATCAGCGCAGCCGCAGCGCGTTTGCTTTTGCTCGCCCCAAAGCGCCGCTGCCAGGCGTCTGGGATCGCGGGCGCGCGGGGCTCAGAGGAGGCCGATGCGGCGAGAAAGCTGCCCGCCACCACACCGGCAACGAGGAACATCTCCCAGCCGACCTTGGGCAGCTCCTCGCGCTTGGTTAGGTAGGCATTGACGTGGGTGGCATCGGGCGCAAGTCTTTGTTCGCTCAGCGCAGCGGCACTTTCAAATGCCGTCGTAACTCCCAAACCGCGATCGGCCGTTGCGAAGGCGAAGGCGTTGAGTAGCCCTATCCCGGCACCGATGAGATAGGGCGAGGCTTCGCGCTCCGTCATGACCGTACTCCTTCAATCTCGGGCGTCGTCACAGTATTCTCTGCGCCTTTTACGGTGGGTTGTTCTGTTGCGCTCCAGGCGGTCATTCCCCCGAGCAGGTTCACCACGTGCGTGTATCCGAGCTTGCGCATGATGCTGGCGGCAAGGCTTGCGCGGTGGCCGACGCTGCACGTCACCGCTACGGGCTGAGATTTGTCGATCGGTGGGCGCACTTTGGCCAAGTGCTGCTCGAGGTATCCAACATATAAGTGGGAGGCACCCGGAATGTGCCCTTCCTCTTCGAACTCGTTGTCTTCGCGCACGTCGAGCACGCGCATCTTCGCGTTGAGGCTCTGCAGCTCTCGTACCGACGTGGTGCCTGAGTAGGCGATGGGCAAGCCCGCGTCACGCCAAGCGTCAAACCCGCCAGCAAGGATCCCTTCCACAGCATCTACGCCGATGCGCGCAAGCGACAGGACTGCTGCCTCGGCATCCTGGGGCTTGGCAAGCACGAGATAGACGCGCGCATTGTCCTTGGCGACCCAGCCGCCGAATACGGGGAGACCACCCGCCCACACGCTGTAGGAATCGGGGATATGCCCGCCAGCGAAAGCTTCGGGATCCCGTGCATCCATGACAATGCCCTGCCCCATCTCTGAAGCGAATTTCTTAGGTTGCAGCAGGTGTACTTCATTCGGATGCTTGGCAAGGGCCAGCCCGCCTTTGAGGTTGAGCTTCTCCATGCGCGTGAAATAGGGCGGTCGGGGGATGCGCTCTTTCACCTTGGCGCTCACGAATTCCTCCCTGGATCGGGTGAACACGGGGTTGTAGGCGCGCTCTAGACCGATCGTGGAGTCATCTCGCTCGGCGATGTTTCCCCCGCACACGGAGCCTGAGCCGTGAGCGGGAAAGAGCAGCGTTTGATCGCCCAGCGGCACTAGCTTGGCATGGACGCCGTCGTACAGAAGTCCAGCATTCTCACCTGTCTTCTTGGGTGCTGGCAGGTCCGTTCGGCCGGTTTCTCCGATGAAAAGCGTGTCACCCGTAAACACTCCCCACGCGCGACTCGGCACGTCCGAGAGGAACACAGCGTAGCAAAGGCTCTCGGGCGTGTGACCCGGCGTATACAAGGCGCGCATGCGTACCTCGCCGAACGTCATCTCTTCACCATCGCCGAGGCGAATATCCCCGTGACCGAACAGCTCATGGCGACCGTTAACGATCTTAGCCCCGGTGACGCGTGCAAGCTCAGTGGAACCAAGCACGAAATCTTCTTGCCGGTGCGTTTCGACCACGTACTTGATGGTCAGCTTCTTACTGCGGGCGAGGCTCAAGTACTCGTCTACGTCGCGCCTCGGGTCAATTACCGCCGCCTCTCCCTTGCTGCCAAGAAGGTATGAGACATGGGCGATTCCCGGTGTCTTCAAGCGCTGAAAAAACATGGCTTCTTTCCCCTTGGTTGGGCTCAATCGAACCGTCGCACACGTCGCATGCGCGTGCCCACGTAGGTCATCATCACGACGGCCAGCAATCCCGCAACCCATACGCCCGCGGGGATACGAGTTGCATTGGGTAAGGTGAGCTTACCGAGATCTGCCACTGACTTCTGTACCTTGGAGAGTTGGTCAAATGCCTGTACGAAGATGAGCGCTCCCCCAAACATTCCTAAGACGGCCATGGCGGCATCCCGTCTTCCCTCGCCCACTGCCGCGACCGAGGTGCCTGGGCAGTAGCCAACCACGGCGAGCCCGACACCGAAAAGCAGGGCACCGCTCAATACGCCTCCCATCTCGGCTGGCTTCACATCCACTGGCGTCATCCCAGCCGCTGCTAGTCCCCAGAACCCAACAGCACCGACCGCGATGGCAGTCAGCATGATCTTGATCACGGTATGGTCGCGAAGGATCAGCTGACCGACGATGACAGCATGCTTGGCGACTCCTCCCTTTTGGAGGAGGAAGCCAAACACGACCCCCGTTACGAGACCGAGCAACATTCGTTCCGGTGAATCAAACATCGCTAACCCCCTGATGATCGCGACCGAACATGAGCAGCGCCGTCAGGCTTGCGGTTGCAAACGCGACCATGATGAAGACCCAGCTCGACACTGCGAGTTGCATCGCACCTGTGATGCCGTGCCCACTCGTGCAGCCCCGCGCCAGACGCGCGCCGAGCATCATTACAGCCCCTCCCGCGAACGCAGACAACATGCGAAGTGCGACGGAATCGCCAAAGCGGCGTTGCCATATCGCGGGAACAATTGCGTGCTTTCTGTCTCCAGACAGCCACGAGCTCAGCCCGCTACCTAGCAGCACTCCCAAGACCACCATCCACTCCCAACCAACTGTCGGGGTGTGATCAGTAAAGTAGCTGTTCGATGAAGCTATGCCGGGCGAAAGCACGCGGCTCGTCAGTGCAGCCGCATACTCGAAAGCCGTGGTAATGCCGAGTCCGCGGTCCACTGTCGCGAACGCGAACCAACTGAGCACGCCTATCCCAGTGCCCACAGCGTAAGGCGACCATTTTTTCGATTTCATTCCTTGCATGACGACCTCACGAACCCGATTTCAGGTAGGACCAACCCGCTTCTTGCTTTCGCACCACCTCGGCGACCCCAGAATCTGTGACTTTCACGAAGCGCGAGAGCTCCTCCTTCTTCACATTCTGTTTCTGCATGGTGTTGGCACATGCCATAAACTGCACGCCGGTTTCCGCGAGTTGGGACATCCGCTGGCTCACCGCCGCGTTCTTGGCGCTGATCATCATGGACAGGCCCTCACCGTGCGCGACCACGGCCGCATCGGCCTTGCCGAGTGCCTTTCGGGCATTCTCAATGTTGTTCAGCACAGCACTCCAACTCTTGGCGTCGGCGCTCGTGAGCTCGAAGACTATGCGGTGGTCGGCCGTCTTCGTTGGCTCGGCGTAAAGCGGGGACCTCAGCATAATCAGACTCATCAGGGCAAGGGATGCTGCGACCCATAAGCTTGTCTTTTTCATGGTAACCGTTCCTTAGGCGCCGTCGTCGGGTGGGTAGATAGCTGCAGGCAGTCATGAGCAAAGAGCACGTTTCCTTTGAATGACGCTCGCACGGAGGCGATGATCGCTTCCTTCTCGGGTTCACTCGCGGGCGGTAGGTGACTGAGCACCAACGCTTTGACGCCTGCGGCCGCAGCGACCTCGCCGATACGTTTTGGCGGCGTGTGCAGCTCATAGAGCGCTGTGGGTGATCCCGGCGAATCGAGCACGGCTGCGTCGTACACTAGGACGTCCGCGCCATGAGCAAGCTCGGTGACCCTGCCGCGGCGCGATGCAAGATCTCCGGAGATGACGATGCTGTGCTGCCCCTTCTCTACGCGGTAGGCCAGCGCTGGCACATCCCCGTGGTCTACCGCGACGCTGAAGACCCTCAGGCCGTCCTGTTCAAACGTAAGCGACGGCGCGGCGTCCAGGTCCATAGGCAGGTCCTTGACGTCGAAGCGCAGCTTGTTGCGAAAAGCAGGCAGATAGGCGAATGCCCCTTGCGGGCCGAAGAGGCGATCGACAAACGTGGTGGTGCTAGGGTAGTCACCTCGACCGTCAGGACCGAAGATGCGCAGCGCGAGGGCATGATCCGCCATCAAGTCGCGCGATTTGACGAGGCCGGGCAGATCACCGGCGTGATCGATGTGAAGGTGCGTGAGCAGGACGGTATCGAGCTTGTCCGCCGGCAAGCCGGACTCACCCAGGCGCACGAAGCTCCCCGGCCCGGTGTCGATGAGAAGCAGGGGCACGCTGTCAACAGCCACCAAGTAGCTAGCCGCCGCTCGTCCCGCGCTACGCGGTCCACCCGATCCGAGCACGACCAGTTCCAAGCCGCCACCAAGGCGGAGCGCTGCACACGTTTGCGAAGTCAACGGACTCGGCTGTTCTGGCGCTTTCCGAACCGCGTGGCTCGCGCCGCCGCAGGCAGCCAGGCACGGCGTGGCGAGCGCCGTTGAAACTACGACGGCCATGATGCGTTCCCGATTGCTAAGCATGGCAGCTCCCTGCGCGTTACCCCTCGCATGGCACTGCCTGAGCATTTTCCATGCCCGCTATTGCTGAGACGCGGTTCAGGTCCGATCGTACCGTATACCTACCTCAATGCCGCGTACGCGAACGGGAGCGGGGTAGTTCTGAGGGCGTGGCCGGAGAGCACAGACGACCATCCTGCCCCCACTTCGCACGGTCACGCTTGCGATTCAGAAAGCAGCACTTATACCTATCTGGTCGCCGACGAGAGCGCCCCGTCAGCAGCGCTCGAGCACTGCCGCTGCTGGTTTGCCACGCGGGGTAGAGCTGCCATCACTGGGCCCGCCATAACCGAACCATCAAGCCCATGCCCGCAGACGCTCATGCGGATGGTCTTGATGAGGGCGATGCGCGGAGAACCGCGTGCTGCGTGAGCAGGTCGGCCCCAAGCGCCTCGAGTTCACCGACGCGCAGCGAGGCAGGCTCGCCCGCAAGTGCGCATTCCAGTGTGCAACCGAAACATGAGTAACAGATTAGACTAAGTAAGGTCGGGTTGCTGGGCGACGCGCTACACGAGCCGCGTACGGATGTCGATTTCGGCCTTGAGCGTCCTGTGCACGGGACACTTGTCGGCGATCTCCATCAGCCGCGTCCGCTGCTCCTCGCTCAGTGCCCCGTGGAGCTCGACGTCGCGTTCGATGCGGTCGAGCATCCCGCCCGTCGTTGCGCAGTCCTCGCAGTCGGCAGCGTGGATCTTCGAGTGCCGCATTTTCACCGTCACCGCTTCCAGCGGCCATTGCTTGCGCCGGGCGTACAGCGAGATGGTCATGGACGTGCAGGCTCCGAGAGATGCGATCAGGAGATCGTAAGGTCCGGGGCCCGTGTCAGTTCCTCCCAATGCTTCGGGTTCGTCGCACAGGAACCGGTGGCGACCCACCGTGATCTCTTGTGCGAAACCCTTGGTGCGGCCATGGACGACCGCCGTGCCAGACTCCGTTCCGTCTGAGTCTGTTGCCCTTTGGTCGCTCATTTCGGTCTCCCTTGCTTCTCAATGTTCTGTGCTGGCCGAATCCGGCCGTCTTCCATCTCGTAGAGTACGTCGAAGACGTCCAGGGCGCGGTGGTCGTGGGTGACGACCAGCACGGCTGCGCCACGTTCGTGCGCCACCGTGCGAAACAGCTCCATGACCGTTCTGCTCCGCACGCTGTCCAGGGCTGCTGTGGGCTCGTCGGCCAGGATCAGCGACGGCTCATTGGCCAGGGCTCGGGCGATGGCGACCCGCTGCTGTTCGCCGCCGCTGAGCATCTCCGGATAGGAGTTCTCCCGATTGCCGACGTCGAGGTAGCTGAGAAGCTCGCGAGCCCGGCGACGGCCATCCGCCTTGCCACCAAACTCGCACGCGATCTCCACGTTCTCTCGCGCGTTGAGGAAGGAAGTTAGGTTGGCCTTCTGGAACACGAAGCCTAGGTGGCGTCGTCTCAGGCGGGAGAGATCCTCGAGCGGGACTCCGTCTTTGACCACGGAGCGCCCTTCAAAGAACACCTCTCCGGTGTCCGCCGGCGAGACGAAGCCCAGCGCCTTGATCAGCGTGGACTTGCCCGAGCCACTCGGCCCGAGCAACGCAGCGACCGTCCCGCGCCCAAGCGTGACGCTGACGTTGTCGAGTGCCGTGACAGCGGCCGCTCCGGCTCCGTAAACCTTACTCAAACTCTGGGCGCGCACTGCGTCGGTCATCGACTAGCCCTCCAGCGCGCGCGCAGGGTCGATGCGCATGACGTGACTGAGACCGAGGATGCTTGCGAGTGTCACGACCGTCATGGTGGCGAGCGGCGCGACCAGCGAGATGGTTTCCGTGATCAGCACGCGACGCGGAAACAACGGAAAGGCGAACTCCGCGATCGCAAATGCGACCGCGTATCCAAGGGCACCGAGCAGCCAGGCCTGTTGCAGGATCAGACCGAGAAGGCGTGAGCGCGGAGCGCCCATGAGCTTCAGCACTGCCAAGTCGTGCGTCTTCTCGAGGGTAAGGTTGTACATCACCATCATCACGATCACGGTGGCCGTCAGCGTGAGAATGACCGTGAAGAGCCCGATCTGCATACGCGCCCGCTGCACGACGCCACCCAGCAGCAGCGCCTCCTCCTCCTCCTGGGTGTACGCCGTCACGTCACCCCAGCGCTGCAACGTCGCGCGCACCTCTGCCAGGCGATGGGGGTCGACCTCGAGCAGCACCGCCGCGACCGGTGGCGATGCGAGCGCCGGTGCTCGCCAGCGAGGATCCGTGGGCAGGTCTTCGAGTGCTGGCTGACTGCGACCGAGCTCGGTTCCGCGCAGGCGCTCGAGCACGCGTTGTCGCTCTAGAACAGTCGCCTCAGGCGGTTGGTCGAAGGCAACGAGTTGCGTATCCGCTGCGCTCAAGAACGCGACTGAGTCCCCACCTGAGGTAAGGGCGTTTTTGGTGAGACCGACCACGCGATAGGGCTCGCCGGCAAGCACGAGTGTCTCGCCGATGTCGAGGCCCATCGAAGCGTCCACGATCATCTCGCCGTGCGCTTGCGCGAGGGGGCGCCCCCTTATGAGCGGCAGGGTTAGTCCCGGGTCGTCCGGCCAACCCAGACCGACCAGTGCGATCCGCATGACAGCCCCGCGGTGGTCTCGCTGAAGCAGCTGATACGTGTAAGGTCGCGCACTCCGTACGCCGGGCACTGCGGCGGCGCGCGCCTCGACACTGGGGTCCAGCCGCGAGCTCTCCGCGAACGGACCACGGGTCTCGCGCTGCACGATCCAGATGTCTGCCTGCATCGCTCGCGTGAGGATGGTCGCGTCATCCACCATGCCCGCGTAGATGCCCTGCATGGCGATCACGACACTCAGGAGCAATCCGACCCCCGCTGCGGTGCCTATGAAGCGTGCGATGTGTCGACGAACGTCGCGGATGGCGAGGTTCATTCTGAGCGCCAGCGTCGACCGACCGTCAGAGAGCTGTCGACGCTTTTCGCTGCGAGAACAGTGTCTCCCTCTGACACTCCCTGAAGCACCTCGACGCTCTCTTGACCCGTCAGGCCAAAACGAGGACGCACGACCGCGATCTTACCCTGACGATCGACGTACAGGTAGGCTCCGCTCTGGTCGTGGTGGATCATGCGCAGCGGAATCCGTAGCGTGGCCTCGTGCCGAGCGAGCTCGATCCTTACGTCGGCTCGCTGTCCAATGGCGACGCGACGCTCGACCGTGTCGGGCGTGACTTCGACGGTAAGCTCGTGGGTCTGACGGTCTGCTTCCCACGAAACCCTGCTGACCCTTCCTGCGACCGTCGTGCCCGCACCGGGAAACAGTATGGTGCTGCGCTGCTCCGTGGCGAGCAGGGGCAGCACGGTCTCATC
>JBBSJC010000238.1:0-11627 GCA_038257655.1 Polyangiales bacterium | reverse complement strand
ATCGTCTGTGAGTTCGATCCGAATCGGGGTTTGCATCGCCATGCCCGCATACGATCACAACGCTCGAGCCTGGCAACTTTTTGACAAAACCGCCCCTCCCGCCCGACATCGACTGATCACCTACTTCTGGGGAGCTGTACTTAGTGCTTGTGCTCGCGGTCAAGACCAGGATGGCTGGGGTCGCCTGGCTCGTGACGTGGATTGCCGGTCAGATAAGTCCCGTCCTGACCGGGGATCGACATCAACATGTCCTTGTCGAAGATGAAATGCTCACGGCGCGTGCTTGCGGGAACGTGTACCCCCGTGTCCATGCGAATCGCGTCGCATGGACAGGCTTCGACGCAGTAACCACAGAAGATGCAGCGCAGCTCGTCGATCACAAACACGCGTGGGTAGCGTTCGTAGCCGTGGCGCGGATCGCCCTCTTCGTACTCTGCGGCCTCGATATGAATGCACTGCGCAGGGCACGCCGTACTGCAGCACAAACACGCCACGCAACGCGGTGAGCTGTCTGCACGATGGGTGAGACGGTGCACGCCGCGAAAACGCTCGGGATATACGCGGCGCTCCTCGGGGTAGGCGATCGTGACGATCTCCGTGTTCTGACGTCGCGAAAACGTGTTCTTGAAAAAGTGGCGCATGGTCACGCCGAGACCCTTCACGATCTCCGGGATGTAAGCCTGCTCCGCGAAGGTGTGTTCCGGGCGGTTGACGAGCTTTGCCATAACGATTTCTCAGTTGTTGAAGAAGAGCAAGATCACGAGCCCCGTGATCAGGATGTTCGCGAGTGACGCTGGAAGCAGGATCTTCCAACAGAGCTGCATGATTTGATCGTAGCGAAAGCGCGGTAGCGACCAACGGATCATCAGCTGAAGCCAGATCATGATCACAAGCTTGAGCACAAAGACGAGGACCTGAAGCCCAACCACCGCGGCATGGGGCAAGGCGATCACGGTACCAAAGAAGTCAAAGCCCCAATCCTCAAGGAACGGCAAATCGTAGCCGCCGAGAAAGAGCGCGCTGATAAGCGCAGAGCTCGTGATGACTTCGACGAACTCGCCCATGAAGAACATGCCGAACTTCATGCCTGAGTATTCGGTGAAGTAACCGGCCGCAAGCTCGCTCTCGCCCTCCGGGACGTCGAAGGGAATGCGCTTGGTCTCCGCAATCGCTGCCGTGAAGAACAAGATGAACGCGAGCGGCTGAACGAAGATGCCCCACAAGCTGAAGTCGCCGCTTCCGATGGCGATGCGCGGCGTACGCTGCCACATGATCATGTCTTGCAAGAGCAGCGAGTCGTAGACCATGAAGCAGCCGACGATGGCGAGGCCGAGCGTGACCTCGTAGCTGACCATCTGGCCTGCAGCGCGCACGCCACCGAGCAGCGCGTACTTATTGTCCGACGAGTAACCGGCGATCGCCGCGCCCACGACGCCGGTGCCCGCGATCGCGAATACAAACAACACGCCCACGTTGAGGTTGGCAACCTGCAACGAGATAAGCCCAGGGCCCCAGGCTTCACTGACGAACTGGCCTACCGGCACCGCATCCATCGCATGCTCAAGCGAGAGCAAACCGCCGAATGGCAATACCGCGAATACGCTGATCGCGGGCACGAGCGAGATGATCGGCGCGAGCGAGTGCAGCAATTTGTCCGCTTTTGGCGGAACGAAGTCCTCTTTCCACACGAACTTGAGCGCGTCCGCCAAGGGGTGCAGCAAGCCGAGCAGCCGGATTTCTTTGCCGAACAGCTTAAAGCCCGCGCGATGCGGACCGATGCGGTCCTGGATCATCGCGCTCTGTCGCCGCTCGGCCCAGATCAGGACCGGAGCGAATGACAAAATGATAATCAGGACGAAGACGATTTTGAGAATCGTTGCGATCCAGGCGGTGCCATCCATCAGACGCGAGCCTCCGGCACTAGGTTCTGCACGGGCGCGGGCGCAGGCAGACCCGCGCGCACATCTGCCAACGTATCGAGCGCTAGATTCTTACCGAGCGCTTTCGCGAGCAGCGCAATCGCCTCCCACGCTGGACGCACACCCTCAGGTGGGAAGATCGCGCGTTTGAACTGCTGCGAGATGCCCTTGGCGTTGATGAAGCTGCCCGCCATCTCAGCATGCACGGCAACCGGAATGACGACGGTGGCGATGGCGGGCAATGCCCCCTCGTTACTCGTCATCGAGATCACTTTGACGCCCGTCAGGGCGGCGAGCTCTTGCTCGCTTTGCGCGCTCGCCCAACCGAGTGCGAGCACGACATCGATCTCGCCAGCGCCAACATCGCGCAGTAGGTCCTCGAGCGAGCCGAGCGTTCCGCCCGCGACGAGCGCGGCTCCCGCGCGGTTCGGATTGTTGTCCGAGTTGCGTAGGATCTTGTCGCCTTCCCAGCCGCCGAGGGCCGTGAGGTACAACTTGGTACCGCTGATCTCTTTCGCGAGCTTCGCAAGCGCATGATTGTCTTCGGTCGAGTGCTGGGCACTGAGCACGACAGCCACCCTTCCGTCCAAGGCACTGGCGAGCAACCGAGCGGCGATCTCAGTGGCATCGTTGACACCGCATTCAGTCAAATCGCCCTTGGGCGTGCGCACGCGACCAAAGAGCACGCGCTCTTGATGGAAGCGGCTGTAGCTGAGCATGCCGTCGTCGCACATCCAGAAATTGTTGACCTCGGCGTTGTCGCGCGGTCGCAGGCGATACACCTGATTGTGACGCGGGTCGTAGTCGACCAACATGTTGCAACCGGTGGCGCAGCCCGAGCAGACGCTGGGCTGGGTTTTCAGGAACCACACGCGGGCCTTGAAGCGAAATGCCTCGCTCGTCAGCGCGCCGACCGGGCACACATGTTCGGTCATCAGCGTGTACTTGTGGTCAAGCTCGCGGCCGGGAGCGACAGTGATCTCGTTCTTGTTGCCGCGCTCGCGCATGTCGAGCACCGGATCGCCCACGACCTCGTCGCAGAAACGGATGCAGCGCGTACACATCACGCAGCGCTCGCCGTCGTACACGATCGTCGGACCGAAACGCTCAGCCTTGACCTTGTGCACGGGCTCGGTGCGCTTGCGCTTCAGCGTATGCTGATGCTCTTCGTAGTAGTCCTGCAGCTTGCACTCGCCGGCCTGATCGCAAATCGGGCAGTCGACTGGGTGGTTCAAGAGCAAGAACTCCTGGACCGCGCCCTGGGCTTGCACGACTTCCTTCGATTTTGCGAACACTTCTTGCCCGTCGACCGCAGGCGTCTGACAGCCAGGCAGGAGCTTCGGCTTCACCGCTGGGACGTACTGCTTCGTCACCTCATCCCAGGCTACGATCGGCATCATGGGGCCGGGCCGATCCGCCTTGACCTCGACCAAGCACATCCGGCAGTTCGCCGCGATGCTCAGGCCGGGATGCCAACAGTAATGGGGGATCTCCACGCCCTGCCGCCAGGCCGCGCGGATGATCGTGTCGCCCTGCTCGAAGGGAATCTCTTTGCCGTCCAGCTTAAACGAAGGCATCGGTAAACCTACTTGACGATCAGCGGTCGCACTCGCCGCCGATCATATTGATGGAGCCGAAGGTCGGGATGATGTCCGCGACCATGCCCCCACGCAGCATCTCGTGGGCAGCATTGAGATTGAACCAGCACGGCGGACGACAGCGCACACGGTAAGGTGTGCCGCTGCCATCGGACACGATGAAGAACCCGAGCTCGCCGTTGCCCGCTTCGCTGTAGCTGTAGACCTCGCCGGCAGGGACCTTGATGCCCTCCATGACGAGCTTGAAGTGCGCGATCGTGCCCTCTATCGTGTCGTACACCTCGGTCTTCTCCGGCATCATGACACGCACGTCAGCCACGCTGACAGGACCGTCGGTCGGCATCTGATTGACCGCCTGCTGGACGATGCTCATCGATTGACGCATCTCTTCCTGGCGTACGAGAAAGCGGTCGTAGTTGTCGCCCTTGTGTCCGACTGGAACCTCGAAATCGAAGCGATCGTAGACGCTGTACGGGTGCGCCTTGCGGACGTCGTAATCGATGCCCGTCGAGCGTAGGACTGGGCCTGTCACGCCGTGGGCCAGCGCGCGCTCCTTCGTGAGAATGCCGACGTCTTCCAAGCGATCAAGGAAGATGCGGTTGCGCAGCACGGTCTTTTCGCACTCGGCCACGGTCTTTTCAAACTTCGGCAGAAGGTCGAGCACGTTCTGCTTCAGGTTCGAAGTCGGTTCCTTGGCCATGCCGCCAATGCGCGAAAAGCTGTGCGTCATCCGCGCCCCGGTCTCCTCTTCGAGGATGTCCCAGACGAAGTCGCGCAGCTTGAGCATCCATAAAAATGGCGTGAACGCGCCTAGCTCCATGGCGCCAGCGCCGTTGCACGTCAGGTGATCACACATGCGCGCAAGCTCGCCGAGGATCACCCGGTAATACTCACCGCGCTCCGGAATCGTGATGCCGAGCAGCTTCTCGACGGCCATCGCGAAGCCGTTGTTGTTGAGCATCGGTGAGACGTAGTTCAGCCTGTCCGCGTACGGAAACACCTGCTGCCAGGTGCCTCGTTCGCAGCTCTTCTCAAAGCCGCGGTGCAGATAACCGGGCTGAATGTCCAGGTTCTGCACGGTCTCACCATCGAGATCGAGCACCATTCGGATGGTGCCGTGCATCGCCGGATGGGAGGGCCCCATGTTGAGGCGCATCGGTTCCGTTGAGAGCTCAAGGGCTCCCTCTTCGGATAGCTCGTCTTCGATGGGCTCCATCGCTACTCCTGTGTGTCCGCGCCGCTTTCGGCTGCGGTCGAATCACTCAGCGCTCGCTTCTGACCCACTTGGACGGCGATCGCAGGCGACACCTGACGGTCGCCTCCCTGCAGACGATCGGACCAGCGCACGCGACCAAAGGGCTGTCCCTCGTCGAGGCCAAACGGCGGCAACTTCGACAGCCCTTCCACCTGGCGGTAAGGCATGAGCGGCTGCGTCTTTTCGATCGGATAGTCTTTGCGCAGCGGATAGCCGACGAATTCTTCGTAGAGCAGGATGCGGCGCAGATCGTGGTGGCCTTCGAACTGTATGCCGAACATGTCGAATACTTCGCGCTCGGCCCAGTCCGCGCCGACCCAAACCGTCGTCAGCGTGGGCAGTGACTTACCGTCTGCAAGGCGCGTCTTGATGCGCACGCGATGCTTCTTTTCGAAGGACCGCATGCTCAAAATCACGTCAAAACGGGGCTCCTCCGGTTCGCGCTCGGGATAGTCCACCGCCGTCAGGTCGACCCACTGATTCATCGCGCACTCGGGATCGTCCCTGAGGAAGGCTGCAACCTCAAGCCACGACTCCGGAGCAACCACGGCCGAATCATCCCCGCGAAAATCACTGGTCTCGAGGATGCGCTCGCCGAACTGCGACTTGAGGCGCTCGATGACGTGCTTGCTCATGGCGCCACGTTTTCTTTCTTCCGCAGCTGGGCCAAGCCGGTCATCTCATGGGGCGGAACGACCGCAGGCTCGCGATTGCCGTTCGAAATTTTGTCCTGCAGCAGCATCAACCCATCGAACACGGCTTCGGGCCGCGGAGGACAACCGGGGATGTACACGTCGACCGGGATAAGCTTATCGACGCCCGGGACAGTGGTGTAGTTGTCGTAAAAACCGCCGCAGGACGCGCACGTGCCAAACGCGATCACCCACTTGGGGTCCGTCATCTGTTCGTAAATGCGCTTGACCACCGGCGCTTGCTTTTGGGAGATCGTACCCACGATCCACAGCAGATCGGCTTGGCGCGGGCTAAATCGCGGGGCTTCGGCGCCAAAGCGCGCGATATCGTAACGCGATGATGCGACGGAAAAAAACTCCATGCCGCAGCAAGCAGTCGCAAACGGGTACTGAAACAGCGAGTACTTGCGGGCCCAGGCCAGCAAATCCTCGAACCGAGTTGTGGCGAAACCGGACTCGCCAGTCTGCAAGACCTTTACTTCTCCCATTCGAGGGCTCCCTTGCGCCAGGCGTACACGAGCGTGATGGTCAAAACCACGAGGAAGTTGAACATCACCACGAATCCAAACCAGCCAAGCTCCCTAAACATGGATGCCCATGGGTAGAGGAAGACCGCTTCGACATCGAAGACGACGAACAGGATCGCCGTCAGATAGAACTTGATGCTCAGCTTGATGTGGTTGGCGCCGGTGCTCTCCGAGCCGCTCTCGTATGGCAGCGCCTTCTCGGCGGTCATGTTGCGGGGGCCCGCAGCACTGGTCGCCGTGAAGATGAAGAGCGCCAAACCTAGCGCGACGAGTATCAACAAGAAGGCAGGCAGATAAAGCGACACCATGGGGTGGCCTTTCTAGTCCCCTGTGCGGAGGGTGTCAACGCTTGCGCTAACCGCTGAGTATTTCAACGAAGTCGCGCAAGTTTCGAGCGATGGATGGTGAGCTCGTGGAGCGAATCAGCGCGGCGTGGTACCCGCGGTAGCTCGCGGGCATCGTTCACTCCGAGTCGTCGTCTGCGGACGTGTCGACCTTGGCATCGTCATCGCCGCTCAGATCGTCTTCCCACTCTTGATAGCGGCGCGCATTGCCGCCACCGCGACTCTTGCCTTCAAGGCGCTGCTTCTTCGTTGCGCCCTTAGCGGCGCGCTCACGTTCGGCCTCTTCGGATCCGCGACGCGGACCACCGCCGCCACGACCGCGATCGGGACCGCCAGGGCCACCGCCGCCGCCACCAAAGCCGCCGCCACCGCCAAAGCCGCCGCCACCGCCGCCGGGAGGACCGCCGAAGCCGCCACCACCACCACCACCGCCGAAGCCGCGCGACATGCCACCACCGCCCGGCGGCGCGCTGTTGCGCATGCTGACCTGCGGCCCACCAGGTCCACCGCCGAACCCGCCAGCACGGGGTGGCGGACGCTCACCACGTGGATGTGCAAGATGGACCGTGCATGGCCGACCACGCACAGCAAGGGACCCGAGGACGTCGAGCGCAGCCTTGGCTGCGTCTTCAGTCATGAACGAGACGAATGCGAAGCCCCGCTTGCGGCCCGTTGCGTGATCCATGGGCAGATGGATACGGTCGAGATCCTTGGCACCCATCTCGTTGAAGAGACCGCGCATATCCGGCTCTTCGATGTCGTAGGGCAGATTGCCTACGTATAGCGTGCGATTGGAATCGTCGCGGGGCGGCGGCGGACGACGCTCTCCGCGATCGCCTCCCATCCCACCACCCATTCCCGGGCCACCCATGCCGGGGCCCCCGGGACCTCGGGCTGTCGGCGGGCCGGATGAGAAGGGGCGCACGCTAATGCTGCGTCCCTCCATCATCGAACCGTCGAGCTGGTCGCGCGCACGCTGCGCATCGGCCGCCGAGGAAAGTGTAACGAACGCAAATCCGCGTGGTCGCCCCGTAGTGCGATCGCGCGGAAGACTCAGATCATCGATGCCCGCTCCCGTGCCTACGAAAAGGGCTCTCAGCCCGTCGTCGGTCACGGAATCAGGTAGGCCCGCTACGAACAGCTTCCGGGCGTCCTCTTCCGTCCCCATGTCTCTGACGATCTCCCTAGCAGTGGCGCTCTCTGCGCCTGCGTGTTGCGGCAAATCCCGCGCTGCATTCGTGTAAGTAGTGAGCCCGCGAGATTGAGCTCGCAGTAACGTGAGTCGGTCGGGAACACACGGCAGCCGGCCCAATCACGTTTGGTCCGACCTCGGCCGAGGGTACATGGGCCACCCAGAAGGTCAAGCGCTTCTCGAAAGAGTCTGCTGACGCACAAGCGACGAGCTGCAGATCGGGCTTCCAGTGCGTCCGTCGATAGTGTATAAATTTGTTATGGCTGTTCGTCTCCGGGGTTTGGGGGTCCTGAGCGTGTGGCTGCTCACGGCGTGGCTCGTGAGCACCGCCACAGCAAATGCTTACACCGTGAAGCAGACGGGATCGGGGGCCGTGGTTCGTTGGCACCGCGAGTCGGTCACGCTGCGCATCGATCCGAGCATGAATGCGTACTTCAAGAAGCTTCGTGTGAAGACGCTGGTCGATAACGCTGCCGGCGCATGGTTCGGATTGCCCAGTGTCCCCGAGCTGCTGATCAACGAAGGAAAGCCCCGCGAGCTCGGTTTCGCAGACGGAAGCGATAACAGCAACGGCATCTATCTGGTGAAGGACTGGCAGCTGGCAGAGAGCTCCTTGGCCGTGACGGTGGCAACGTTTGAGTCGCGTACGGGCCGGATCGTCGATACGGACATTCTCGTAAACGCCAATCATCCATTCGGCATGCAGGATGAGGTTGATGGCGCCGATAGGCCTGATGGCGCCGGTATGAAGAAAGCCACGAACGAGAAGCCATCGGAGTTCGATTTGGCAGGCGTGATGACCCATGAGATGGGTCACGTGCTCGGTTTGGGCGAATCGTTCAACGTGCGCGCCGCTACGATGTGGCCGAACATTGCGCGTGGCGAGACACATCAGCGCGATCTCGACCTCGATGATGAGCAGGGCGTCGAGGTCGCCTATGAGGGACCGATGCTGGCCGACGCGGAAGCAGCGGGCGGCTGTGGCGGATCGAGTGTGGTGCTGCGTCGCCCGCGCGGGCCCGGCGCACACGGTTGGATCTTGTTGGGGTTTGCGATGTTCGCGGCCGGTTTGTGGCTGCGGCGTCGCTCCAGTGGGCCGCAACGCGGGCTGACGGCCATGGGGCTCGTGCTGCTATTTGCGGCGCCTTTTGAGCCCGGCATTGAGAGCACGACGGATCACGAACGTGTGTCTGTGCTGCGTACCTTGGCGCTGCGTCGGATGCCATTAGCGGAGCGGCAGCGCGGCTTGCACGATGCGGCCAACGCCGAGAGCGTACCCGTGCGCATGGCGGCCGCGGCCGTCCTGGAACGTGTCGGCGGGCGTGAGGACCTCGATCTGGCCACCAAGCTCGCGCTGGACCCGAATCAGGAAGTGCGGAGCGCAGGCGCTCGCGCTCTTGCGCGTCTGCGTACTGCTCCGCCCGCGAAGCGCCTGGCGGCCAGCGACCCCGAGGCACAAGCACGGATAGGCAAGCTTCTTGACGGAACACTGGGCGTGATAGATGGCGAGGTCGTGCAAGTCGGCGCGGAGATGCGTAAGGGCCTCGTGTGGTCACGCTTGTTGGTGCACGGCGAGCACGAGACCGCATCGGTCGACATTCCGGGCGGCACGCTGGGCGATTTCACTCAGATCATCTCTGAACAGGAGCTGCCAGATGATGGCGACCGGATCGTGGTCGCGCGTCGTGCATCGGGACCGCATGCCTGGGCACACCTGCGCGACGGTGTCGTTTACGGCGGCTTCTTGGGCGATGGCGCCGCGATCGAGTGGGACGCGCGCTAGGGTTGTCTAGCGCACGAGCCGATAGCCTATGCCGCGCACGGTCATGAGGTGCTTCGGGTCCGTGGGATCGACCTCCAGCTTCTGGCGTAGATGGCCGACGAAGTTGTCGATGGTCCGCGGGGTGCCGTGGTGGTTGGGACCCCAGACGCGCTCGAAAATCTTGCGGCGGGAAACAACCGCCCCCATGTCGAGCAACAGTGATTCCAAAATGTCGAACTCGGTCGCCGTGAGATCCACCAGCTCGCCAGCGCGCCTGACTTCGCGTGTGCGGGGGTCGATCTCGACATCGGCGAAACGATATACGCCTGACTGTGCTGGCGCGCTGCCGTTGGCCGAAACGTTCTGGGAGGCTTCTTGCGCAGCGACCGGCGGGCGACGCCTCAGCGCCACCTTGATGCGTGCCAGAACTTCCCCGACACCAAAGGGCTTGGTGATGTAGTCCTCAGCGCCGAGCTCGAGGCCCATGACCTTGTCGCTTTCGGCGCTCTTGGCGCTCAGCATCAACACCGGGGTGTGATCGCCTAGCGAGCGCAGGTGCTTCACCACTTCGAAGCCGTTCAGTTTGGGCAGCATCACATCGAGGATGACCGCGTCCCAGGGTTCGCTTGTGACGCGGTCGAGGCCGGCACGGCCATCTTCGGCGACACCTACAACGTAGCCTTCCGCTTCCAAGTTGATGCGCAAGCCAAGCGAGATCGATGGGTCGTCTTCGATCACCAGAATCCGGCGCGCCACAGGCGTCTGGACCGTTGGGGTTGCGTTACCTGCGTTGCTTTCCTGGGTGGACATGGCTCAGATCTCGGTGACTTCGGGGGCCGGTCTGATCGACGCACTAGCGACGTTGCCGGGGCGCGGCAACACCAAGGTGAAGGTGCTGCCCTTCCCTAGCTCGCTTTCGAGCTCCACGCGGCCGCCATGAGCTTGCACGACATGTCTTACGATCGCGAGACCAAGGCCTGACCCTTCGACGTCGCTCGAGAGCAGCTCATTGGCGCGATAGAACTTATCGAAAATGCGTCGGTGCTCGCGTCGCGCGATTCCGATGCCTTGATCGATCACGGCGATGCGCACGTACTTGTCGTCTCCGCGCGCTTCGATACGAATCTTGCCGCGCACGCGCGAGTACTTGTACGCATTCGTTAGTAAGTTGAGCAACGCGTCGACCAGTGCGGGACGATCGGCCTCGACCAAGGGCAGATCGGCAGGAAGCGTCACGGTGACCGCGTCATGCCGACCGACGTGACTAACGTCAAAGGCTTCGAGCGCTTCGGCGACGATATCTTCCACGCGCTCGGGCCGTCGTTCGTACACGCGTTTGCCGGACTCCATGCGTCCCCAGTCGAGCAAACGCTCGATGCGCTGGGTCAGCCGGTCGGTTTCGCGATTGAGCACGGCCAAGCAGGCGTCGACTTCGTGTGGACTTGATACGCGCTTGAGCTGCAGCGTCTCGACGAACATGCGAATGGACGTGAGCGGCGTGCGCAGCTCGTGGCTGACCTTGGATACAAAATCGGACTGCAGCTTCGAGAGGTTTGCTTCGCGATGTAAGAATACGAGCGCCAGCACGGTACCGGTGATCAAGACGCCGACCAGTGTCACGACAAGAATGCCAAAGACGATGTTGAGGTCGGCCCTATTGAACACCAACATCAGGATGCCGAGCACGAGCAGCACGACGGTCGGCGCGATGATCAGCCACACGAGCGAGAGCACGATGCGCGAGAAACCGGTGCGATTGTTTTCGCCGCTGAGCAGGCCTGCGCCGGGTCTCGTGCTCGCCATCGTGTTCGTGCGCCTTTGTTGGGTGGGTCCGAGCGACCTGAGCTTGTGTCCTAGCCTTCTTCTTCTTCTTCAGCCCAACGCACAAGTGCCGTCAAGCCGATGGCCAAGCTGCAGCGGGGACAAAGCGGCGGCTCTTCATAGCGCACCTCGTCGCCTCGCACGCTGACGTATAGGCCTGCGCTCGCGCTTTCTGCGTCGATCGGCACGCCGCAGGCGTCACAGGTGAGAAGTGCGTAAGGGTGGCTGGGAGCCATGTTGGATGAAGTATACCCGCTGCACGTGAAACGACACCAAGCGTGAGCGAAAGAATTTCGCTAGGGCCCGCCGCAAAACAATCAGATCGCCTCGACGCCGACGCATCCCCGTCGCCAGCGCTGAAATTATTCAGATACAGCGAGTATCCTTGCGAATTTCATCACCGCCCCGGGCGCCTCGACGCCGATCCGACCTGATTGTTTAGCGGCGGGCCCTTAGCGCGATGCAAGGATCGTTTCGATCTCGGCGACGTGTTTTGGAATATCGCCGGTGAGATTGT
>JBBSJC010000237.1:0-11629 GCA_038257655.1 Polyangiales bacterium | reverse complement strand
TAACCTTTACCCTGCCCCAACGCGGACGCGCTAGCGCTGGGAGCCGTATGCGGGAAAGCCGCACGTACGGTTCTGCGAGGGGCCCCGGGGGAAACCCCGGGGTCTACTCTCCGAAACTGGCTGGCGCGGCCGAAGGGCGGCGATTCGCGTGTCAAGAAGCAAAAGCTTCTTCGCAGACCTCGCCCAGTTTGAGGTGGGTCCTGTGACGCTGGCCGCGCGCCGACAGGATATCTTGCGACTGGGTAAGGACCGGCCACTCCCCAGGGCACTCAGGCCGCTTGAGAGGTAGCGGCATTGGGGAGAGCCGGGACGCATTACACAATTTCAGTTTTCACCACCGTGCTGTATCAGGGCAGCCAAAACTGCTCGACGGACTCACCGCATCCGAGCAACTCGGTCGCCTTGGCCACGATGCTGGTCAGCTCCGGATCGTTTTCGGGCGTGGTCTCAAGCAGCTGCGACGCGGCGGACGGGCTCAGTCCGAGGACGCGGGCCATCCTCGAGCGTGGTAACCTCGTATGGCTCCGTAGCTGAAGCGCGGCACGGCGGGCACGCGAAACCGCGCGCGGCCGCCCTGTGGGCCGATCCCTAAGATTCACTCCCGAAGCAGCGAACACCGCGCCAATCACATCGGCAGGCGCAGGCTCAACAGGACGCTGGAGGGCGCGGTCGCTCGGCGCGAGCAGCACGAAGGCTGCCCCCCTCGAGTCTCGCGTCGCGGTGCCGAGCTCCAGAGCGGAACCGAGTCGCACCCTTACTGTGCGCAGCACGCTCGCCACCTGAGCGGGAGGCGTGTTGCCCTCAGCCTTGGCGCGGGCGCAGGCCGCGACCCAGTCTGCGAAATCGAGCCGCCCGCACGCGTCGTCAATGAACCCAGAAAGCTGCAAGCCGTACGAGACATCGAGGCCGCCTGCCGCGACGTCCAGACCGAGGTAGGCGCGGTGGCTCGTCCACGTGCTGTCCGCAGCGCAGGCGACGACACGCGCCCGCACCGGATGATTGTGCAGGTAGGCGAGCACAATCGGCACCGCTTCTGGCGAGACCATCTCACAGTAAGGTCGCCCTGCGAAAACCGGACCGAGCCTCCCAAAGCGCCGATTCAGCCACTGCGCCATCCCCACGTGCACACGCTTGGCCCACGCCTCGAGCGGTCGGCCACTCGCCACCGTCAGCAGGTGGACGTGGTTACTCATCAACGCATAGCCGATGAGCTGCCAGCCCGCGCGCCGCATCCCGATCGACAGCCGCGTCAGATATTGCACCCGCTCCTGCTCGCCCACCAGCTCCCAAGAGCGATCGACGAACCGCGCGATCACGTGATGAACAGCCCCAACACCCAGCATCAGCGCAACGCGTGGCATGCACGACCTATTGATCCACGGTGTGATGCGGTTGCGTCAGATCGAAGCGAAATCTTCAAAACCAAACCGAAAAGCGTCCCCGGAGCTCCCTGAGCTGCCGAGCGGGGCAGCTCCCGCGACGAGCAGCAGGTGAACGTGACTGCTCATCAGCGCATAGCCGATCCGTACCCAGTCGCTGCGCGGAAGCGCGTGACTCAGCCGGGCGAGGTAGTGGGCGCGCTCTCGCCGTGCTCAAAGATCGAGGGCGAGGTATATGGGCGCATAGCTTGCCTGCGCACAACCGCTATTGGCGCGCCTGACGGTCGTTGCGAATGCACTGGCACCAACCGTTCAGGGTGGGGAATCCATCATCAAACTGGAATCGTGCGAGGATTCTCTATGATCCTTGGGAACAAAGTTGTGCGTGGGGTTGCTAGTGACGACGCACGAGTACCCGTAGCTTCGAGATTGTCGTCGAGGCAGGTGATGCTCCTGCTCGTGCTCGCCGCATTGGGCCCGCCCCTGCTTTCGGTGGCCTTATGGGTCGTAAGCCCGCCGCGCGGCAGCTTCGCCGCAACGGGTGCACATCAGGGTCTTTTGCTCGGCCTCGCTTGGTCAACCCTGCTCAGCAGGGGGGCCGACTATCGCTCGAGGCTCTGGCTTGGCCTTATTGGGCTGGGGGCGACCTTACTTGGAGCGAGCTTCATCCTACGGCATACAAGTGGAATGGACTCATATGGGGCAGCTTTGGGAGGGCTATTCTGCGCGGCACAAGGACTGATGACTTTGCTGTTCTGGCTGTCTGATACCAAGCATGCAGTTCGTCCTATCCGCTGGAGCTGGGATCGCTTTGTCGTGCGCGCAGCGCCATTTGTGCCCCCGACTCTGCTGACCTTCTTCCGAGACCGAGTTGACCTTACCATCGCGGGGGGCATTCTCTGCGCACTGCTTATTGCGTCAATCGCCTTTGCCTCATGGGATCGGGGCTGAATCACCGCCGCACGGCTTCCGATGCCTCGCGGCGGCTCGCGCATGGCTGGTCGGTGAAGAAGACAGTGATAAGAAGACAGTGACGGAATACGGCATCTCTTTTTCTCGCAACCGGGGGCGCTAACGCGCCGACATAGAGACTCGGTGGAGACCCGGCATCTCGTGCCTCCATCCACCCGAGCGGCAGGCACCCGCGAACCTTACGGTTTGCGCGGGGAACGGGCTTCGAGCTGGGCGTAGATCGTCGTCGACGCAGAGGTCATCCATCTTGAGAGATCCGCCCCAGGTACGCTGGTCATCGCACGGCCCACTCAGCCCGTATCGCGTCCATCCCAACCACGCCGAGTACCCACCCGCAGCTGCTTCGGCCTCGTGACACCTATCGCACCCACGACAAGCTCTTGATTGTCGCCCCCGAGCCCGGATCGCCGCGACGCAACCGCAGGCGCGCACCCGCACGAGATCCGCCCCAGGCACGATGGGCATCCGACGGTCAACGAAGCACAGATCGCGTCGCTCCGCTCCCAACAAGAGGCGGCACAGCGCGCCACCACAATGCACCAGTGACTGCGGCATGCGCCGCTGCCCCGCACGACGTACGCGCACGCCGGCTCTGTTCGCGCAGCTCGCGGACCGGTTCGGCTGCGACGTCTTCACAAGGAACTTGCCAACGCATACCGGTTCCGGTATATTAGCTCGTGTCGCCAACTCACAAGCCGCTCGTGTTTCTGAGCGGAGCCACGATCAAACACCACCGCTCACCGCGGCGGCCCGTAGCGAAGTCGGGTACCTGCTTCGACAGCTCCAGGCAGGGGAGTCACTCGCGCTGCCACGGTCGCGCCCGATGCCTTCGATTGGCGCCCGTTGTCACGAGCTGCGCGTCCAAGACGAGACAGTCACATGGCGCTTGGTGTACCGCATCGACCCCAAGGCGATCGTTGTGGTTGATGTCTTCACGAAGAAAACTCAGACCACGCCGCGGGCGGTGATCGACACGTGCCAAAAGCGCCTTCGGGCATTCGACCAGGGGACATGACCATGGAAGCAAAGCAGCGCAAAAACCTCGCAAAGATGGGTGGCCGGGTCGCGAGCGTTCAAGAGTTTCTCAACCTCAGCGATGCCGAAGTGCGTTTGATCGATCTGCGTATTCAACTGGCACGTGAGCTACGCGAGCGTCGCACTGCACGCCGGGTAACCCAGGCCCAGCTCGCGAAGTTGCTGGGTACAAGCCAGCCACGCGTTGCAACCATGGAGGCAGGCGACCCTCAGACTAGCCTTGAGGCGCTCCTGCGAGCGCTCATCGTGCTCGGAGCCACGCCGACCTTGAAGGTCGCCTGAGTGCCCAGGTACGAGGGCCACCTTACCGCATCGAGTGCCCGTCAATCGAAGGCCGCCATCGAGCCAATCGAAGCAGTTCAGGACAGGGGTTCAGGACAGGGGTGGTCATGTCAGCTATCATGTCAGCTCTGTCATCTCCGCGAGCGGAAGTAAGGTTCGCGGCCGAGCTCGGAACTCACGCCGCCTTTACCTGAGCCTTGCCGCGCCCGCCCACTTTCAACGCGATGCCCTTCGGCGACAGCTCGAGGAGCACGCGCATCGCCTGATCGAGCGACACCTTGGGGCTGCCGTTCTCAAGACGAGCGATCTGCGCCTGGCTCGTGCCGACGTCCTTCGCCAGCTGGGCCTGGGTTAGGCCACGCGCCACGCGCTGGGCCCGCACGGCCTCGGCAAGGCTCACACGCAGCTCGACCATGGCCTCCTCGGTGGGACTGAGGTCGAGAAACTCTGCCACCGTCGTCTTGCGGGGCTTACCAACCGCCGCCTTCTTTGCCTTCGTCATGGTTGCTCCTGTCCTGGCCCTCATAGGCCTCCACGTCACTTCGAGCGGTCCCACTCCTTCAGTCGGGCCTTGCACAGGTCAATGGTCGCCTTCGGGGTCTGCTGGGTCTTCTTCTTCAGAACCTCGAGCACCACGATCGCGTCCTTCTCGATTCGGTAGAAAATCCGCCAGATCACGTCGCCGTCGGTGATCCGCAGTTCATGGCAGCGCGGTCCTACAGAAGGCATCGGGCGGGACACGGGCATCGACAGACTGTGTCCACGCTGCAGCAGCCGGAGCAGGCCTCCCGCCTCTTGGCGGACCGCGCGCGACATCGGAGGGGTCTTGATATCCCCGCCCAAAATCCAGAGGTCTTTGTCAGCCACGGGTCATTATGCTGCATTGGGCATAATCACGCAAGGCCACGGAGGAAGACAGTGACGGAATACGGCATCTCGTTTTCTCGCAACCGGGGCGCCACCGCGCCGACATAGAGACCCGGTGGAGGCCCGGCATCTAGTTCCTTTATCCGCCCGAGCGGCAGGCATCCGCGAGCCTTACGGTTTGCGCGGAGAACGGGCTTGGAGCTGGGCGTAGCTCTCGTCGACGCAGAGGTCATCCACCTTGCCTGGATAGCGATGGACGAGGTCTGAAGCCGCCGCTGGGCCGATGCCGAGCGCGGGTGCCATGAGTGCGCGGGGCTGGTGAGTGCGACTCCACAATGCAAGGGCGAGCCTGCGCGCTTGGGTGATGGGGTGGCGTCGATCGCTATTGGAGCGTCCGCGCGCATCGATCCCGGTCGCATCGGCGACGGCATGGAGGTCATCACCTGGGGTGATCGTAAGGTTGCGAGCATGCCACGTAGTGGAGCGTGGCAACACGACGGGCACGTACAGGCCGTGTGCACTCTGAGTCGGGGTGCCGAGCTCGATGTGTGCCCCGGCGGTCAGCCTGGCGCTTGCCCGCGCCTGGTGGACTTGTTGCGGGTTCGCGACAGCTTCGCGCGCCATCGCGCACGCGTTCATCTATGGGTCGAACGCGTCGAGGCCTTGAGCATCATCGCGAAACCCGCAGCGCTGAAGGCCGGCTGCAATCGACAGACCGCCGCTTGCAGGCTCGAGTCAGAGATACGCGCGGTGGCTGGTCCACGTGCTCTGCGCAGCCGCGCTGACGAGCCGAGCGCGAACCGGGTTGTTGTGAAGATAGGCCAGCACATACGCGGTGCGCCCGTCATCGATGGCTTACGCATAGGGGCGGTCAGCAAACACCGAACCGAGGCGGTCATGCCGGGTGTTGAGCCAACGCGCCATGCGCACGTGCACCCTCTTGGTCCAGCTGCCGAGCGGGGCAGCTGCCGCGACGAGCAGCAGGTGAACGTGACTGCTCATCAGCGCATACCCGATCAGTACCCAGTCGCTGCGCGGAAGCGCCTGACTCAGCCGGGCGAGGTAGTGGGCGCGCTCTACCTCTCGCTGCCGTGTGGCACAGGCTCGGGAAATCTTACGTCGTTGAGTTGCGGCCGCTCGCCTGCAGCCACGCGCCCCGCGATGCGACGAACGACGTCGAGACTTCGGCATGCTCCGATCACGGTCACCTCGCCGGCGAGGTGGCTCATGTCCGTCAACGCGATCACGAACTGACTCCCAATGACGTGACCTGCGGGCGGTGGGTTGGGGTCTTCGCGGTTGGGCGCAGGATGGTATCGCGCGAGGAGCAGGGCTCCCGGCTGCATAAGCCGCTCGTGATCGCCCGGCGCAGACTCTACGGGGATGCGATAGCCGGGATGGCCAGTCCCGTTCCCAAGCGGACATCCTGCTTGGATCAGTGCCCCAGGAATGGCACGAAAGAACGATAGGCCGCGGTAATACGGGCGCCTGACCACTTCATTGGTTCGAGGGTCGCGCCAGGCCCCTCGCCCACGCGCGAGCCCCACGAACATGGCGACCGCACGCGGCGTGCGCGCAGGAAAAACCTCGCAGGGGATGGAGCCCTGTGCCGTGTCGATCGCAACGTCGAGGGAGTCGAGCACAGTAAGATCTGCGAGCGCCTGTGCGAGCGACGGCGCGTTGAGAGGTTGCTCCGCTTCACGTGCGCAGCCCAACCACAGGCTACTCGTCAGAGCGACGACCGCGCCCGCGATCACGGCCCTCACTCGTTGGGCTTCGCGCCGCAGACGCCGTCGTTGCAGGTGATGGTATTTGGGATAGCGCAGTCGTCGATACCACAAGCGTCACCTTGCCCATCACGCGTCGGATCGCAGAGCGAGTCGTACTGTGCATCGCGCCGCGCCACGGTCGTCTTGGACAACGCAACGTACGGACAGCCGTAGAGGCACACGCAATCCTTGGCTGCCACGATCTCGTGGTCGATCTCGCCCCAGGCGCAGTCCTTGTCCGTGGTGCACGTGTCGTACGGGGGGGGACCGGGGCGGGTTTTTGCACTGCTGCGTCGTTCTCGCCGCAAGCGGCCATGCACACCATGAGCGCGAACCATCTCTTGTCTCGTATCAACATGGTCAGAGCCTAGTGCATGCGTTGTGCCAGGTGGAAGTCCCATATTTCAGCGAGTTGCGGGCGAGCCTCGTGTGCCACGGTGTGCCGATCGGGAAGCGAGCGCGGCACGCGGAACGTGCCGCAGCGAGAGCCGGAACATCTACGCAAGAGGGGGAGCAGCGATGGGGTCCAGTGCAAGTCGAATGGCCACCTCCACAGCACAACGTGCCACCACAACGTGCCACCACAATGCACAGGCAACGGCATGATCCGCCACCGCGCACGACGTACGCGCACGCAGGCGGCCCGCTTCGCTGCACAGCGGCACATGCGGCCTCGCGAGCGCGCTCCTGCCACCGTCGCAAACACGTCCGCTCAACGCCGATGACAAGCACGCCCAGCCACGCGCTTGACTGCGCATTGTAAGGTCCCCGCTCTTTGCTCGCCCTACGCAGCGACAGAGAATCCTGGTGCGTAGGTTCCGGGCGGCCACTCGGTCACGTGCTCACCACCGCGATAGCGCTCGCTGCACAGCGCGTACATGGCCGCGATGGCGTGGCAGCACGCGCGATGCTTGAGAATCGCTTCGAGCGTGCCGAAAGCGTAAGGTCGGCGGGGCGCGCTTTGATTGCTTGGGTCTGCCTTCTACGTCGGTGTCGAGCACCCGCTCCACACCCAACACACGTTCGTGGGGGTCGAGCACGTCGAGGCTTTGGAGGATGTCTCGCGCGTAGTCCGCGTCGCTCTGGCCCTCGAGGGCCGGGAGCTTCGACAAAGTAAGCTCGCTCGTGCGCCGAAAGGGCGTCAAATCTTGCGGACAGCGCGCGTACCCGTCGCGTCGACAAGCGTGGCTGACTTTTTCGGGCTTGGCAGCGCTTGGACCGTCACATCGCGTCGCAACCGTGTCCCAAACTCAATGCTTTTGGAGAAGTTGGGCCAGTGCATCGTAGTAGCGAGCAAACGAGTCTCGCCCCACAGCCGTCGTCTGGTCCTGCTGATGGTCATCGTTTGGGCGTGGTCGCTCGCGCCGCGTCATGCGGAGGCGGGTGACGATTCAACCGCCCGGCCATGGGTATTGCGTGCCGCGCTCGGCCCGGGGTACACGCACCATGGATTCGGAGGCGACGATGACAGCGCCGGCGTCAGTCACAATGGCGGGGCGGTCGCATGGGATCTGGCCGTGGGCCGTCGGTTCGCCTGGTGGGGGGCCCTTCACGGCACAGCGTTCGGGGGCGTGGTGCCTAGAGCTACGGTGGCCACCGTGCGGCAGTCTGAACCTGACACGCGCGATAGTTTTCGATTCCACGCTTTGGGCGGCGGTGCGACCCTGAGGACGGCCTGGGGAGGCTTCCTGTCGCCCAGTCTAGGACTCGCGATGATTGACGGCGTCTGGTATTGGGGGCCCTCGTACGGAATGGCGTCGCAATTGCTCTTGGGGTTTCACCTTCCCCTCAACGAGCGGCTGGGTTTGGGCGTAGCACTACAAGCCACCGGCGTGCTCGGTTTCGACAGCACGGGGTCACTCAGGCATGGTGGATGCCTTCTAAGCTTATCTTACGAGTAATGTTGTTTGTGGAGTAACCCTCAATGCTTTTGCCCTTCTTCGTGGCAGATGCCTCGATGACGAGGTCGGCGAGCAAGTCATGGCCCGGATCGTTGGGATGCGCGCAGGCGTACTGGTCCGGCCGTGCGGTCGAGCGCGCTCCCCACTTGGAGCAACGCGCGCGCACGTCGGAGCAAAGCTCGTGCGCAGGGCCCTGTCACACAGACCTTGGCCCGTCTCTCTCGTGTGGGTACCTGTGAGGCGAGCCCCTTTCTCAATCTATTGTCATGTGGAGTCTACCCCGTGAAGCTTACCCTGCCGCTGTCTGCAGCCATGCTCTCCCTTGTTCTCGGAGCATGTGGAAGCAACGACGAACCCGCGCAAAGCCTCGCCGATGAGATCGATGCATTCGTCACCGAGTCGAACGAGCAGGCCCGTGATGCATGTGATGCACCCGCCGACGTCGCCCAGCACGAGAGCGGCGACAGTGAGGCCGCGGCCTGCTACTTCGAGCTCTCTGTCGAAATCGAAAGCTGTGAGCGAGTGGCCCTAGAGAAGCACCCCGAGCAGGCCCGTGCGCTGCTCGGCTGCATCCGCAAGCAGCGGGAGGAAGTAATCGAGTGCTGCGCCGACGACGGTTGCAGCAGCGAAGCGGTCGAAACATGCGCCGAGGAGCTCTGGGGAGGCGAGCAACCTCCCTGTGACGCCAAGACCGACGGTGTGATAGCCGCGCTCGACGCCTGCGAGTAGGACGAGGCTACGCAGACGAGACCTACGAGAGGTTTGTGCCTGAAAAGCTCATTCGCAAAGCTTGCGTTCAGATCGTGGAAAACGAGGACGGCGAGGTCAAGCGTGGCTGGCCGCGCACAGTTTCCGTAAGCACGGCCGCGGACCTGCCGCCAGAGAGCATCTTGTCACAACTGTCCATTGTGGAATTTCGGGACACGCCGCCTGACCTTGCGGCCTATGCAGAGCACGCTCAGGAATCTGCAACGGTCTCGACCCATGCTTACGCGCAGTGGGAGGAGGGGCCTTATCAAACGTACTTTTGGTCAGGACAGCCACCTGAGTCGCCGGAGGGTTGCGGTCCCGCTTGGGTCTCGTCAGTCTCGACCGCAGCGGCCGTGGGCGTCATCGTCGAACTGATGTTTCCATCCGCGAGCTCTCGCGACAGATTCATCGCCGCAATCGACGGGGCGAATGGTGTCTCCGTAGGCTTGACTGGCGACGCTGAGTTCTCAGCGCGGGTCTTTGCAGAAGTTGCGAAATCAGGCGCTTACGTGAAATTCCACGTCGCAAGCTCACCCGGCATCGCGGACGAAATGAATGCTTTGCTCAAGTCCAGCACTTGTTCGGCGCTCAATTTCGCTGCGTGCCGAGAGACCTACGACAGCGTACTGACGCTATTCGCGAGCCACCTCAAGGCAGACTCCAAGATCTGGGAGACTCGCAAACCGGGCATGCGTAGGTTCTGGTGATGGTTCTGCCGTCGCCGGAGCTTCGAATCCCCAGACTGTGCCGGTAGCGGGCTTCAGCGATTTAGGGCGATATGGGGATGGTACTCATATGGAGCGACCTATCCAGTCTTGTTGCGGCCTTACTCTTGTCTTTCATCATGGTCTCTCTTGGCGGCGGCTCTGGCCCACGTGCGACGCGGCAGCACGTACGACGCGGCAGCACGTACGACGCGGGCAGCACGTGCGACGCGACGCGGGCAGCGGAGGAGGTGACTCGAGGAGACCCTAAGGCTCTTGGCAGTGTCCGTAAGCACGGAAGCTGCGCTGCCGCTTTGTCCCGGTTCTTGGCTCTGCGCCGAAGTCCTTGTCAAAGTGTCACGATCTCGGGTGGGCGGCTCGAACCGCCTGCCATATTCTCGGCAGTTAGTTGGGATTATGCGCCTGGAACAGTGATTGCTAAGGTTGCGTCATGATGAAGACGATAGCTTGCCTTGTTCTCGCAATCGGTACCCTCGCTTCAATTCCGTTGGCCAGTGCAGAAAACATCCCCAACGCCATCAGCCCCAACCTTACTGTATCCGTGCAGGGCAAGCCGCTGAACAACGGGTCGCAAATTTTCGTTGGCCGCGCCATCTGCACGCCGGAGACGCAGTTCGAGTTCAAGATTGCTAACTACACTGGGATGGTACCGGTGGTCGAGGCGTGGGTTGGCGCGGGCGGCGGCGTGGACTGTTCGCTGGCGGAAAATCGTATCTCCTCGGCCTACCAAGATTCGCGTTGTCAGCAGGTTGCCACCGTGGACAACGTCCAGGCGAATACCAGCGTTACGGTCATGGTTTCAGCCGTTGAGCTGTTTTCGCGGAATGGGGCGACTTGTGACGAGGTCACCAGACTTCCGTATACCCTCTATTTCGTGCCACTGGCGCAGGCCACCCAGGCAGGCACGGACACAGCAGGAGAGACCTTAGTCAACACGCAAGTGTTGCGCGCTACCTTTACGCTCTATACGCTGCCGCCGAGCGCGCCTTCGGATCTTACGGACAGTCCGGAAGACCCCACCTTGGATCTTGCTTGGGAACCGCCGTCGACTGCAGACGAACACACCTCCTATCGCCTCTATTTGGACTTGGCCCAGGATGGCACGGGCGAGGTGCCATGCGGCTCCGGCGCGCTCCGCGCGGGGATGGATGCACCCGCCGCGAACCACGGGATCATCGCACTGGCGCAGACGTTTGCGGGCGCAGTGCTACCCCCGCACGAGGATATCGAGGCGGGCCAAGAGATTGCAGCAGGCGTGGTCAGCATCGATGCCGCAGGGAACGCAAGTGTAATGTCCGAGGTTATCTGCATCCAAGCGCCACAACACAGTAAGGGAGGCGGCGGCGGTTGCAGTGTACGGTTGCCAGGCTCGCCCAAATGGCCAGGATTCGGCGCGCTGGCTGGACTTGGTCTGATGTTTTGGATGCGGCGTCTCAGGGGCGTAGACCGCGCAGCCTTAGTCCGTAGATGAACCACGTTGGGATGGGCTTGAAACACCGTGCCCCGCCACCCTCGATGCGCTTTGATGAAGTTGGCCAAGCCGCGGTTGAAGTCGCGCAAGAAGGATGGGAGCAGACCGTAACAAGGAGAGCCCGATCTGAGGAGAGCCGGGATAGGAGAGCCGGGACGCATTACACAATTTCAGTTTTCACCGCCGTGCTATCCCAAAACACGATCGCCGCAAACACGCCTGAATTCCAGCCATTTCGTGAGCCGCGCTCCGGCTCGCGCAATCGCGCTACGGTACCCGCCCGTGACCCCGACCTCCTTCAACTTCCTGCTCATGACCGTCTGCGGCTGGGTCAATCGGCGCCAGCTCGCGGGCATCGAGTACATGCGAGAGGAGAACCGTGTGCTGCGTGAGCAGCTAGGCCCCAAGCGTCTCGTATTCTCGGACGCGCAGCGACGCAGGCTCGCACGCAACGGCAAGGCGCTCAGCCGCGAGTTGC
>JBBSJC010000236.1:0-11642 GCA_038257655.1 Polyangiales bacterium | reverse complement strand
GGCCAAGGCCGACCGAAGTTGCTCCCGTCGCCGTCGCCGTCGCCGTCAAGGCTCACGACCAGGACAACGCTCACGCCCACGTGGAGAAAACGTCCTGGCAGCCCTAGTGATCACCTACTTCTGGGGACCTGTACTTAGGGACTGTGATGAAACAATCAGATCGCCTCGACGCCGAGGCATCCCCGCCTGCGGCGTTGCGAAACCTCGAAATACAGGCAGTATTCTGGCGGTTTCGCGTCTTGCATGCGGGGCGCCTCGACCCCGATCCGACCTGGTTGTTTCATCACAGTCCCTTGCGTGCCTAGAAGGGAACATGCCCGACTTGGGATATAATATTTATACTGCAATACGGCTTGCTGTTTCTTTTGGTTCTGCGATTACAGAGGTAACTTGCGCGCCCCGCGGCTTTTTGGGATTCGCGTAGGTCCGCCCCTAAGCAGCTTGCCGCCAGATCGCGTGGAGAATGTATGCAGCCGTTAAAAGAGGAGCATGTGGTTGGTGGGGCGGCCGATGGACTGCTTTGGACGGAATTCGTGCTCAGTGAGGAAGCTGAGCGCGTCTACCTCGCGCAGTACGAATTTCTCGCAGCCTTTGCCCACAAGCTGCGTACGCCGCTGCATGCCGTGCTCGGCTGGTCCGAGACGCTGCTCCTCAAGAACCAGGATAAGCCCGAGCTACAGCGAGGGCTGGAGACGCTCGCGCGCAGTGCCCGGGCGCAGGCGAAGCTTATCGAAGAGGTGCTCGACGCAAGCGGCATCGTCGCGGGAAAGATAAGGCTGCGCCTGCAGCTCACCAACCCGTTCGGTCTGATCGAAGCGGCCGTCGCCGCGATCCGCCCGGCAGCGGAAGCCAAAAATATCGATTTGCGCGCGACGTTGGATCCACAGGCTGGACCCATCATGGGCGATGCTCAGCGCCTGCAACAGGTGCTCGCAAGCTTGCTGTCGAACGCGGTGAAGTTCACGCCCGCAGGCGGTCAAGTCGAGGTTTGCCTTTCCCTGGTCTTCGGGAACGTGCAGGTAAGCGTCCGTGATTCAGGCATAGGCTTGAGCTCGCACGCGATTTCAGGCCTGTTCACACATGACTCGCCGCCAGTGTCTACCACGGGACGAAGACGCGATGGCTTGGGAATGAGTCTGAGGGCAGCGAAGAAGCTTGTTGCGCTCCACGGTGGTCGCGTCGAGGCTCTGAGCGCTGGCGAGGGACAGGGGGCAACCTTCGTGGTGAGCCTTCCAAGCGCCCGTCTGCGCGAGGCGACCGACCGGGATCCGCCGTCAGGGGCACATACGTTAAACCCAAGCTGCGATAGTCAAAGGACAGCGACTCCGCGCGACAGTTCGAGGGAGCCACCCGTGAGCGGCTCTCACTGTGCCGTACGTCGCCGTAGGTAATCTTAGCTCGCGCGGCTGAGGTTCTCGCTCATTTTAAGGTACGGCGTAGCAAGGTACGGCGTAGCCACCCCTAGCCAAAAGAGGAAGGTTAGGGCGCTCGCACGCTGAAGCTAAGCTCACCATCGACCACACCGTCGCGATCGCTGTCGACTGCCAGCACGGCAACCCCCGGTAACGCTACCCTGGTGCGTCCCGCCATGGCGCTGTCTTGCACGAAAGGTGGCAGCGCTTGATTGGAGGTGAAGCCACCGTCGTTGTTCACGAGCAGGGCGGAAATCGCAAGCTCGGCGCCCTGGGGCACGCGCCCGGCCTGGGCCGGATATAGGCGATCCCAGGGGATGAACACCTCGAAGCCTTCCCGCGCTGCGCGGCTCGCTGTCACGGCGCGTGTGCGCACCCCTTCGCCAAAGTTCAGGGCCGCCCCATGCCAACCCAAATTGTCAGCGCTGCCGAAGGGGGCGCGCAAGCCGCGTAGTCCACCGTCGGTACGTAGCTCACCGAGCTGGGGATCGGCGCCACCCAAACTCACCACCGCAAAGTCTGCTCCAAAGCCCGGGGTCGCCGGAGTCGTCACGTTAGAGGCCGAAAGGATTGCATCGACCTTACCATCTTCATCCTGCAGCGCACCGCTCAGGCTCGCATGGCCTGTGCCACTGCCGAAGTCCACGTCCAGTAGCAGCAGGACGGCGTTGTCGTCCCAGGCAAACAGGCCCTCGACGCCGATCGACAGACCATAGCGATCGGCATCGAGGTACAGACCGTCCAGTTGGGAGCGGCCTGGACCAAAGCCGCTGCTCAGGGTTTGAGTAGAGACGTGATAGCGCAGGTCCGCCAGATGACCGTCAGGAATGGCGACGCGCGGGGGCGTAACGAGCGGCTCACCCGTCAGGCGCGCGCGCGACACCGCGTATACCCAGCGCTGGTCGCGCAGCGCGTCGTCGAATACCTCCGCACCGGGCCCTTGCGCAAATACGTCGACCCGCGCGTTGGTATGGACCAGCCAGCGCCAAGACACATCGGGTAGCACCCCCATGGCGTGTGGCCTCTCCACCGTCAGGCCGCCGCATTCATGATCGGCTGTGACGATCAACGTGACGTCCTGTCGCGTGCCCGCCCATGCCGCTACGGCGGCGACGGTGTCGTCCAAGGCGAGCGTCTCGGCAACGGTGTTGGCCAGGTCGTTGTTGTGCGAGGCCATGTCGATGCGCGCGCCTTCGATCATCAAGAAGAAGCCGCCAGGGTGCAGATCGAGCGTGTTGAGCGCGGCAAGCGACATGTCTTTGAGCGTCGGCTCCGCTGTGTCTGCGGCGCGCTCGCGCACGTAGCTCATGTGATCAGCGGCAAACGCGCCGAACACGCGCGCGCCCGCTTTCGGTGTGAGCGCCGACAGCCCCGCCGCGTCCCGCACGACGTGATAACGCGCCTGCGCAAGCGGTTCACTCAGACCGCTGCCCTTGCGTAGCGAGCCCGGCACGTCTGCAAAATAGTAACGTGCACCCCCGCCCAACATCACATGCGGTTGCACCTGCGTAATCTGATCGTCTGCGATCGCGACGTAGTTGTGACGCGATAGGTCGTGGGCCGAAAACGAGCCGGGCGTCGCGTGGGGCAGGGACGCGGTGCTGACCACGCCTGTTACTAGCCCGCGAGTATGGGCAAGCTCGATCAACGTCTCCCGTTCCTGACCGTCGCGATCGATGCCGACCTGACTGTTGTAAGTATACACGCCGGTCGCCATCACCGTCGCTGCGGCAGCTGAATCGGTGATGCCGCTCGGACCGCCGGTGGTGACCTCGCCACGGTAAGGCAGGCTGTGCATGAACAGCTTGTCCGGAGCACCCGCTGCGTAAAGCGAAGCGGCTTCGAGTTGGCCGCGGCCCATACCGTCGCCGATCATGACGATCACGATCGGTTTAGTGCCAGGGACCGGCGTGTCGGGATTTACCTGCGCATCCGCGTTCGGCAGGTCAGGCGACGCCGCATCGGGCAGTGCCGCATCGAGCAGTGCAGGTGTCGCTGGCGCAGCATCAGACGAACCCGGGCGCGCCGGTGCGTGGTCGTCAGTCCTGTCGCGCGTGCCGTACGCAGCTTCGCTACGCAGGCTGCAGGCCGACAGACTCAACAACGAACACAACAGCGCCCCGACTGCGCGCTCAAAGCAACCCCTGCCATGCGCTTGCGCGATCAAAGTGAACCTCGTGCGTATTAGTAACGCAAGATAGGTACACGCTTTTGACTGCGCTCGCAATCGGCATCGCACCGCGATAGGCAGCCAGTGCCCGGTCTGTGGCAAAGCGCGGCGGAAAAACAGACAAAAACGACCCTTTTGCGGCGTCAACTCAGCGCGTTAGGCATCGTGCGCGATTCCTTAGGTGCGAACGGAGAGACTGCGGTCCGCTCGCGTTGTGTTGCGGCGCACCACTGATGTTCGTGGCACATTGAGTCGTCATGCCGGAAGGGGATAGTCTCCATCGCATCGCTGTGGAGCTTGGGCCGGCGCTCACCGGTCATCCCTTGCGCGCGCTTGAGCTCGTGCGCAGCACGGCGCGCACCGACGGGCTTGTCGGCAGCGACATCGCAGGCGTGGAGGCGCGCGGAAAAAACCTGCTGATCCACTTCGCAGTCGGGTTTGCGCTGCACGTGCACTTGAAGATGAACGGGCGTGTCGTGCTCGCGCGTCGTGACGATGCGCGCCGCGTAAGTCATGCGCATGCCGTGGTCGTGCTCGATACGGAGCAGCATCGGGTGATCGTGTACGACGCGCCGGTTGCACGCCTGATTCGCTCGCGGGATCTCAAGAGCGATGCGCATTTTCGAGCGCTCGGGCCAGATTTGCTCGCGCCAGTCTTCGAGGTGAGCGAGGCCTGTGTGCGCCTCAAGCTGCGCGGCAAACAGACGCTCGGCGAAGCGCTGCTCGATCAGAGTGTCATGTCGGGCATCGGCAACGTGTGGAAGAGCGAGCTGTGTTTTACGCTGCGGCTCGACCCTTTTGCGCCCGTCTCCATGCACCGTGCCGAAGAGCTACTAGCGCTCGTCTCGCTCGCGCGCGCCCAGATGTTCGACAACGTGTACGGTAAGAAGCGCACGCTGCCCGACCCCTTCGACCCCCATCCCTATGCGCGCAAAACCCGCGTCGATCGCCGGCTGGGTGAAGGTATGTTGTCCGTGTACGAACGTGCCGGTGCGCCTTGTTACGACTGTGGTACGAAGATTGAGATGCGCAAGGATGGTAAGAATAGCAATCAACTGCGCTCCACTTATTACTGCCCCAGCTGCCAGCCGGCGCGGGGCGTGACGTGAGCAAAGCCTCGCCCCTTTCGCGCTTGCATGAGCCGACGCGCGCCTGGTTCAAGGATACCTTTGCGGCAGCCACCGACGCTCAGAAACGCGCCTGGCCCGCGATCCTTGCGGGCGACAGCACGCTGCTCGTGGCGCCGACCGGTTCCGGCAAGACGTTGGCGGCATTTTTGTGCGCGATCGATGGCTTACTCTTTTCCGAAGAGCCGACCAAGCAAGCGCGCTGTCGCGTGTTGTATGTCTCGCCGCTCAAGGCGCTGGCTGTCGACGTCGAGCGCAATCTGCGTGCGCCGCTGGCAGGCATCGAACGCACGGCCGATAGGCTCGGTATCGCCCATCGCACGCTTACTGTGGCGATGCGCACGGGCGACACGCCGAGCGAAGAGCGCGCGCGCTTTTTGCGTAAACCGGCCGACATCTTGATCACCACGCCCGAGTCGCTGTATTTGATGCTGACCTCGCTTGCGCGGGAGACCTTACGGTCTGTCGACACGGTGATCATCGACGAGATTCATGCGATGGCGCCCACCAAACGCGGAGCCCACCTGTTTTTGTCAATGGAGCGTTTGGAAGCCCTGCGCACGAGCGAGCGTCCGTTACAGCGCATCGGTTTGAGCGCTACCCAACGACCGCTCGAAGAAGTGGCGCGTTTACTCGGTGGGCTGACCGAGCAGAACGGACGCATGGAGCCGCGGCCGGTCAAAATCGCCGATGCCCGTGCGGCTCGGCCGATCGAGCTCAGCATCGAAGTGCCGGTCGATGACATGTCTGAGCTGCGCGCGAGCGAGCGTCCGGGCGCGCTGAAAGAGCCCGAAGATGCGGCAGCACCGCGCTCGATCTGGACCTCGATTCATCCGCGCTTGCTCGAGCTGGTGCGCAGCCATCGCTCGACCATGGTGTTCGTCAACAACCGTAGGCTCGCCGAACGTTTGGCCGGTGCGATCAATGAGCTTGCGGGAGAGATTTTGGCGCGGGCCCACCACGGCTCGGTGGCACGCGAGCAACGGGTTGAGATCGAAGACGCGCTCAAGCGCGGCACGCTGCCTTGCATCGTCGCCACCAGCAGTCTCGAGCTTGGCCTCGACATCGGCTCGATCGATCTCGTGGTACAGATCGAAGCGCCGCCTTCGGTCACCTCCGGCATCCAGCGAGTGGGTCGCGCAAACCATCAGGTGGGGGGTAACCCCAAAGGCACTATCTTTCCCAAACACCGCGGAGATTTGGTGGCCTGCGCCGAAGCGGTGCGCCGCATGCGCGAAGGGGAGATCGAAGAGACGCGTTATCCGCGCAACCCCGTCGATGTGCTCGCCCAACATGTGGTCGCGATCGTGGCGAGCGAGGAGTCGATCGAAGTCGACGTGTTGTTTGCGCTGGTGCGTCGTGCCGCGCCGTTTGCGGAGCTTGCGCGCTCGAGCTTTGACAGCGTGCTCGATATGCTCTCTGGACGTTACCCTTCCGATGAGTTTGCGGAGCTCAAGGCGCGCATCACCTGGGATCGCGAGCGCGGCGTGCTCGAAGCGCGTAAGGGCAGCAAACGCCTTGCCATCCTCAACGCGGGCGTCATCCCCGACCGCGGCTTGTACGGGGTGTTTCTGGTCGATGGTGGAGAAGGTAAGACTAGCCGCCGCGTCGGCGAGCTTGATGAAGAGATGGTATTTGAGGCGCGCGAGGGCGAAGTGTTCGTGCTCGGTGCCTCAAGCTGGCGCATCGCGGAGATTACGCACGACCGCGTGCTCGTCACGCCCGCCCCAGGCCAGCCCGGCAAGATGCCGTTTTGGCATGGCGACAGGCTCGGGCGCAGCGTCGAGCTCGGTCGCGGCATCGGCAGTTTGTTGCACAAGCTCGAGCGCATCGACACGCCGCAAGCGCTGGCGCTGCTCACGCGCGATCACCACCTCGATCAAAAGGCGGCGAACAATCTCGTGCGCTATGTGCGCGAGCAACAGGAAGTACCTTACCAAGTCCCCACAGACAAGAAGTTGGTCGTCGAGCGCTTTCTCGACGAGGTGGGTGATATCCGCGTGTGTCTGCTCTCGCCCTTTGGCTCGCGCGTGCACTCGCCCCTTTCGATCTGCATCAGCGAAAAGGCGCGCACCGTGCTGGGTACCGTGGCCGAGAGCGTGTGGACCGACGATGGCATCGTGTTGCGCTTTCCGGAGCGCGATGAGCCACCGGATATCGCTTCGCTCCTGCCGTTGCCGGAGGAAATTGAAGAGATTTTGATCGGTGCCATCGGTCAAACCGCGCTGTTTGCCTCGCACTTTCGCGAGTGCGCGGCGCGAGCCCTGCTGTTGCCGCGCCGTTATCCTGGCAAACGCTCGCCCCTGTGGGCCCAGCGCAAGCGCTCAGCGGACTTGCTGCAGGTCGCGTCGCGCTACGGCTCGTTTCCGATTCTGCTCGAGACGTACCGGGAGTGTCTGCAAGACGTGTTCGACGTGCCTGCGCTGACGGCGCTGATGGCCGATGTACAGCGGCATAAGGTTAAGGTGGTCACGGTCGACAGCGAAAAGCCCTCGCCATTTTCTGCGAGCTTACTGTTTAGCTATATCGGTAACTTCATCTACGACGCCGATGCGCCGCTTGCCGAACGGCGTGCCGCGGCGCTCAGTATTGACCCGAGCCAGCTGCGCGAGCTCTTGGGGCAGGCAGAGCTGAAGGACTTGCTCGACCCCGTCGCTATCGTCGACGTGGAACGGATGGTAAGTCGAATTGACTATCCTCCACGGCACGAAGACGAGCTCCATGATCTGTTGCTGTTTGTCGGCGACCTATCGCAGGCGGAGCTTGCGCAACGTCTGGGCGAGGCACAACAGACGCTGCTTGCACCGCTGTTACGCGCGCGCCGGGCGATCGAAGTGCGCATCGGCGGCGAAAGTCGTGTGATTGCGGTCGAAGACGCCGCGCGTTATCGCGATGCACTCGGTGTCATGCCACCGGCAGGTCTTGCCAATGCGTACCTTGAGCCGGTGCGCGAGCCGTTGATGGACCTGGTATCGCGTTTTGCGCGCACGCACGGGCCGTTTGCGCCGGAGCAGTTTGCCGCGCGCTATCACGTCCCTGTGGCGCAAGTCACTGCCGCCCTCGACGGGTGGGTGGCGCGCGGCCGCTTGTTGCGCGGCGAGATCCATCCCGACAAGCCCGGGATTACCTTCTGCGACGTCGACGTGATGCGCAGCATCAAGCGTCGCTCGCTTTCGGCCCTGCGCAAAGAAGTCGAAGCTGTCGATAAGCTGGCCTACGCGCGCTTTCTTGCGGGCTGGCATGGCATCGGGCGCAGCGCGCGTGGGCTACCTGCGCTGCGCACGGCGCTCGAACGGCTTGAAGGCGTGCCGCTTCCCCTGGGCGCGCTCGAGCGCGACATCCTGCCTGCACGCGTGCCCGGGTTTTCGCCTGCCGACCTCGATCAGCTGCTGACGTCCGGTGAGCTCGTGTGGCGCGGCATCGAGCCACAGCTTGCAGGCGGCAGCCGCGTTGCCCTGTACTTTCGCGATCACTTTGAGGAGCTCGCGCCCAAGCCCGAACCGAAACACAGCCCCTTGATAGACAAGGTGCGCGAGGTACTGACCCAGCGCGGCGCCGTGTTCTTTTACGAGCTCGTCAAGATGACGGCGGGTTTTGCCCCCGACGTACTCGAGGCACTTTGGGAGCTGGTGTGGACCGGCGAAGTGACAAACGACATGTTTCAACCGCTGCGTTCGCGGGCGACAGGCGGCCAGCCGGATCGTAAGCGCGGTGTGCGCGTCAGTCGCGTGCTGCCGGGCAGTGAAGGACGCTGGACCTTACTGTCGTACGGAGAGGTCAGCGAAACAGTCAGGCGCGCGAGCCTGGTGCGGTCGTTGCTGGCTCGCCACGGCGTGCTCGTGCGCGAGGCCTTGCGTGCAGAGGGCATCCCCGGCGGCTTCTCCGCGGTCTATGAAGTGCTGCGTGCGATGGAAGACGCCGGCCGCGTGCGTCGCGGTTATTTCGTGGAGGGGTTGGGCGCGGCCCAGTTTGCGCAGCCCGGTGCCGAGGAGCTTTTACGCAATGAGCGCGAGAGTCAGGGCCATGAGCCTTCGCGCTTGCTCGCCGCCACCGATCCGGCATCGCCCTGGGGAGCCGCCCTGGCCTGGCCGCCGCGGGAGGGAGCCAAACCCATGCGCGCCGACGGTGCGCAGGTCGTGGTGGCGGGGGATGGACGCTTACTTGCCTGGCTTGGTCGCAAGGAGCACACGCTGCTTAGCTTTTTCCGCGAAGAGCCCCGCGAACGCGACGAAGACGCCAAGCTCGTCGCAGGCACGCTAGCGCGCAGCATCGCGCGCGGTGAACGGTTTGCCTATTTGATCGCGCGCGTCGACGGGGCCGAGGTTGAGAAGTCTAAGCTCGCTCAACCCCTGCTCGAGGTCGGCTTTGTGGCCACCTCGCGCGGGTTTTTGAAGCGCTCCCTGCGCAAGCGCCACGAACCTACCGAAGCGCAAGACGAAGACGAGCTAGAGCTTTAGGCATCAGCTGAGCCTGCCCTCCAAGAACGCTGACTCGGCAGCCGTTTGCAGGGGGGCAGTATAGAAGAATAAGCTTATATTCCGCCACGCTGTCTTAGTATCGCGATACCGCGCGGCCCCGCGACCGCGATGCGCAAGCCTGGAAACTTGGGTAGGTAGCTGAGCGGCGGCGGATCGCGACGGCTACCCTTGACCATGTGCAGCAAGACCTGATTTTGAGTTAAATCATACTCGGCGCGATAGCTGGCATCACCGACGCTGACGGTCTCTGGAAAGTCGCGATCGATCATGCTTTGCACTTCGTAGGGCAGCTCGGGTGCCAAGAAATCGCTGGCAGACAGCAGGGCAAGGTCCTCGCCGCTCTCGACGCCGAGCGCCTCCAAGCGAGCGCGTAAAAAGCTGGCGAGGTCGGGGCTGGGTGTTGAGCTTGGCACGCAGGCGACATGGCCGCGTGTGGCAAGCTGGGCTGCGAGCGCGCTGCGGGCTAGCCGCGAGCGTGTTGTGTGAACGGCGTCGCGAAACAGGCTGCCGCGCTCGAGCAAGCTTGCGATAGCCTCCCGTGCCACCTCGCCGACCGGCATCTCTTCGCGCTCGGCTATCACACGCTTGGCATACACGCGCTCGATTTTGGCGACCACTTTCGCCACCGCGCGCTTGCGATCGAGCTGCACCGAGGCGAGCCGGTCCTGTCCGAGGCCGGCGCGCGCAATGGTCGCAAGCGGAATCGCGGCAGCGCAGGTGATAAGCACGCGCGCTTCGCGTCCTGTGCCGAAACCAAGCGTATCGAGCACGACCAGTGCTTCGACTGCGCGCAGGTTTCGCACCGCACTCTCCCGGGCAAGCTCAAGCTCCGTGCCGCCGTTGCTGAAATAGGTGTCGCGGCCCCGTGTGCGCGCCACGTACACCACGCGCGGGTCGGCGCTTATCGCGGTGCGCAGCAGTGCTTCGCGGTCGAGCGAGCCGGCAGCGTCAGGCGCGGGCGTGTCTGCTAGTCCCGCCATGCGCCGCAGTCGCGAGCGTGCGCGCCGTACTTCGTCGAGCACAAAAGCGGAGATGGCGTGCTCGCTTGGCTGTTTGCTGCGCACGGCTCGGATAAGTGCGCTCAGATCGCAGCCCGCCTGACGCAGGTCATCCTGGTAGGCGTGCTCGCTTGGTGCAGACAGGAACAGCGGGCGACCCACCGACAGAGCTGCGACCAAATCGATCATGTCTTCGAGGCAGCCTGTGACTTTGGCCGTGAGTAGGAGTCGTGCTTGGAGCGCATCGACCGGCATGCCAAACATGCCGCGGCCGGAAGCGCTGAGCGCCCCCTGGCTATCGAGGGCGCCCCACGCCTTGAGGTCGGCACGCGCTGCGTCTAGAGCGTAAGGTTTGGGCGCATCGAGCAGGGGCAGGTCTTCTGCGCGCTCGCCCCAGGCTGCGGCCGCGAGCACTAGCGGCACGAGCGACTCGCGATGGATGCCGGGTGCGGTGCGGGGCTGCAGACGTGCGGTGGGGCTCCACAGTCGATAACACACGCCGTGGGCCGTACGCCCGGCGCGACCTGTGCGTTGCGCAGCACTGTCCTCCGCGATAGGTCCGAGCGCCAGGTGGGCACGACCCTCGTGATAGTGCGTCTGGCGCACGAGCCCCGTGTCGATCACCACGCCGATGCCCGGAATGGTAAGGGAGGTCTCGGCCACGTTCGTCGCCAGGATGACCTTACGGTTGCGGGCAGGCTCGAACGCGCGTCGCTGCTCCTTGAGCGTCAACCCGCCGTGTAGCGGCAACAGCGTGTAGGGCGCGCCGCGCACGGCTTGCAAGGCCTGGCTACAGGCTTCGATTTCGGCCTTACCCGGTAAGAACGCGAGCACATCGCCCGGGTCCTTGGCAGCGCTTTCGAGCGCGCGGCGCACGCGGCCTGCCAAGTCACTCGCATCGGGCAGCACGTCGGGCCCGCTCAGATAGCGAATATCGACCTCGAAAGCGCGTCCCTCGGCGCTGAGATGAACGCCCCCGATGTGGCTTGCCACGCGTTCTCCGTCGAGCGTGGCGGACATCACGATCAGACGTCGCTGCTGTCGGCGCAGTAGCAGCGCGAGCAACAGATCGATTTCGAGGCTGCGCTCGTGGAACTCGTCAAGCACGACCGTGTGCGCGCTTTCGAGCAGCGTCCGGTCGCGCAGTACCATGCCCGGTGTGGCGAACAGGAGGTGCGTGCTGCTGCTTGCGACCCGCTCATCGCGTACAAGGTATCCGACGCCGTCACCGAGCTCCGTGCCCTCGAGCTCCGCCACCCGTGCGGCCAGGCTGCGACAGGCGATACGACGTGGCTCGATCACCAGCGTGCGTCCCTCGCACCAGCGCGGCACTTCGGTTGATTTTCCGGAGCCGGTCGGGGATGAGATCACGACTGGCCCCTGCTCGAGGGCGAGCAGTAGGCCAGGGCGCAACCGCGCGATCGGTAGCTCAGTATTCAAGACCGCTAGGATGTATC